>NZ_JAPCIN010000022.1:0-388892 GCF_025910025.1 Priestia sp. JV24
ATATGTATGCAGTATTCATGTTATTAAATAAGCTTATAAGGATTACCATGCTTGAGATCCAAACGAACAGACCCGTTTGGATTTAAATAATATTAATACTGCATTGAATTTACCGATATTGTAAAAAATTCCCTTAAACAGTTTAACACTAACCAAATAAACTGTTTCTATTAAACCATTTTGATGTTATTTGGCAGAAGTAAATAAAGCTAATACTTCTTGCTTACTCGTGTTTGTTTTACACTATATAATGAAAACAATTAATTGACTATTTTTATGATGAAAAGGTTGGAGCAGGAAATTCATCAATTTTGATACGAAGTAAACTATAAGGTTTCTCTCGTAAGTCTTTTCCATAATGAAATCTAGGCTGTCGATGTAATTGGTTCACAATGACATACAAATATTGATCTGGACCGATTGAAAAAGTATCCGGCCACAAAATTCTCGGATCATGTGCGATAGTTTCCATTATGCCATTTGGAAATATCTTACGAATACTGTTGTTTTCGTAATCTCCAGCATAAACAGTTCCCTTTGCGTCGGTGATCATTCCATCAGAAGCACCTTTTTCTCCCCAATACTCCACATGATAAATTAAATCTTTGTCTGGTATAGTTCGGTTCCTTAGAACTTCTGTTGGAATCGAGAAAAGATGACGACTGGTTAGTGGACAAAAAAATAAAACTTTGCCATCGGGAGAAATCGCTATTCCATCAGAAGCCAATCTAAATGGGGAAGTTGAGCCATCTATGTTTCTATTCATCAAAATTTCACCTTCTACCTTCGGTAAAAAATAGGGATCGGGTGAAGTTGATTTTGCTCCATTTAACCGTCTAAACGCGTTTCCATTTGATAAATCTACGACAATAATAGCTCCTGGTCCTTTTGAAGAAGAATCTGTTATATAGGCATAACCTGCTTTTCCAACACGAAAATCAAAACGGACATCATTCAGATAAGTTGTAGGTAGAACAATATCTTCTGTAAAGGTATATACTTTTCTTATTGTATTGGTTTCTAAATCAACAGCGACTAATTTCGCTCCCCCCTTAATAGGTTCAGAAAAATTGGGTGCTGCTGTATCTAATATCCAAAGCGTTCCCCTTCCATCAGCGACTACACTTTGGACACTGATGAAAGTCATTGTGATATTTTCGGAGTTAACCAAATTGGTTTGTAAATTGGGATAAGACTGCAATTTATCTTGAACAATTTCCGCCACTGTAAATTTAACATCGTCTCCCCATTTCGGAAAGCAAATGAAAATACGACCGGTTTCTGAAACAGTAACACCTGTAGGCATAGCCCCATAAAATGCATAAACTAGTTCTAAATTACCGAAATATTTTTCACTAGGTAACATAGGTTTCATAATATCCTCCTCAAACATTCAAACGGGATATCTCATATATATGATTTATATTTTTTCTAATGCATGTTTCTTAATAAGGTTTTCTATACGAAAAGATGGTTGAATTGATTGTTTTCGAAATTTAATAAGTCTCTCAGAAGGAAGGAAACATTTTAATTTAAAGGTCTCCAGATGAAGTAGAATTCAATTAGCAGGTAGTGAAGTTCAATATTCCCAAATCAACGGTAAGCTGTTATAAATAAGAAATTAGGAAAATTTTCTTTTTTAACTTTATGAAGAAATGTATTTAAGCTAAACCGCCTCTTTAGCAATTTAAGTCCCCTACTCTTTTATCATAGCTTTGCTTTTTAAAGAAATTTCGTATAAAGTGATGATTACATAGAATACTGTATCAGTCAGTGGTTTAATAACATTTCGGAGGGAAAATGCCAATGAATACAAAAGAGTTAAGAAATATCCATGCACTCGTAACAGGTGCTTCAAGCGGCCTAGGATTTTCCATGGCGGAGGCTTTGCTTCAAGGTGGCGCCACGGTGGCGTTAGCTTCTAGAGGTGGAACTAAATTGGATCAAGCAGTAGAGAAATTAAAGCGCGAGGGTTATCCTGCTGTTGGAATTCCTTTAGATGTTCGATCAGAACAATCCGTCAATAACGCGGTCGAATGGGTGAAAAGAGAATGGGGGAAACTCGATGTTCTCGTCAATAATGCGGGAATTGGAATGAGGACAGTAAACCCGCGTTTTTTAGTCGAGCCTCAGCCATTTTTCAAAGTAACACCAGAGGGGTTTCGAGATTTAATTGACATCAATCTCACAGGCTATTTTTTAGTAGCTCGAGGGTTTGCTCCTTTAATGATGGAACAAGGTCATGGGCGAATGATTAATATTTCTATGAACCATGAGACTATGAAAAGAAAGGGTTTTGTACCCTATGGACCATCGAGGGCAGCTACTGAATCACTCTCATATATAATGGCCGAAGATTTAAAGGAATATGGAATTATGGTGAATATGCTTTTACCGGGTGGTGCCACTACTACCGGGATGATTCCGGACGAAGTTCGAAAAGAGATTGAATCAAAATTCCAGCTATTAGATCCAAAGGTTATGGCCGAGCCGATTGTTTTTTTAGCCTCAGCTGCTGCAGAGGGAATCACAGGTGAAAGAATAATTGCCACCGATTTTCAAGACTGGCTTCTTAAAAGAAAATAAGTTTTTAATCACAGGGGCGGATCCTTTCCTCTTTGAAAAAGTAGAGCTGTCCCTATGATTATTCTTTTATATTTTATAGAATGTCCAGCTCCAGCACGGGTATCAGCCAATCCGTCAAGAAGACTAAAGAGCAAACCTTCTCGCCAGCTTGTCTAGAGTCACGGTGACCGTTTCTATTTCAAATAAGTGAGAAAGCGGTTGTACATATTAAGCATTTGCTACCCGTTAGTTTAAGTGAAAATGTTCATAACCTGGAAACAATTTTATATCAAAATAGAACCTTGCTTATTCACTGTTTACTAATCTAATTATGGAATTTCCTTAGTATAACCTTCTGCATTAAAGATAAACTATCTTTGTGGAGGTGCTAAACATTGGGTCGAAAATTTGAAATAAACCTTATAAAATTCCTTTATCTCTTTGGTATTAGTTCTTTTATATATTTAATAAAAAAACCACTTGCAAAGGAATGGCTCCTTGTTTTCTTTATAAAAAGTTACTATGCATCATTGGTCGATAATCTGATTGTAAAAAGAGGCTATGTTCAATATCCCACCCGATTTCCAAGACAAGTTAAAACAAGCGTGTTGTTTGATTACATACTTTTCCCAATTACTTGTGTCTTTTATAATCAACTAACTAAGGATTCCCGCATCATTCAGTGCCTTTTAAAAGTTCTGTATTTCAGTATACCTATGACTATTGCTGAGCTGTGGCTAGAAAAAAATACACGCCTTATTAAATATAAAAATGGATGGAATTGGACAACTACTTTTTATTCTCTCTCTTTTTCCTTATTATTGGTTAGATTTACAATGTCTGTTATAAGACATATTTTTAATAATGAGTACGATTTATCTTAGATAGTGCTTGTTAATCAACAACAAGAGGCAAAAAAATATAGGAACATTTGAAGAATGATTAAATCTGCCTATTTGTTTCAATTATTCGCAATTTCTTCTCTACATTAACTTAAATATCCTACTGATTTTCTGTTAATAAACACCAAAAACGGTCAGTTGTATGGAGAATTTTTTTTAATGCGTTAAAGATATCAATCGTTTCTTTAGTCACTTCGATAATTTTGTATGTAGTTACAATTCGATTGTTTCTTTTATCAGTTGATACAGCAAGTACTTTTGGTATTATAATTAAGGTTACTGTGCCTATTCTAGCTTTAGCTACAATCTTAGAGTTTATTTATTCTTTCTTTATCATCAATAGAAGAAACACATCAAAAAAGAGAGCTTTACTCTACAAGAGCAAATAGGTAATTGCTTTATTAAATGTGGAGGAGATCGCTGACTAAGAATTAGAGCAGCAGGGCTAAGAAAGAAGAGTTATTTATTAATTTTGCATATGAACAACCTTAATACAAGGGATACTTTATTTCTGCAATTATCTCATTTGATTCACACACTTTAGGCAGAGATTCTTTAAATGGGAGTATAAAATAACTCATGCATTGCTAACATCTCTAAAGAATTCACCTGTTAACTTGTCCATTAGGAAAATAAAAAAATCCATGAAATCATTTGAATTTCAAGGACTTTTTTATTATGTTTGTTATATGATATCCACTCACTTTAGTAATTCGTTAAAACAGTATAAAATCCTGTCTGCCATATTGATTGTCCTTACTTTCAACCGACTTGTTTCTCAGGTGAATAACTGCTCTTGTTTTGTTTTTTTTCACCTGGTAATTTCATAAATATCATCAAAATAGCACTAACAAAATACAAACCAGCAAATATCCACATGACTCCGTGTACACCCATGCTACCAATGAATGTTCCTACAATTGCAGGTGCAATAAAGTAAGACATTCCAGCCCCAAAACTTACAATAGCCATAGCTGAGCCTTTCTTTTCGGGTGCTAATGAACTTACTAGAGCAGAGAGTGGTACATAACCACATAGAACGATTCCAAAAATTATGCCTACCACAGTTAATGCCCAGAAATTATGCCCGAACATTTGAGGAGTATAAAGCATAACCAGAGTCATTACACCGCAACCGACACTGCCAATCCACATAATTGTCTTTCGCCAACCTAACCATTTGTCACTGATATAAGGAATGACTAAGTTAAAAGAGATATTGGCCACCCACATAGTTCCCCATACTTGTAACCATTCTTCTGTACTGTATCCATATTCAGAGGACAAGTATAGAGGGAAAAAGATTGGAAGAGCACCTACGCCGGTGGAGTTTATTATACGAACAACTCCGCCTATTGCGATTTTTGGCTTTTCAATACAAATAGTTAGTCCACTGAGTAAACTTTTCAATTTTTCCTTGCCATTACCCTTACGTTCATGTACTTGGCCTTTTACAACAACAACTCCAATTAATCCACCGATTAACACCCATACGACCGCACTCCACATTAATCCAATATATCCGATTTTCGGAATCATATAAGCTGGAAAATAACTTCCAACAACATAAAGACCGCCACTCCATGCTGCCCAAAATAGCCCTATTGCCGTAGCTAAAATACGTTCAGGACTGCGATACGTAACCCAAACTAAAAACGAATAGCAAAATAAAGGATAACCAAATCCTCGAATAGCATAAGTCGGTAACATAACTGCATAATTATGCGGTTTTAGACCATATTCAATAAAAAGAATTTGACCTACTAACCAGATAACCAAGCCTGCTATCATAACCTTTCTTGGTCCCCATGCTTCTGTAAGGACACCCGAAAAGTAGGAGGCGATTGCTAATATAGCTCCGTATGCTGCAAAGAGAGTAGAAGATTGTTGAACGGTTAAGCCATGTTCAATAAGATATGGTGAAAGCCAACCATGTTCGAGACCATCTCCTACCATAAAAATTAGAGTTGCGATATAGCCCCAAATCATAGCTGATGGAAGACCTTTGGTGTTTTGCTCTCTTTTTGAAATCGCATTCATTTTAATCACCTCAAAATTATATATTTAACAATGCTGATAGTCACATTTACTCATTAGATGGTTCTCTTCAATGGTTAACGATAAATACCCGATTGGGTATTTATCGTTAATTATATAGAAAATATACTATTACGCCCACCACATTTCAGTTAATTGTTCTTTAAATTGTGCGCCTTTTAATAAAGAGATGGCCTTACTTAATCCTTCATCTAACGAAGCTAGCATATCTTCATGTTCAATGGATATCACATAATCATATCCTACCGCACGAAGCGCACTCACCATATCTTTCCATACTTTTTCGTTTTGCCCATATCCTACGGATCTAAATGTCCACGAACGATTCAAAGTATCACTGTAATGTTTTGTATCTAATACCCCATTAACACTAATGTTTGCCTGATCCAAATACGTATCTTTTGCATGAAAATGAAAAATAGCCTCTTCTCGACCAAGTTTTTTAATGGCTTCTACTGGATTAATCCCTTGCCAAATCAAATGGCTTGGATCAAAATTAGCTCCAATACTTGGCCCAGCATGCTCTCTTAATTTCAAGAGAGTTTCAGGGTTATACACAACAAACCCCGGGTGCATTTCAAGCGCAATTTGATGGATACCGTGTGACTCTGCAAATTTCACTTCCTCTTTCCAGTAAGGAATGACTACTTCATTCCACTGCCAATCTAGGATTTCTGTATATTCCTGTGGCCAAGAGCAGGTTACCCAGTTCGGATTTTTGGCACCTGGGTGGTCACCTGGGCACCCAGAAAATCCATTAATCACCGGCACTTCTAAACGTTCAGCTAATAAAACTGTTTTTCTCCACACATCATGAGCCTTTTTGGCAACTATCTTATTTGGATGCAGTAAATTTCCATGACAACTTAGACCACTTATTGTAAGTCCTCTACTTGTAAGGGCAGCTTGAAATCTTTTTAATTTCTCTGGGCTCTCTAGTAATTCATCGGGATTACAATGACTGTTTCCTGGATAATTGCCTGTGCCCAATTCAACGGCCTCTACACCCATTTCACATAGTTTGTCCAGCATCTCTTCAAAAGGCAAGTTTTGATAAAGAACTGTAAACACCCCTAATTTCATGCACGTACCTCCTGCTTTACCTTCACTTTCATCCATTTTTGTTGTTCATGACTTGCCAAAATGGCGTCGGTAATGCACATGGACATATGTCCATCTTCAAATGTCGCGAAAGTGGCTTTATCACTTAAAGGATTTTTACCTTCTCGAATAAAGGTATAGAAATTCAACAATCCATTTTTTAATGCATCTGGCCAGCCTTCATTATGGCCCCCCGGATGATGAATGGACGATTTTGCTTCAGGATTAAATAAAGTAGGATCTGCAAGAAGAGTTTGATTTGGTTGATCTCGATAGCCAATCCACAGCTTTTCTGGTTCTTCTTGATTCCAAAAAGCAGAATTTTGACTGCAAGCGATTTCGAAGCTTAGTCTATTTTTTCGCCCTGCACTTACTTGAGACACAGTAAATAAGCCTTTTACCCCGTCTTCAAAACGTACAAGAACAGATGCATAGTCTTCTGTGTTAATCGGAACATCTTCATATGCTTCTTCTTGTCCTTTTTGTCCCCCAAAAGTAGATCCTTGAGAAGTAGATTTTTTTCTTACTGGTATAACAGTTGCTAAATCAGCAAAAACTTCGACGATTTTTTTACCTGTTACATATTGAACTGTATCACACCAATGAGAACCGATATCCGCTACCGCTCGTGATTTCCCTCCGACTTCAGGAGCTAAACGCCAATTAAAGTCTGTTTCGAACAATAACCAGTCTTGTAAATAACTTCCGTGCACTAAGTTGACTTTCCCTAACTCACCGTTTCTGATCATTGTTTCTAATTGTTTTACAATCGGAAATTGGCGGTAGTTAAAGTTTACGCCATGTACGACCTGGTGCTCTTTAGCTAATTTCAATAGCTCGGCTGATTCTTCACTAGACATAGCTAATGGTTTCTCCGATAACACATGTTTGCCTGCTTGAATAATTTCTTTATTAATTTGAAAGTGAAGGTGATTAGGTGTACAGTTATGAACAACTTGAATCTCACTGTCTTTTAACATGTCACGATAATCCCCATAAGCTTTCGGAATTCCAAGTTCAACCGCTTTTTGTTCTGCTACTTCCTGGCCATGTTCTGCTAATCCAACTACTTCTACAAAACCGAGTCTTCTGATAGCCTCAATATGAGTAGGTCCAATAAACCCTGTCCCAATAACTCCAACTTTTATTTTTTCCATTTCTTTCTCCACCTTAATAAACTGTATTTTCCATGATTTCTTTTACTTACGTAGTAGCTAAAAAGAGAATTAAAACCTTTATATATAGCCGTTTGCTGACTTGCCTCTATTGATCTGAATCACAAATCAACAACTCTATTTCTAATAAAGGCTAGTCTACTAGGACTAGCCACTACTAAACTATTGCTTAAGCTTTCACTAAATTTTCTGTAAGATTAACCCATACACCTTTTTCAGCTGATTCAAGGATAGCATCTGAAATAACGGCGATTTGATAACCGTCTTCAAAATCTGGTGATACGCTTGTATCTTCAGCGATTGATTTGAGGAAATCATATGTTTCAATAATTTTTGTTTCCCCGTACCCAATTCCTAATGCTGGGATTGGCCATAGACCTTCTCCATATGGATGTGCAGGTCCTGTATAAACCGTTCTGAATCCGCGGCTATCACTTGGATCATTGGAGAAACATACTTGAAGCTCATCACGGCGTTCATAGTTAAAGTATAATGAACCTTTCTCTCCGTGAATTTCAAATGTTAAGAAGTTGTTGCGACCCCAGGCATTACGAGTCGCTTCAATGCTTCCAACTGCGCCGTTATCAAATTTAATTAAAGTTGAAAATTCATCGTCTACATCAACTTTACCTTTTGGTACATCAGTTTCTGCTTTTACAGTTCCTAGTTTATCTACCCCGCCACTTTGAATCGGTCTTTCACCAATCCATGTCTTTGCAATAGCCATTACTTCTGAAATGTCACCCACAAGATATCTTGCAAAGTCAATCACATGTGTTCCGATATCACCTAATGCACCTGAACCAGCTCGCTCTTTTTGGAAGCGCCATGATAAAGGCGAGTTAGGATCCGCAGACCAGTCTTGCAGGTATGTGCCTCGGAAGTTTAAAATCTTTCCGATTCTTCCTTCCTCAATATATTTTTTTGCTAGAGCAACGGCTGGTGTTCTGCGATAGTTAAATGCGACCATATGTTTAACACCTGCTTCTTTTACTGCGTCAAGCATTGTTTTTGCTTCTGCTGCAGTTCGTGCTAACGGTTTTTCTGAAATGATATGTTTACCTGCTTTGGCAGCTGCAATGGCAATCTCTGCATGAGAGTCATTTGGTGTTACAATATCAATAATATCAATTTCAGGATCTTCTACTACCTTTCTCCAATCAGATGAATAGTTTTCAAATCCTAAACGTTCTGCTGCATCTTTTGCTAACTCTTCGGTCACATCAACCACTGTGTGTCGTTGAGGAACTGCTGGCGCCGGCCAAAAAAACATTGGCATACCTGCATAAGCAAGTGCATGCGCTTTCCCCATAAATCCTCCGCCAATCATACCTACGTTTAACTTTTTCATTTTTATTCTCCTCCTATGAAAGTAGTCTATTTATTCTGATCTATTATCTTTTAAATAACATTTTCTATATCGTTATGGTAAATTAGACTTCAAGTTTCTAATATATTATCTCTGCTACTTTCTTCTTGACCTTAAGACTTATTTGCCGTTTCAAAACTTAATAAGAAGTTAAAACTGATTTCTGCTCCTTTTTTCGGATCATTATAGCTATCTAATTCTACTGTAAGCCATTCATCATATCCAATTTCATCCAGAACTTGGATCATTTGATCAAACTTTTGATGTCCTTCTCCTAAAGGAAGAAATTCTCCATTATAATAATCTTTGAAATGAATATATTTAATGCGATCTGCATATTTTTTAATTACTTCTACCGGATTCCCTCCACCTGCTTCGATATGCGCTGTATCCGGACATAAATTAATCGTTGTTAGTGCCATTAATTTGTCCAGCTGGTCTGGGGCCTCTACGTTTGTTCCTAAATGCGGGTGATAACTTGGAATAAGATTATATTTCTCTGCAATTACTACTACTCGATTAAGAGCATTGCCTAAATCAGTGTAATCGCTTTCTAAAATACCATTCGCACGGATAGCTCCTCCGCCAATTACTAGATGCTTCGCTCCTAGTTCAGAAGCAAGAGCTGCAACCTCTTCAATTTTTAATAATTCTTCTTCCAAAATATCTGGAAAAATAAAATTCCCTCCAGTGTAAACTCCAATAAAGTCTAAAGAGTAACGGTTCAGCAATGCTCTAAATTCTTCTTTTCTATCTTTAAATTCCATTAGATTTCCGTCAAACATTTCAAATCCTTTATATCCAACTTCTGCAATATCCTTTAAAGCTTCTTCTGTTGATCCATTTGCAAGGTAATAAAGGTCTTTTATCGAAGTGACTCCGGCAGGATGCCCTACTACCCCGCCCCACGTATTTGTCTGATATCCTAGTTTCATGGTTTCTCTCCTATCTTTAAAGATTCCTTATGAGTACATGGTGTATTAATACTGGGATTTCATCACCTCCTTAAATTAATTTAGATAAGAAATAATTGAATCAAAATACATGTAATCGATTACAAAGTATTCTAGAAAAAGACTATATTTTTTAATTTATTATAAGAAGAAGCTGTGTTTACTACCTGTATTTGTAATTGATTGTACTTATCAAGAACCCAAACTAAAAATCCCTTTTTAATCGGATATTAAGCAATTCTTTTTCCAACCATTTGTAATCGATTACATCTTAATTTTTAAAAAATAAGAAGATTTAAATCATCAGATACATTTTCAAAAGAACTCTTATTCCCTTATGAAAGATGTGTTGAGCATGAATCGCGTATGATAAGCTGATCTTCCATTAAATATTGATGTCTTTCAATTTCTTCCTTATTCATCAACTTTATAAGTAATTTCATTGCCATCGTGCCCATCTCAAAAGCTGGCTGTGAGATGGTTGTAAGAGCCGGTTTGAAAATAGATGAAAATTTTATATCATCAAATCCTACTACGGAAATATCATGTGGAACACTTAATCCTTTTGAAGAAATAGCATTTATAGCTCCAAATGCCATCTCATCATTGGCTGCGAACACGGCTGTCGGAGGATGATTAAGATCCAATAATTGATTCATTATATTAAAACCGCTTTCATAAGAAAAATCACCCTCCTGCACTAGAATGGACTCAACTGTCAGGTTGTATCGTGTCATTGTCTGATAAAATCCTTTTAATCGATCTTGGCCTATCACTCCACCTAGGGGACCTGATATAAATCCTATCCTTTTATGTCCCAGCTTAACCAAATATTCTGTTGCTTTTTGAGCCCCGCTGATATTATTAATAGAAACGGTGGGGATGGCTGAACCTTCTATATATTCACATGCCAAAACTACAGGATATTTGAGAGCCATTTCCTCAATGTTCTTCGATTTCATTCTCGCCGTTAGTAAAACCATTCCATCAGCTTTTTTTTGCAGAAGTATATTTAAATACCCATTTTCTCTTTCTAAATCATTGCCCGTATCCCCAAGCAGAACTTGATATCCGTTTATGACAGCTACAGACTCAATTCCTCTTAATACCTTCGAAAAAAAAGGATTTGTTATATCAGGTACAATGACTAGAATGGTTTTCGTTTCTAATGTTCTTAACTGGCGAGCTAATGCATTTGGCTGATAGTTTAATTCTTTAATTACTTGTAATACTTTCTCAGTCGTTTCTTCCGTTACAGTGTTAGGTTTACTTAGCACTCTTGACACTGTAGCAGTTGAAACATTTGCTTTTTTTGCTACATCTATTATTCGCACCATTTTACGACTCTCTTTTCTTGTTCTTCTCTATAACAGAATTGTAATCGCATACAAAAATATTGTCTAATTGGATTCAGACAACATTTTCTGAGGTTCAAACTCTTTAAAAATCCTTTTAAGCGTCGTTTTTATCCATATAAACAAAAAAACAACAAATTAAAAAAACTCAGCAATTATTGCTGAGCTCTATGTTTTATAATAATTTGTACCTTTGCAGATTGTCTACTTTATGCTTGGAAATCCTTGCAGTTTCCTTATAATCTTTAAAATAGGCTTTATACATTTGACCCGTTGCTTCAATTCTTGTTAAAAGTTCCACATTTATAATATAAGATCTATGAGATATCATAAACCTAGAATCAACGGCACCTTCCAAGCTAGTTAAAGCTTCATTTGTCTCGAATTTACCATTTTTAGTATGAATAACAGATTTCCGATCAAGTCTTTCAATAAAGATAATTTCTTCTAATGGAATAAACATTATATTTTTCTGCTGTTTAATCATTAAATCCTTTTTAAATGAATGTTCTTTATCGACTAGTGAAATAGACACTTGGGAAGCTCTCTCTAAAGCACCATATAAACGATTTCTATCAATTGGCTTTAAAATATAGTCTACTGCCTTTACGTTAAATGCCTCAAGTGCATAATTATCATGACCAGTAATAAAAATAACTTGTAAAGTCGGGAAAAGTTCTTTACATGCTTTAACCGCTTCCATCCCATTCAATAAGGGCATTCCGATATCGACTAAAGCAAGATCCGGTTTTTCTTTCGTAACATAGTGTATCAATTCTTCACCGTTGGCGGCCTCTCCAACAATTTTATATTTGGATAAACTCCCAATAAAGTACCTTAACAATTTTCTTGAGGTAACATCATCGTCTGCGATCAATACTTTCATCTTGTTGTTCCCCCTTTTCCCTAGCGTTTCTTGATTTCGCAACACTTTGAATAATATCTGGAGCATCTTCATTATAAACGAGCTGCCAAGCATCAATTACATTTTCTTTCATTACTTTTAGAGACGGAACGGCTACATAGGGTGGCGCTTGTTTTCCAAGTAGGGCATACCCTGCTAGAATCGCTTCGGCGACTCCTTGCTGGTATGGTAGCTGGGCACCTAGCCCTTTAATAGGTCCATCCTGTGCAATTTCCAAGGCGACGTTCATACCCAAATCCATTGTCGTAATGACTAAATTGCTTTTTTTTGCAGTACGAGTTGCCCTCAAAGCTCCTTCAGCCGGTACATCCCATACAACAAAAATACCATTTAAATCCTGATGTTCAGCAATCATACCGGATGCCACTTTTTCTCCATCATTCGAATCAGTAATTCCCCTGCGATCGACAATTTGAATGTCAGGGTACCTTTCCTTTATAGTTTTTTCAAATGCTTCCGTTCTTTGTTTGGTTGCAAAAAAATCAGCATCATGGTAAATAATCCCGACCTTACCCTTTCTATCTAATTTCTCAGCCATGATATTAGCCGATTCAATGCCATTTCCATAATTGTCAGCAGAAACAATACTTACATAATCTTTCCCATGCTGCAAACCATTCGGTGTATTGTCCATAAACACCAGCTTGACACCAGCTTGGGCTGCTTTTTGATATACACTTGCAGTTAATTCTGGATCAACTGGAATGCTCACCAGGATATCCGGTTTTTTGGCTAAAATGCTTTCAATGTCAGCTACTTGCTTTTTCCATTTAAATTCTGCATTTGTCACCGCTACTACCTCAATGCCCATTTTCTCAAAAGTAGTTTGCATTCCTTCCAATTGAGACCTTGACCAATCACTTCCAGTATAATGCATAGCAATAGCAGCCTTATATTTCTTTTTCTTAATTTTTTTTAGCTCTTTCAAAGATAAACGAAGTGTTTTTGCTGAGGCAGCTTCCTCGCCATGTGGTCCCGTACTTAAAATTTTATGATCTGGAATATTTTGATTAATTGTATTGTTTAGCGTTTCACTTAGGATTGTCAAAAACTCTTGTACATGAATGGGCTTTGTTAAATAGTTATCAAATCCTTTATCTAATGTATATTGAATATCCTTTGGCATTGCATTCGCACTTACAGCGATGACAGCAATATCTTTCGTTTCTTTGCCTGCTTTTAAAATTTCAAATACTTCATATCCATTAATATCTGGGAGGTTAATATCAAGAAGAACCAAATCTATTTTTTCGTTTGCTACAATTTCTATTCCTTCTTTTCCTGTACGAGCTGATAAGAGCGTATAGGAAGGCTGCGATTTAATGATGTTACTTACTAAGTGCAAGTTGGATTCGTTATCTTCTATATATAGCAAACGATAGTTATCTTCCTTCCTATTATTTGTTGGAGGAAATTCAGTTTGTTCACCCCATTGTATGACAGTCTTTGAATCATTTGGAAGAGGAAGGCTAAAACAAAACTCACTTCCTGTTCCTTTATTGCTTGTTACATTAATATCCCCACCCATTAGATGCACCAGCTGTTTAACTAAAGATAACCCAATCCCTGTACCTTCTTCTTTTGTATTTTCGATTCGATAAAATGGAACAAACACTTTAGTATATTCCTCTACAGAAAAACCTACACCTGTATCTACGATATGAATGTACTGCTTATTCTCTTGTAAACGACAGAAAACAATGACTTTTCCATTTTCTTGATTGTATTTAATAGCATTATCAAGTAAATTCAGCAATATTTGTTTAAGACGTATAGGATCAGCAAGAACCATCATATCTTCCCATTGATCCAGTTGGCTATAAATACTAATATTCTTCTTCTTAGCCAATGGTTGTACAATATTGATACATTCCTTGATGACAGTTAAAAGATGAACTTCCTCTACAGAAATCTTTAAATTTCCCGTTTCTATTCTTGACACGTCTAAAATATCATTAATTAAACTTAATAAATGGCTTCCTCCACTTAAAATCTCCTGTACAAAATCACGCTGTTGTTCATTTAAAGATTCATCCATCTCCAATAATTGAGCAAAACCCAGAATTCCATTCAACGGAGTACGCAGTTCATGACTCATCTTAGACAAAAAACTTGATTTGGCCATGTTCACTTTTTCAGCTTCTTCTTTTGCCTGAACAATAACTCTTTCCATTTTTTTTTGTTCTGTGATATCCTCAAACTCCCACAAGTAGCCTACAAAATTATTTTTCTCATTTAAGGGAAAACAATTGTAGCGTAGTGTCATACCTGTATCTATTTTAATTTCTTTCGTAATTTTTGTTAGTTTTTCTGTATTTTCGAGCTTAATTTTATTAATTTCTTTATCAAAAAGGTAATGTAAATCCGAAGCGTGCATCCCAATATGGCAATCAATTTCACCCTTCAACTGGAAAAGTTCGTAAAATTTCCTATTTAAGAGCCTTATTTTTTTATTGCAATCTGTTACTGCAATCCCATTATCTAACCAATCAATCAAACTACGCTGGAATGCATAGGAATTCATTAATTTTTGTTCTTGTTCTTTTTGAAGAATTTCCTCTTCCATAATCTTTTTATTAGTAATGTCCACACAAGTTCCGACTACTTCAGCTACTTTATCCTTATGAAATAAAGGTCTTAAATAAATTACATAATAAATACCTCTAAATTTACCTTCATATTCAATGTACTGTCCTGCCCATGCTTTTTTGTAATAACTGTTTAGCAAATTGGCAGTGTCAATATCATCCCAATACAAATCATGAAGCGTCTTTCCGACGATATCCTCTCGATTAACCCCTAACGTATACAATAATTCTCCCTCGGCAAAAGTATGAATAAACTCGTTACTTCTTTGTACAAACTTAAAAATCATCCCGGTATCAGTAAAGCCTGGCTGTGAAATATATCTGAAATCCTTCATTTGTTTCGCCCCTAGTTAGTTTAAAAAATATAATATGGATTCTATATGATAAATCCCTTACTTTACGTTCTTTACAGTGCTTGAAGATTAATTTGAAACCAATTATTCATTCTAATGATTATTGTAATCGCTTTACAAATTATACTTTTATTATTATAAGCTTCACTATATTGATTAGTCTAACAATACTTACCCATAAGGCTGTCACGCTTTTATTAAAGAAGGAATGGATCAAAACAGGGGGGCGTCTTTTTAACATTCTTAAAAGGAAAGATATGGATGTTGTTAATCCTTCTATAGAGCATGTCATTTTCCTTCATCTGTTCCTGCTGCTGTTGACGGGTTATCAAAGCCCCCAGTGAATTCGTTCTACATGTAAATAATTTACATATAGGTATTCTACTGCGTGTCCGCATAGTATCACAACTAAAGCAGCATTATTAAGAATTTCAGGATTAATTACATGAGATGTTTGGTTTGAGATATCGATTCCTACTTCATTCATTGTTTTTACGGCATTAGGATTTAAAGCATGAACTTCAAGTCCAGCACTTTTTACCTCCCACTATTTCCCTTTATACTTTTTAGCCTAACCTTCTTCCATGTCATATTTAAATCAAAAAGTTTGATGTAATTAAAAGAGTTCTTGTTCGACTAACCCATCTGTTAGCTAACAAGAAAAAGGACTACCAAAGCGTTTAACCCTAACTATTACCAATTAATTTTCCGGATTATATGTACATTATAACTACTTAATATAATTCACCTATAAAAACATTATAGAATGTTTCCTCCCATATTCGGAACACTAACATTGTATTCACGTAAAAAAGGAGGGTAATCAGAAATGGATATTCAAAAATTAGCCGATCATGAGTCATTGGATCTACATGAAGTTATTAACTTTAAAACCCTTTGCTTAGCGAAATCAAAACTAATGCAAGGACTTGTATTTGATGATGATTTGAGAGCATTGATGAAAAAAGATGTTGAACAATCGATACAATCGCTGGAAGAATTACAGGCAGTTTATCAACGTGCACCTTTTGAAGCCCCTGTTCCTCAAAACCGGCCAACACCAATAATCGATTGAAAGGGAGGCAAATTCAGTGAATCATGACTATTTAGATCCTATAAACTCGCTACACGTACCAGAGCTCGCAGATACCACATTTGCGATGGATTTTCTTCTTCGTGCCAAGGAAGGCGTTCGCAATATTGCTGTTGCATTAACGGAGTCCGCATCACCTGATGTTAGAACCCTCTTACGAAAACAGTTAATGCAAGGGATTGCCATGCACCAAGAAATTACAGAACTAATGATTAGTAAAAAATGGTTCCATCCATACGAATTAAGTGAACAATATCAATTAGACCAACTCTCTGCCAACAATACATTGATGATTGGCAAAATGAATCTATTTCCTGTTGAGACCAATAGAAAAGGTCTGTTTGACCGAACACCTGATGAACACTAACACTGGAGGATATCTATCATGAAGGCAGTAACGTATCAAGGTATTAAAAATGTTGTAGTCAAAGAAGTTCCAGATCCAAAGATTCAAAAACGAGATGACATGATTATTAAAGTAACCAGTACAGCTATATGTGGGTCTGATTTGCATTTAATTCATGGCATGATTCCTAACCTGCAGGAAAACTATGTGATTGGCCATGAACCAATGGGAATCGTCGAAGAAGTTGGTCCAGATGTGACGAAAGTAAAAAAGGGAGATCGTGTTATTATTCCTTTTAATATAGCATGCGGTGAATGTCTTTACTGTAAAAACCATTTGGAAAGCCAATGTGATAATTCCAATGATAATGGTGATATGGGTGCCTATTTCGGATATTCTGGTACGACGGGTGGCTATCCAGGTGGGCAAGCTGAATATTTAAGAGTACCGTTTGCTAACTTTACTCATTTCAAAATTCCAGAGACTTGTGAAGAACCAGATGAAAAGTTAGCAGTTATTGCCGATGCAATGACTACTGGTTATTGGAGTGTTGACAATGCAGGCGTAAAGGGTGGAGATACAGTTATTGTTCTTGGCTGTGGTCCGGTTGGCCTTTTTGCTCAAAAATTCTGTTGGCTAAAAGGAGCAAAGCGTGTCATTGCCGTTGATTATGTAGATTATCGTTTGCAACACGCCAAACGTACCAACAAAGTTGAAATTGTAAATTTCGCACATTTTGAAAATGCAGGAATGCATTTGAAAGAAATGACGAAGGGCGGCGCTGATGTTGTCATCGATGCCGTTGGTATGGACGGTAAAATGACTGATATGGAGTTCCTTGCGAGTGGAATGAAACTGCAGGGCGGAGCATTTGGTGCGTTTATCATGGCTTCACAAGCAGTACGTAAAGGCGGGACAATCCAAGTTACAGGCGTTTACGGTGGCAAATATAATGGATTCCCAATGGGAGATATTATGAACCGAAACGTCAATATTCGCTCTGGACAAGCACCTGTGATCCACTATATGCCATATATGTTTGAATTAGTTTCGACCGGAAAAATTGATCCAGGAGATGTCGTGAGTCATGTACTTCCACTTAGTGAAGCAAAGCGTGGCTATGAGATTTTTGACACTAAAATGGATAATTGTATAAAAGTCTTGTTAAAACCTTGAGGAAGGAGGTAGAAAAAATGAATTACGCTTTACATGAAGTTCTTGAGGTCCATGAAATGGCTGCATTTAAGACCAATTGTTTGACTAAGTCCAAAACGATGAGAGGATTAGTTACAGATCAGCAATTAAAAGATATTATGCAGCAAGACATAGATGTATCTACGAGACAGTTACAAGAATATACTTCTATCCTTTCCAACGCTAAGCAGTAAAAGAGGAGATGAATGAACATGAATCCAATTATTGAAAATTTAACTGGCATGAATGCCCTATCGGATCAAGTGGTTGCAATGGATTTATTGATTGCAGCTAAAAGTGGAGTTAGAAATTATGCCATGGCAGTTACGGAGGCCGGAACGCCTGAAATTAAAGAAATGCTCACTCACCATTTAGTGGAAGCTCTTGATATGCATGAACAAATATCTGCATACATGGTGGAAAAAGGATGGTACCACGCTTGGGATACAAATGAACAAATCACTTTAGATTTAAATAATATCGATACAGCGTTGAACTTACCCACTCTATAAAAATAAAATAGGAGCAGTTTAACATTACCAACCTAAACTGTTCCTAATAAACCGTTTATATTTAAATAATGGAATTCTTTAAAGAAAAGACATCCAATACGATTACAAATTGGATGTCTTTTCTTTTAGAATTAGAGATAAATTAAGCCAATTACGAATTATTGGCTTCATGCTTACCCGTTCAAATATAAAAAAATGAACCAATTATTCTTTATACCAAATAGTAGTATAAGGAAATTAATCAATTTTCATATTAAGTAAACTATAAGGTTCGTGTCCTAAATCTTTTCTAGAATGAAATCTAGCCTGCAGATCTAATTGAGTCAAAATGACATACCAATTAAATCAACTTATTATAAAAAAGCCGAGACACGTAATTCCCTAGCTTTTTTGAGTTTCTATCGCTTGTTTAACCGTTGCATAGGTTTTAATAGATGAGAAATCAATTCCATTTCTAACAATGGTTTGGGCCAATTCAGGTCCTATACCAGTCATCATCACCTCAATACCTTGTAAGCGGAGAACACTGTAAATATCAAAGAGGTAACGTTCAGCTATAGCGTCTATAGTTAAGATACCTGAGAAATCAACAATTAGATACTCTACCCTCATTTCAAGAATTTTCAAGATAACATTATTCAAGATATATTCCGCTCTTTCTGAATCAATAGATCCAATTAATGGGAGAACGGCAGTTTTATCTTGAATGGGGACCACAGGAACAGATAATTTCAATACTTCTTGTTGCGTCTTTTGAATAATTTTATCTTTCACTTGTTCAAATATTATAATGGTTTCATTAATACTTATATCGAGCAAATAGTTAAATCGTTTATTAATAAATACCAATTCTTCTGAAGAAAGTCCATGCTCTATACTTATTTTAGTAAGGTAATCGATAAAGACTAGGCGCGTAGGAGGATAGCGTGCAATAATAATAGAGACTCTCTCCCCTTGAGATGCTGTACGCTTACCATTGGTCTTACTCCATTCAACAAGCCCTTCAGGTACGTTGTTTTCACTACTAAAGAGACTCTTTCCTAAAAACTTAATAAATTCAGTATAGACGATAATTGCTTGTTCAAGTTCCTCTTGTAAAGCCTCAAAATTAGGTTTCTGAGAAATTTCTTGCACAATTTCATTTGCTAACATTTCTGCATTATCATCTAAGTACTTAGCAACGCCTATAATCCCTTTCAATAATTGTCACTCCCTCATTTTCTTATTCATGAATGCATTTAGGCAGTCGTTTTATTTCTTGCTTTCCTATTTATTGTTTTAAAAACGAATAAGGAGATTTTCTGTCGCCTTTTGTAAACTTGATTTTATAGTCAAATTATTGAAATCAATAGCAATACTTACAATAGTCTGTGCAACTTCCAGACGAATTCCTGTTAAGACTGTTTCTACACCTAGAAGCTTTAACGCGTCTATCACTTTGAAAATCCCATCTGCTACCATGGTATCTATAATATAAACACTCTATAAATCTACTATTAAACGTTGAAACTGTAGTCTGTTCGCTGATTTCAACGCTTCCTCCATTGGATAATTGGCTCTTTCCGTATCTATATTTCCAATGAGAGGCAAACTAAAAATAGTCATTCTTTTAGCTAAAGGGACAACTAGAACCGATAATTCAAGAAAGGCGGCTTTGCGCACGTTCAAGGGTTAATTGATAGAAATGCACATAACTTAAACTAAAGGAATAAGCAGCATGATCTAGCAAAGGATCAATAATTCCGCCGACTTCAAATACCGTATCTATTGATAGATTATTTTCCTTTATTACTTCCTTCAATATCTTCCATAAGAAAGTGCGATAATCTTTTGTATCTTTTAATGCTTCATCCAATGACACCTTCAAATTGCAAAACATTTCCTCTGTTTCTTTTCCCCATTGGGTAAATTTTTGAAGTGCTCTTTCTTCATTTAAGTAATCCCTAAGAACTTCACCAAATAGAATTATAAAGTGAGCTCGGATATTAATAAGTTCCACTTCAAGAGGAGACAATTGTTTCTTTTATTCTTCTGTAATACCATCTATTCTATTTTCATGTACTTCATTAGCGATTTCAAATCTATATTCTAAGATTTTATCCCCTAAAAATCCTATTGCACCTTTCATGGTCTCCTCCGAAAATCCTGTTGAGGCTATTATTCAGTTTTTATACTAATTATACCACCACGTGTCAAAACACTTATTTTTTTGTAAATTTCTCAGTATAAAGTTCTCTACTCTAATCTTCATAATTTATTAAACAATTTGTTACAAAGGATTAAAAAAATCAAAGCCGAATTCGCCTTCTGGGATATGATTAATCCAATAAATAGAAATCTTGTATGTTATACACATCATAAAACAGAAAACTACTAATCCAGTAGTTTTTCTGTATATTAAAATATAGACATTAAGCTGATGCCTTATGGCTGCTTGAATAGTTTACTCAATATATTAAAGGACATTTAACGTCGGAATATGTAAAATTCACACAAATAAGAATACCTTATTACTCTGTAGATTTTTTAGAAATTTTACTAAAACCACTCTGAGGTGAACTATGAAAACAATTAACTCTATATCTAGTTCTAAAAAATTTGATAAAGGTCATGTCTTTTACCGTTTTGAAGATAAACAATTTTACATAAATAATTTAATGCGTTTTATTAAGAATGGATTAGAGAGTAAACAATGTATATTGATAATTGAGAATATGAGAGCACTTCCCCTAATAAAAGCTACTATTGATAAAAAGTTTAATCATAAACAAAAAGAATCTATTCGTTTAGTTAATAATTTTGATTATTACTTGGCAAATGGTGATTTTCACACAAAAACTATTCTTACTCATTTTCAAGAAGATTTGTCTATATTGAAAATGAAAAATACGATGATAAGAACATGGGCTCACGTAGAATGGGCTTCAGAGAAACCAGATATTCTTTTACTAGAAGAATTTGAATCAACTGCCGATAATTTTGTTGAGGAGGAGGGTATAGTTTCAGTTTGTGCATATGCTGCTGATTCTTTATCTTCTACTTTGGATACTACTCTGCAGCAATTACATCAATTCATTATGACAGATCATAATTTTTTTATTTCCCCCTTTTACAAGGGAGGAAGTTGTTAAAGTCTTGGCCATGAATCTACATATTCATGGCTTTTTTGGTTCCTATATAGGACATTATGGTAACCACGTGAAGAGTTTTATGAACCAACTGGGTTACAGCATCCTTCTTATTTACTTACTAAAAAGATTATAACAGTAGCTAATTTTGTATTATTCCCGATAATTGGTTTTATGGTAATTAGAAAAGACTACTTAAACATATACTTTAACACCGCTATATATAAGGGTGTTAAGTATGGGTATATCTTTTTATAATGGCCAAATATGCGTTGAAGGGATAATCTGCGGATCGTTTATAGAAATAGGCATTACTTTTATAGCCCTATTCGTCATATATGTAGCTTACGAAGCAATCTATAAAAAAGACCGTCCATAATTTTAGAAATTGTGGACGGTCTTTGATTTGCTTATTCGTCAATCTTTACTAAATGTAAATCGCTCTTGATAGTTTCTTACACAATATCTCGATTCAATTTTTCATCTTTAACCACTTTAATTCTTTCTACTTTTCCTACAAGGAAGATATAAGAAAGTGCTCCTAGAAGAGCCAATGCCGCTATGAATACTAGCGCTGGGGCAAAGTTTCCTCCTTTTGCTAAGAAACCAATAACAATTGGAACAATAATAGAAGCTAAACCTCCGATAAAGTTAAACACTCCACCCGTTAAACCGACTAAATGTTTAGGCGCTAAGGTTGAAACAAACACCCATGTAATAGAAGCCAGGCCATTTCCAAAAAACGCAATAGCCATAAACATGATAATGAGAGATGTGCTATTTACATAATTGGCTCCGATAATTGAAGTTGATAAAAGCAGCCCTACGATAATCGGTGTTTTTCTTGCAATCCCTAGTGATACTCCTTTTTTCACTAAGGCGTCAGATACAAAGCCTGATAATAATACCCCTACAAACGCTGCTAAAAACGGAGCAGATGCTAGGAAGCCTGATTTTAAGAAATCTAACCCTCTATATTCCACAAGGTATGTTGGAAACCAGGTAAGGAAGAACCATAAAGTAGAGTTTACGGCAAACTGACCTAAATAGATGCCCCATAGCTTCCGGTGAGAAAAAGCTTCTTTAAGATTTCCCCATTCAAATTTTGCTCTTTCTCCTTTCTTATCCGCAGCTTTAACTAAGCCTCCACCTTCTTCGATATGCTGTAGCTCTGCTTTATTTACTTTGCTATGCTGAGAAGGATCACGGTAAAAAATGTACCATATAATGCCCCATGCTATACCGATAATTCCGGTAGTAATAAACAGACCTCTCCAGCCTAAAAAGTGCTGAATGGTCACCAATGTAGGTGTTAAAAATGCTAGCCCTGCAAACTGTCCTGAAGTATAAAAAGCAATAGCTGATGCTCTTTCCTGATTTGGAAACCAGCTGGTAACTACTTTATTATTGGTAGGAAAAGCCGGTGCTTCGAATGCTCCTGTGGCTAAACGCAGACCAAAAAGACTCACAAATCCCTTAGTAAATCCTTGCAGCAGCGTAACAATAGACCAGGTAATTAGACTAACGGCATACGTAACACGAGCACCAAAACGGTCAGCCATTACCCCTCCTGGTATTTGTAAAGCGGCATAAGCCCATCCAAAGGCTGAAAATATAAGGCCCAGTTCTACTGATGATAGCTTTAAATCCTTGGACATGGCTGTGGCGGCTACAGAAATATTACTTCGATCCATATAGTTGATGACAACGCTTACGAAAATAAATGCTAAAACACGAAATCTAACGCGAGTCGGCTTTTCGCTATACCCCTTCATTCCCTTATCCCCCCTGTATATGACTAGTTTAAAAAGAAGATCTGACTGACCGTTATTTATCAATCAGACCTTTCCTGCTAAAATGGTTTCCCCATTACCATTCTGCTACAGAACCATCTTTATGACGCCATACTGGATTACGCCAATTATGACCGATATCAGCCATTTTTCTAACATGGTCTTCATTAATTTCAATACCTAAGCCAGGTCCGTCAGGAATCTTTACGAATCCTTCTTCATATTTAAATACGTGGTTATCAACAATATAATCTAGTAAATCACTGCCTTGGTTATAGTGAATGCCTAAACTTTGCTCTTGAATAAATGCGTTGTGGCACGTTGCATCTACTTGAAGACAAGCGGCTAATGCAATAGGTCCTAACGGGCAATGAGGCGCAGCTGCTACATCAAAGGCTTCAGCCATTGAAATAATTTTCTTACATTCTGTAATTCCTCCTGCATGTGATAAATCAGGCTGAATAATATCAACGTAGCCGTCTGTTAAGAGCTTTTTAAACTCCCATTTTGAAAACATTCTTTCTCCTGTCGCAATAGGAATGGATACATGGTTGGCAATTTCTCTTAATGCCTCATTGTTTTCGGGCAAAACCGGCTCCTCGATAAACATTGGACGATAGACCTCTAGTTCTTTAGCTAAAATTTTTGCCATTGGCTTATGTACTCGTCCGTGAAAATCAATACCTATTCCTACATAAGGCCCCACTGCTTCTCTGACAGCAGCGATACGTTCTACTACTTGATCAATTTTTTCATATGAATCCACGTATTGAAGCTCTTCTGTTCCATTCATTTTTACTGCTGTAAATCCTTGTGAGACAACTTCTCTGGCTGCTTCGCCTACATCTGAAGGCCGGTCTCCTCCAATCCACGAATACACTTTAATGGATTCTCTTGCTTTTCCGCCTAATAGTTGATGTACAGGAGCATCGTAATATTTTCCTTTTATGTCCCACAAAGCTTGGTCAATCCCGGATATGGCACTCATTAAAATAGGTCCACCTCGATAGAAACCACCTCGGTACATAACGTTCCAATGGTCTTCAATATTTAACGGATCTTTGCCAATAAGATACTCCATTAGCTCGTCTACTGCAGCTTTAACGGTAGAGGCTCTTCCTTCAATAACTGGTTCTCCCCACCCAACAATTCCTTCGTCCGTTTCTATTTTTAAAAATAACCAGCGTGGCGGCACTTGAAACAATTCATAATTAGTAATTTTCATGTAATTTTTCCCCTTTCGTTATACCATTCACTGCGGCTACGTATGCTTTAGCCTTTTGTGTTAGCTCCTGCAGGTATGCATGAGTAATTTCACGATTTGTATCTACTAAAGAACTTCCAATCCCAAACCCTACAGCACCTGCTTCTTCAAATTCTTGAATATTGTCTAAGCTCACTCCTCCTGTTGGAAGAAGTGGAATATGAGGAAGCGGCCCTCGAATATCTTTAATATAGCTAGCCCCCAGCCTAGCAGGAAATACTTTGATAATATCTCCCCCATTTTCAAATGCCGTTAGGATTTCAGTAGGTGAAAAAGCACCAGGGATACTAACCGCACCGTATCTTTTTGTTAGTTTAATCGTTTCCGTGTTAACAGTTGGAGAAAGGATAAATTTTGCACCTGCTAAAATAGCTGACCGTGCTGTTTCAGGGTCAAGCACTGTACCCGCTCCTACTAGCACTTGATCACCAAGCTCTGTAGAAACCTCTTTAATGGCTGAAAGTGCGTCCGGCGAATTGAGAGTAATCTCTATATTTTTTACACCGCCGTCATTCAGCGCAGAGGCAATTTTCACTACATCCTGCGGTTTGGCTCCTCTAATAATCGCAACGATTTTATGCTCTAATAAATGTGATAAACTATCCGTCATGGGTAAGCCCCTTTCTTTTATCGTATAACGTCTTCTCTTGTAATCGCATTCATAAATTCGTAAAGCTCTTTCTTATCAGGCAAGCCTTCAATATCACCCTCTACGGTTACGACCATAGCTCCTATAGCGCACCCTCTTCTAACTGTTTCTATCAAAGAAGAATTATCTATTAGTCCCGATAGTATCCCAGCGGCGAACCCATCGCCAGCTCCTACTGGATCTATCACTCTAGCAACTTTAAAGCCTTCTACGTAAGCGGATTCATTTTCAGTTGAATAATAAGCTCCCTCCTCGCCTAGCTTAATAACGACTAGCTCTGCACCTAATTGATGAAGCGCTGATGCAATGTCTTCAGGGTTATCTTTCTCAAATAAAAACTGACCTTCATTCACTCCTGGTAAAATAACATCTGCATATGTAGCCATTTTAATGAGTGTTTGACGCGCAGTTTCTTCATCCCAAAGCGTCTTGCGTAAATTCGGATCAAACACTATTTTTACACCATTTTTTTTAGCTGCTTTCATCGCTTGAAATACAGCTTCGTGGCAGGAATCGCTTAGTGCAGGTGTAATCCCTGTCACGTATAAGTATTTGGCAGAAGAGATGTACTCTTCATTCATATCATGTGGATTCATAAAGCTTGCTGCTGAACCTTGTCTGTAATAAAACACTTTACTGTTCATTTCATTTGTTTTTTGCTTTAAAAAAAGACCTGTAGGAGCATGATCATCAAATATCACATGTCTTACATCTATTCCTTCTCCTTTTATACTTGAAAGAATTCGCTCTCCTAACTCATCTTTTCCTAATCGGCTAACCCATCCCGTTTGATAACCGAGTTTTGACAGGGCAATTAACGTATTGCTTTCTGCCCCTGCAATTTTCGAAGAAAAATCTTTAGCGTATCGCATCTTTCCATTCGAGTGTGGGGTAAACAGAATCATTGTTTCCCCCATGCTTATCACATCCATTTTACCCCTCTTTTCATTTATCTCTTCGCCTCTTCATATCCAGCAATAAAAGATATGTTAGTTGCTGTTTGAAGCAGCCTTTCTACAATAAACTCCTTATGCTTCAGCATTCTTTCCTTAGGACCAGCTACACTAATAGCAGCTTGAATGCTTCCCTTTGCTCCAAATACAGGTGCAGCAAGGCAAAACAACCCTTCCTCATTTTCTTCATCATCAATTGCATAGCCCATTTGGATAAAAGAGTCTAGATTGTCATTAAGAACTTTTTTATCTGTAATTGTATAATCCGTAATAGGTAGCAGCTCCGTATGTTCAAGCAGCTGTTCTCGCTGATCTTTAGGAAGAAAAGCTAAAAAGGTTTTTCCTAATCCAGTACAATAGAGCGGCTTTCGGTTACCAGGCTGAGCTGTTGTTCTAATAGAGCGATTATTATCAATCTTAACAACATAGACCAACTCTCCATCCGACAGCAAGGCCATAAACACAGTTTCTTGAACATCCTCCATCAGCTTCTTTAAATACGGTTTTCCTTCTGAAGAAATATCCAACGATTCCATAGCCGCTGCTCCAATTTGAATTAGCTTTGGCCCTAGCTTGTACTTCTTTAATGAGTCCTGATTTAAATACCCTTCATTATGAAGTGTTCCCACAAGATTAAACGTACTGCTTTGCGGAAGCGAAAGTAAATCGCTAACTTCTTTTACTGTTAACCCCTCGGGATGTTGAGCAATCAATTCAAATACCCTTAATACACGTTCTGCTGATTTTACCGACATAAAGAAATCCTCTCTAAATCACATATGTGATTTTAAATTTTATATATGATTTACTGATTTAAATATTATCATAGACAGATCATTAATTCAAAATATTTTTATAAATCCAACAAAAATATTTATGACAGAAAATGAAAAACTAGATTTATTGATCTAAAAGCCGTTTTAATTGCTGAAACAGGTATTATATTAACCTAACTTATTTTTTCACTTCTTCCAAAGCAGCTTTAATAATATTAATTATGACCTGGAATGGGTTAACATGAAGAATTTTCTATGTCGTTAAAGAAACATTGGACGAATTATTTTGGATAGACAAGGAGTGATTTTGAATGAAAAAGATAGTTGATCAGAGGTTCACCTTTTTAAATTTGCAGCATATTAAAATTGCATATATTATTCAAACACTTGGAGTTTTACTTATTCTTGGTCATGATTTCTTAAAAGGTGGATTAGAAAAGATGAAGGCAAATTCACTATGGGTTTTGTTCATTCTATCTAGCGTTGTATACGGCTATTTATCTCTAAGTATTAGCGTAGAACAGGAAAAAGAAATAAAAAGACCTTTTCGCTCTTTTTTGCTGAGTTTATTCGTCCTGTTAGTAATCGGTTCAATTACTGCCTATTTAACATCTGTGACTTCAGGATTTAATTGGAGTAATGGAGTATTATTTGGAGGCATTATTTTTGTATGCGGTCTTATAGCCATGAACTATGCGTACCATTTAAGAAAAAACAACAAAATGAATGGGAAGATGATGAATAAAAGAAGACCTTGTTCAAGGTCTTCTTTATTTCTACGGATAATTCACATTACGATAACTAGAAGTAACCCTATTTTATGCTATCAATACTTCACATTAAAATTTAGATGATTCCATATACCTTGGGTAGCTTGCTCAGTTTATAAAATTCACCCTAATTTGCGTTTGAATCCTTTACTAGCTAAAAAGTAAGCGATGACCATGATACCTAGGCACCAGGCGAGGGCACTCCAGATATCGTTGCCAACTGATCCTTCATACAAGAGTGCACGAATTGTATTCACGATTGAAGTCACGGGCTGGTTCTCAGCGAATGCACGAACAGCTTTAGGCATCGTTTCAGTGGGAACAAAGGCGGAACTAATAAAAGGCAGGAAGATTAGCGGGTACGAGTAGCCTGTGGCTCCTTCCATAGATTTTGCTGTCAATCCTGGAATAATGGCCAACCATGTCAGGGCTAGCGTAAACAGCCCGAGTATCCCGGCTACCGCAAACCAATCTAGGATATCAGCGCTGGAGCGGAAACCCATCAAGAGCGCGATGAGGATAACTACTACGATAGTAAGCGCATTGGAAACAAAAGATGTCAACACATGAGCCCATAATACCGAAGAACGTTTGATAGGCATAGTAATGAAACGGGCCATCAGTCCACTTTTCACATCATTAAATAGCCGCACGGAAGTGTAAGCGACTCCGGATGCGATAGCCATCAGCAGGATTCCCGGCAATAAATAATTGACGTAATTGGCTGTTCCTGTATTTATAGCGCCACCAAACACGTAGACAAACAGTAGCATCATCATAATTGGCGTAATTGCCACCGTAATGATCGTATCCGGGCTGCGCATAATATTTCGCATCAAACGTCCTAGTAATACACCTGTATTGTTTTTCATTTATATTTCCTCCTTTTTGCCGATGATTACGAGGAAGATTTCCTCCAATGTTGGCTGTTTCTCAATGTATTCCACTTTTGCTGGCGGGAACATCTCTTTAAGTTCGGTAAGGGTACCGGTTTTGATGATTTTTCCGCCATGTAGGATGGCTATCCGATCTGCCAGTTGTTCAGCTTCCTCCAGGTACTGAGTCGTGAGCAAGATGGTCGTACCATCGCCAGCAAGCTCTTTGATGGTGTTCCAGACTTCAATCCTGGCTTCCGGATCAAGTCCGGTCGTCGGTTCGTCGAGAAAAATAACGGCTGGCCTGCCAATCAGACTCATAGCTATATCAAGTCGGCGCTTCATTCCACCGGAATATTGATCCGCCCGGCGATTGGCTGCATCGGTCAAGCTGAATCTTGCAAGAAGATTGTCAGCTACTTCATTAGGATTAGATACCCCTCGCAATTTGGCGATCATGATCAGGTTTTCCTTCCCAGTAAGCATGCCGTCTAACGCTGCGAACTGCCCCGTTAGGCTGATGTTCTGGCGGACGTCAGCCGGTTGACGTTGGACGTCAAATTCGCAAATACTTACTTCGCCGCTATCAGCCTTCATCAGTGTTGAAAGAATGTTAACTGTCGTCGTCTTGCCTGCTCCATTTGAACCCAGCAGTGCAAAAATTTCACCGCGCTGCACCTCAATATTCACCCCTTTTAAAACTTCTTTGTCTTTAAAAGACTTTTTTAACTCTTTTACAAAAATAGCTGTATTTCTCATGCGTTTTTCCTCCTTTTAAAAAGCTCCACAAGTCTGCTCGCTAGAACTGTCATGATGTAACTAAGCTGAGCGTCTCGTAGAGCTAGTTTTTTTATACTCTACTATTAAGTCTGACTTATATTCTGTATTACTTAGTACCGAGTTTAAAAAATGACCGAATAGCGAAAGTAACTAGCTATTCAGTCGATGTTATTGATTAAATTTATTTTTTCCTAATCGTTCCTTAATACTCTGATTCAAATCTTCACGATACTTAACCATATAAGTTTTAGCATTTGCCACTAATTCGTCAGCAAAGGAAGCCACATCGTCTCCCGTAATTTCGAGCACCTGTCTACCTTCTGCAGCACCTGCTTCGAATAAATCAATTAATTCATACTGTATGTGTAGCATATCCATTCCATTGCCCGATGAGAAATTCCACATGTAGTTTTGAATTTTTTTAAATACAAACTGATAGTCCTCTGGCAAGGCTTCAACCCGTGCCATCATCATTTTATACTCTTTTTTATCACCAATCATTTTTTTAAATATTTCCAGCATGTCATTTTTCCTCCTTTTTATAAAACTTCATAAGATGCTTTAAAACTATCCGACGGTCTATCTTATGAAGTTAGTTTGACTTCAAGACGTTGATTTTTGATGATACAAAATCCCACCTTTTCCAAAACAGCTCAAGCTCCTTGTAGCCTGCCTCATTAAGCGAATAAAATTTGCGGGGTGGGCCCATATCTGATGGTTTTTTTTCTATATTCACAAGTTTTTTCTTTTCTAATCGTACGAGAATAGTGTAGACCGTCCCTTCCACGACCTCGATAAATCCAAGCTCGTTCAGACGGCGTGTAATCTCATAGCCATAGGTTTCATGCCGGCTGATAATTTCTAACACACAGCCTTCCAGCGAACCCTTCAGCATTTCAGTTAAATTTTCGATCTTCAGAACCTCCTCTATATCGTCTGACTTATATTCTGTATCACTTAGTACCAAGCCAATTTTCACTTAATAACTTTTAAAAATTAAGCTATTAAGTAATACTTAGTATATGTAGATTGTAATACTTAGTACTGGGCATTTCAACTATTTTTTAAAATATTTTCAAAATTATTTATGTTTTTTATTTTGGGAAAAGCTTATTAAATAAGATAAGCATAATTACAAAGTATGGAATCCATAATACAGTCCCAAAATAATTTAGTTTACTATCTTTTAAGTATTGACGATTAAGTAAATAATAAATGAAACTAAATACGATAATCAAAATCAACATAACTACAACTCCAATTTTTCGTGCTACTGCTACATCAATTTTTATTATTCTACTAATAAGATAAATATTGAAAATTAGTTTGATATTAATAAAAATCAAAACAGCATATAGTATACTTGAGAAATTTAATTTCAAAAACCAATTCATAACGTCCCTCCCTAAATGAAAAAAGTCCTCTATCAAGATAATAGAGAACTTTTTAAAACAGTTAGCCTAAAATGTAGAATAAGCATAGTAATAAAATATCAACAGGCAAACTAATACTTAGAAAAAGCAAAATATATTTTTTAGGTTCTGGACCTCTCTTCTTAATTGAGAAGAATTCTACTCCTAAATTGTTGATTGTAATTAGTAAAGCAAACATTACATAAAGCAAAACGTTTTCTTTAAACATATGCGTAAATAGTGGAGAGAATAAAATCAAAAAAGTAAACATTTGAAAAGATCCTCTTGAGAACAAGTCTATTTTACCGCCTAAAAAATCTTTGAAAGTGTTATCAGGACTCATGTTATATCACCACCTTATTATGATAAACAACCAGCAGCAGCACTAGCACCTAACCATACAGCACCAACTCCGGTGCCAATAGCCCATCCTGCAGGTCCACTTACCCCAGCAACAGTCATTAGGCCACTGAAAGCAGCAGTATGAGCAAATCCAGCAATCGAAGCTGCTCCACAGCCACTAATTCCTTGAATTGAAACTGTACCAGAAGACGTTTTACTTGCGCCAAGTTCTTTAAAAATTTGTTCTTTTAGTTCTTTACCTTCTGGGCTATCAATAATTTCGTTGAATTGTTCTACTGTAGCTGTTAGTTGATTGTATGAAGGAGAATCAAGGTTATCTTTTACTCTCTCTTTATTTTCAATGATTACTTGATTCTTATCTTCGTCGAATTTTACATACTTTAGAATATTATTAAGTTGTTCAACTGAACCTTCTAACTGGTTATAAGCATCAGAATCATTAAGATCATTTTTTAATTCCTCTTCATTAACAATGGTTATTTGATTATCTTCTTTACTGAACTCTAAATGCTCTAATATAGTATTAAGTTCTTGTTGTTCTGCTGTAGAAAGTTCCTGACTTTCTGCTGCATTTACGCTTACCGGCGTTCCCACAGCAGTAGACGTAAGTAATACACCAGCTGTTAAAGTCGTACATATGGAAAGTTTAATTTTCTTTGCAAATTGCATATCTATAAAATCCCCCAACCCTAAAAAATACTTTATATGTATTATCCTACCAGATATTCAAAAGCTTGAATTGTATTTCTAGTAATTTGAAAATAACATACTAGAATTATTCAAAAACCAGGAATTTCATTGTGATTCTTAAGGCTCAAATAAATTCATATATAGAGTCTAAAATCACCGAATTTTAACATATAAAGTGTATCTTCTAGGAGGAACAATAATTCTACGTTATTGCTAGTTGCCTTCAGATAATTTTTTTCAAACTGAAATTTTTTTATTTGAAGATGAATTAAAATGCTTTTACCGCGATATAGCATTTTCCGACGTTTTGTAATTCATAAAGTAAATAACGTCGTTGAATACACACTTTGTAAAAGCTGATACCTAGATTTTTTTCTCAGCCTCATTTATTTCTCTTTCAATAAGAGCCACTGAAAGCTCAAATGCTTGTATCCGTCTTTTAGCTAAAGTAATTTGAGATTTATATCTACCAGCATTTTCTTTAGCTTCAAACGTTTTTACTGTCTGTCTGAGTTTATGTAAAGTTGAATCGATTTGACGCTTTGCTTCAACTAATTCAGCTACATCAAATTTCATTTAAGTCTCTCCTTTTTATAATTGTTATTGGCAGCCTTCTCATATGAAAAAGCTGGTGCCTCATCTCTGTATAAAGCATATCATCAAGATCTATTCCTTGCTGCTCTATCTCTTATTAAATGACCATACATAAGAGTGAACAAATGCTAGAGTTTAACCCTCCCATTTATCTCCATCCGTAATCCACTTATCATTTTGCAAATCATAGCATGTATCATAATCATGAAAACTAAAATAGGTAGCTAACGTACTACCTTTTCCGTCTGCCTTATTTCGACACTCTACAAACCATTCTACAATGGCTTTTGTTTCACCTTCCTATATTTCCTGTGGGGAAGTTTTATAGAACGCCCAAAATCCATCTTCTTTGTCAACAGGTATACTATACATTTCAATCTCGTCAAACAAGTCGTAGATACCTGAAAAAATACTGCTATTTTCCCCTTTTCAATTTATATTGTTATTGTATAAAATGAAATTTTCTTTTCTCTTACTTAAATCTTACGTTTTTCTTAATTTTCTTTTTATAAAAATTAGAATTTTACCCTTTATATTAAATAGAATAATAGTCAAGCTCGAATAAAACCTGATCATCTATAATAAAATTTAAGGAAAAACCTTTTTGATCATACGATGTAAGTTTTCATTAGGTTAATTCTATGAAATGTAATAGATTATTCAGATGGAAAAAGGAGTGAATACAAATGAGTTTAGCCACCTATATAGGTTCGAATGTAGAATTACCTATTAATGACGAACTGGATGATATAGTTACTATTGGAAGTTGCTTTTCAGATGAAATGCATCGATTAAACATAAAGAAACATCATTTTACTACTTCTTATGTTTATGAAGTGTCAAGTGACTGGGGAATTGAAATTACGGAATATATGAATAAAAGCAGACTGAAAGAATCAAAAGAGAAACTACTTGCACTGTGTCAATTGATGGATCACTATCTTAAATCAGGAGATTTTTTTGAATTGTATAGTTGTTGGATAGGAGAAGAAGCTGAAGAGCGAGAAGGAGAACTAACGTTAAACATCAATTATTTTGATATAGATGCTATTAAAATGCCTGAAAAAACATTAGTTAGAATCGAGAAATAAACTTCCCTTATTATGCTAACAATTTTGTCGCATCTATAATCTGAACGCAAAAAAAGCTATTTCAATCGTATTGGCATCGGAGTGAAATAGCTTTTTCTACTTTACATTCAAGAGTGTGTTAGATCCTTATGGATATCTTCACATGTGAATTGTATCACAAACTTTTCTGCATGTGAAGATAAAAAGTGAAATTTGTATGACAAGTATCAAAAAAATAAAGAGCAGCCTCGTTTGTCAATGACGAAGTTGCTCTTTATAAGGGTTCATTCATACTTATCCGAGTACGAACGATAGCAGCATTATAACCTCTTTTTATTGTATCCTTATCTTTAGAGTCTTCTAGTCGTCTAACTCCTACTCCACCGTCACCCATAAGTAAGGATTTTTTACTAAATACCAATTCTCCTGTATATGCATAATTATAGTTTCGAATATACTCAGAATTAATTACTTCTTTTCCGTTGTAAATGCTCTAGCATATATAACCTTCAATTGTTAAATTAAAGGTTTATTTCTATATATTGTGTTATACTTTTAAACATGTATTACGGTTGTAGAGGAGTTTTCAATTGAAACAGAAAGAGATTTTTTCGTGGATTAAATCCATTATTATTGCCTGTATTCTGGCTTTTGTGGTAAGAGAGTACCTATTTACACCTATAATAGTAGACGGTGAATCGATGATGCCGACTTTAAAAGACAGTGAACATATTATTCTTAATGAAGTAGGTAAAAATAAAGTAAATAATATAAGAAGATTTGATATTATCGTTTTTCATGCTACAAAGGAAAAAGACTATATTAAAAGAGTAATCGGTTTACCTGGTGATCATATAGAATATCGCAATGACACGCTATATATAAACGGTAAAAAATATGAAGAGCCTTATCTAGACCAATATAAAAAAGAAATAGGAACAGGCCCATTAACTGAGGATTTTAAACTTGAAGATTATACAGGCAGCAAAACCGTTCCAAAGGGTCAATTATTTGTCATGGGAGATAATAGAATGTACAGCTTAGATAGCAGATCACCTAAAGTAGGAACAATCTCCGTAGACAAAATCGTAGGAAAAGCCAAATTAGCTTATTGGCCTTTAAAAGAATTTCAATGGATTAAGTAAAATCTCTTAAAGCTCCCTTATGAAAGGGAGCTTTTTCTATTTCTTTGCCAGTCTGTCACATGAAATGAAGCATTGTTGCTTTAAGTCCCACACTAACTGTAGCCCCTGTTTAAATTCACTTTTCCTTATATTTTCTGCGAAAGTGAGAAATAGCTGACGCTCCTACAGCAGCAATCAAAACTGAAAAAATGGTAGATAGCGTATCATTGGCAACAAACATCTTCACCAAAAATGCAGATAGCAAAATAGCTACAAAACCTATTCCTAAATATGAAAGATTAATAATTGATAACTCCAGCTATAACGTTATTCCTATGTAAAAGGTTTTACAATTAAAAACATAATGAACATAATAACGGTAAATAAAGCCCCCAGAAGAGCAAAGTTAAGTGGCCTATGAGTATCTTCATTAGCCTTTACAAACAGCTTGGACCATCTTGTATACATCACTAATTTTGTACAAAGACTAAACAAAACGCCTGCAATGATTGAAGCAATTGCTATTTTTAAGATATGAATTCACTCCTTTCTAACACAACAGAAGGATATCCATAACCTAACATAAAAACCTATATAATACAAAAGTCTAAGAATCATAGGAAGTAGTCTTTCCACTTTCTATGCCGCTACTGGTTAACCGCTCTACATAGTATCTAACGATTCAATGCTTTATTGGTTGGCCATTAAATCTTTCATTAGTTGTACCGGTTTAATACAAAAATAAAATAGCGTTCTTGAAGAACGCTATTTAAACTGGATAATATATGATCATACTTAATTTAGCTAATGTTTTTCCGCGATTATAATAAGAATGAGCTCTATCAGCTTTGAACCTAATAGCATTCCCACTCTTTATCGTATATTCATTGCTATTTACACTTATAGTGAGTTCACCTTCAAAGACAGTTATGAACTCTTCAGTCCCTTCCCTATGCGAATCAGCGTCTAGAGATCCACCTTCTTCTATTTCTACAGAATAAACTTCAAAGCGTCTATCATCCTCGAAGGGAAAATAAGGGTAGACTTGATATTTTCCGTTGTCTTCAGATAATATTTGAATGTCGGTTTTTGAAATGACTTTGGTGTCTGGCTGAGGATTATTTATTAATGAAGTAAAAGAAATTTTTAATCCATTAGCTATTTTCCAAATAGTTGTAATTGTAGGACTCGATTCTCCTCTTTCAATTTGCCCTATCATTGTCTTGCTTACCCCAGTTAATTCTGCAACTTTTTCGAGACTTAATTTCTTACTTTCTCTAAAATTTTTTAGGTTTTTGGCGATAATAAGATTTATTTCCTCCATAAATACACTCCTATCACTATATACAATATAACGACCATAATGTAAAATAAAAAGCACGACGTTATATCGTCCTTTTTGAACATTATAATATACATATTAGAGGAGGTACAAATATGCCATTATTATCATTTTTGCTATATATTTTTGTGACCAGTTTTACCCCTGGTCCTAACAATATTATGGCCATGTTATTTGCTAACAAATACGGTTTGAGAAAGACTACAAAATTTTGTTTAGGAGTAGGTGCAGGCTTTCTCGTAGTAATGTTGTTATGTAGTTATTTTAATGTTTTACTCCAAAATTCCATCCCAAAGATTGAGTTTTTCATGACGGTCTTAGGAGCAATCTATATGGTCTATCTAGCTATAAAAATTATTTTGAGTAAAGATGATGATAAAAATAACGATGAAAACAGGAATAACAGTTTTTTCATGGGGATGCTTTTACAATTTATAAATCCAAAAGGTATTCTGTATGGTATAACGGCTATAGCAACCTTTATTCTTCCATATCACAACTCGAATTTTAGTTTAATAATGTATTCTTTATTTCTAGCTTTTGTGGGCTTTGTAAGTACTTTCTGTTGGAGTTTATTTGGTTCGGTTTTTCAAAAATTTCTCTCAAAGTATAAAAGCCAGTTTAATATAGTTATGGCTTTATTATTAATGTATAGTGCAGTCTCCATTCTTATCAAATAACTTGCTTATTTGATTAAGGATCCATTTTAACAATGGAATCATTTTAACGTTAGAAATATTCGTTTTATTAAAGAGTCAGTACTTCTCTTATGCGAAATATTAACCCCTCCTTGAACGTTATAACGTACATATTGTACTTTATATCACTATTTTACTTAAAAATATAAATTGACCAGTTATGCATAATTCGAGAAGGATACTCTTATGTATCTATTGATTTGCTTACCTTTTTAATTTTATAAAATATGATCAATATTAATTTGTTATGAAATTTCAATAGTTATTTAATATTTAGCTACAGCAGCCCATTTCTACACAAAAATTAGGTTAGAAAATTTCAGGGTAGATATAAGACGAGATATAAAATACTACCATATTTATAAAAAAGAGTGTTTTTCATGCAAGTCTTCCAGTTTCATGAGTGATCGAAATGTTGATAATTTAACAATGTATAAGGTCGTGTATAAATGAGAGAGTCAAAAAGTGAACGACCCCCTGTGTATTAAGGGATCGTTCTTTTATAAATTAGGGAAAGAATGATCATGGTAACTAACTTTGATGGAGTATACAATGTATTGAGACACAATATTATATTAACTAGTTTAACTCTTTTTCTTTAATTTCAACGATTAAGCCAATGCCATTTAAGCGCTTCTTTTTCGATTCTTTTAACAAATGCATCCTTACCATCACTATAGCCCTCGATATCATTGGGAAATCTATGAGCTAACTCAGCTTTTAATGCTCCATATTCATTGCTTATCATTTGATTTTGACGAAGATAGTCTCTAAAAGATAAGTGTCTTTCAATCTCTTGAATATTATCATACTGAAAAGCGTGAATTTGATGGGTGCGATTATCCCCACCTTTACGGTAATACCTTCTTCTTTTGATTCCAAACTCCCCCATTACTTCATATCCGAGCTTCTCAAATTGGTCTGAGTAATTATCTAACCTTCTAATGTCATTAACTACCAATAGAATATCAATAATAGGTTTTGCTTTTAAGTTTTGAATAGAAGTACTTCCAATGTGAAAAATATTTACCAATTCTTTTTGAAGCATTTCCTTAATTGAGTATTCTTCGTTTAGATATTCGTACTTCCAATTTGGATTATGTTCAACTACTGTAATATTCATTTTTCTCCCCCTTAATCCTTGATCACATGGACAATATATTAAAGGATTAAATTGATTGCAAAAATCTTAGTATCTTCTAAATTATAATATATGCCTTCTTAGAAAAGTATTTATGTAAACTAGCTTTCTATATGGTATACATCGTTATATTTTAATCTTGAGATAAGTAAATCCAGTTCATTTCATCAAATTCTTCGATAATATAATTTGAACCTATATCCTTTAAAATTTTATTAAAAAATTTTATATTAACGTCATGATCATACAAATCTTCTTGAATGTATTCCGTAATAATAAAATTTGTTAAATTTGTATTATTAACAAAATCTGAAAAGAACGATTTTAGAAAAAATGAATCTTCTTCATTTAATTTTTCATCATTAATTAATGAAATCCTAAACACATTTAAAATCGCGTTAATATCTTCTTCCTCCATATAACATAATGGATCTAGTTTTTTATCTTCTTCTGTAAATGGATTTCTCGTGTCTTCAATGACTACATAAGATAAAATAGTTCCCTCTCTTTCTACGTGAAAAATTTCTAAATCACGCAATTTTAAAATTCTATGAAGTGCTATCATAAGTTCCCCCTGCTTAAATATTAATTTAGGATATTTTAATAGATTAGATATTGCGTCTTGCATGGAAATCAACCGCAGTGTAACAAGCGATTCGCTCATGCATTCCATTCGTTCGTCTGTAGATTGTATTGATTTCGTTATGTCTCATTCCCTGTTCATTTTAATACATATAAAGCGTAATCCTCTTCATTCGAAAACCCAAGTTTATTGGCTAGTGCTTTAGATGCTTTATTGTTATTGTCGCAATCCCAAGCAGGCATAACGTTTTTTTCTAAACATTTATTTATAAACGCCTGGCCCACTATCTTTCCTAATCCTTGTCCTCTATAGGTAGGGTTAGTCACAATATCAATTTCAGCTATTGTTCCACTATGAAAAATAGACACACATTCAGCGATAATCTTTTCTTTATGGATAAGACAAACTCCTAATCCGTTTTTCAGAAAATTACTCTCTGATCCCCAGTACTCCACTATATATGATTCATTGAAATTCTCACTTTTTCTTAAAGAATCAGCGTTAAAGTCTTTTAACTCATAGAGATGGGACGGGCTGTACGTAGAATGAACTTTTGAAGGAAGAAACCTATACTTAGAACGCGTCATTTTCTTTACATACGTTTTGAAAGTTTCGTCAAAAACAGTTTCCCAGTCAGTGGATGGAGTAAAAACCGTAAACCGTTTCTCCTTACCATACACGTTCTCAACAAAATAACGATAGAGAAAGTTATTAAATACCACGTCATTTCCTTGTCCAAATACATAATAGTCACCTGCACCTATTCTAAGAAATCCTGATAATGGCCTCACAATATCATTTACGTACACAGCTCCTGGAATAACATGATTAACAACAGAAAAAGCAAATGTAGGAGTCTTAAATGACGCTTCTAATATGTTGTTTATCTTGTAATAATCTTTCGGTTCCAAACAATGCATTTTATTTCCCCCTTAATAAATATCAGTGTCTTCATTATATAAGTGCATGCACAAATTTAGTTATCATAATGTGCTTTATCGATACAAAAACAGCCCGAGGAATAATTAAAATAAAGGTTAATTACTCTTTTTCAGGAGAGCTAACTCAAAAAAATTTCATATATAAGTTTGTTATAATAAAGATTGTTAAAAGCAAGGAGGAGTATAAGTGCACATAAGAAAACATGAAAGACAGGCATTTTATGCCGGATGTCAATTCGTAGATATAGAAGATGATGGAAATGAACATGGCTTTCCTTTACTTATCATGTATCCTACATACCAAGAAGAACAAGTTGAAAAGATGGGACCTTACACGATAAGCGCTGCGCAAGATGCTCCGCTTTCAAATGGATCATTTCCTTTAGTAATTATTTCTCATGGAGATGGTAGCACGCCTCTTGTTTATCGAACCATTGCCCAGTTTTTAGCACGTAATGGTTTTATTGTAGGGGTACCTCAACATCCGTTTAATAATCGAGAGAATAATACACTATCTGGAACAATAGATAACCTAAAAAATCGGCCTAATCATATACGTACTATAATCGATTGGTTTTTAAAAGAAAGTTCCTTTTCGCCATCCATTAAATCAAATAATATTTCTCTTATTGGGCATTCCATGGGAGGATATACAGCTCTTGCTGTAGCAGGTGGAGTTCCCACTTCTTTTCCTTCTGAATCTCCTGATCAAAAGCCTTATTGTTTATCTGTTGATCATGACAAGCGGGTTCAATCACTGATTCTTTTAGCGCCAGCCACCGGATGGTTTAGGGAAAAAGGAGCCCTTGAAGACGTGAATATACCTATTTTAATGATTACAGGCGAAAAGGATACGATTACTCCTTCTTTTCACGGGGAATTTGTATTAAATGGTGTTTCTGATCCGGAAAAAGTTCAGCATATCGTTGTAGAAAATGGAGGGCATTTTTCATTTCTCAGCCCATTTCCCGACTTTATGAAATCTCCTTCTTTCCTCCCTTCTCAGGATCCTGAAGACTTTAATCGCAAGGAGTTTCATGAGGACCTGCAAAACACTATATTGAACTTTTTATTACATTCTTTTTAACAGATTAGTCAGTTGTATCATCTTTTCTTTTGAAGCAATTATATCTAGAAAGAGAAGTTAAAATCTCTTAGAAACCGATGAGCTTCTAAGGGATTTTTATTTCTTATAAGGCCCATTATGCTAATCTCCTTCTTTCTTTTTAAAAAGAAGTCAGTATTTACAAATAAATATTTTTAAATTCAAAAAACATAACACGCGATCTTGTTAATCTGTAATAATTAAGAAATAGAGATATATAGAAAAAGTGCTGCTTATTGAATTGATATTTTTGCTCTTTTACAAAACAAAAGGGGGATTTACAATATGGCTTTAAAAAAAGGTCAGCTAAGCGGACATGTATTTTTGGCTAAACTTATTACACAGTACGCAATGATTCATGAAAAAACGGTAGGCCCCGTAGCTGAAGAATATATTAAACAAATTGGTATTCGTACTGGAGAGTGGATGGAAGACTTTTATAGCGATAAGCATGAAAAGTGGACGGTAGAGGAATATGCAGAAGTTATAATTGACCTTAAAAATTCAATTGGAGGTCACTTTGAAATTATTTCCGTTCATCCAGATCATGTGGTTGTAAGCGCTACCCAATGTCCATTTGGTGACGTCGTACAGGATGCTCCTCATTTATGTAAGATGACGTCTAGTGTGTTTGGAGGAATTGCAGCTCGTAAATTTGGCTATGGAAAAGTGAGCTTGCGCCAACGTATTGCTCTTGGTCATCCAATGTGTGAAGTTGCTATATATTTTACAAAGCACAGTGAAGAAAATGGAGATGTGTATGAAGATCTTCCTATTACCCCTTCTTATGGTAACCCTTTCAATTGGGAAGAGGAAACGATTTATATGCTTAATCAAGAACTTCGAAGAAGCGATGAAATGATTGAAACCCTTCTTGCGGAATTAGAAGAATTACGTAAATAGCATTGTATTACCACACTTAACTATTAAGACATTTTGTTCTAATTAGAGAAGCAAAACAAGACGTACAAAACAAAGAGCAGCCTTTAATTAAAGGTTTGCTCTTTGTTTTTATCACTCATTTTAATTATTATGGTAAGCAGAAAAAATAAAGTAAAAGTTATTATAGCTATTTAGGGATTTTATTTGTAATCTTATGCTTAAGAATCAGATGCGTCACCCTAAAGAATCCTTGGAGCGATCAGAATGCCTTTGTTAATTGCATGAACTGATAAAAAAGAAGCGCCCTCCGGCAACTTCTTTTCGCTTTTCTTATTCATACGTCAGATTTTCACTTACAAAATAATCATTTATACTTAGTCTCTTAAAAATGACAGCAGCGCTTCGTTAAATTCGTGTGCATGCGTTGCATTTAAGCCGTGTGGACCGCCTTTTATTAAAGCTAACTTGGAACCAGAAATGGCTTCATACGTTCGCTTTCCGCTATATTCGAATGGAACAATCTCGTCTGCATCACCGTGAATAATAAGAGTAGGTATTGTAAACTTGGCTAGATCGTCTCTGAAATCCGTTTTGCTGAAAGCATCTATACAGTCTAGTGTCCCTTTAGGCGATGCGGCTGCTGCAATATCCCGGTTGTAAAGTCGAAATGGTTCGCTGACTAAGTCATTTCCGTCTTCTACCCCAAAAAATGTTTTTGTAAAATCATCAAGAAAAGCTAAGCGATCATTTTTTACGCCGTTTTCAAATTCTTGGATTCCTGCATCATCTAATGCTCCTTCAGGATGATCTTCTGACTTATAAAGAAATGGTGGTACAGCTCCTGCAAATACAGCTTTTTCTACTCTATCTGTTCCGTAAGTTCCTATATAACGAGCTACTTCTCCGCCGCCCATTGAAAACCCGACTAGTGTCACATTTGTTAGATCCAAATGTTCTAGCAGCTGATGTAAATCAGCAGCGAATGTTTCATAATCGTAGCCGTCCCATGGCTGAGAAGACTTTCCGAATCCTCGGCGGTCATACGTTATGACTCTGTATCCAGCCTCAACAAGAGCTGGAACTTGATATTCCCAAGATCGTCCGCTTAGCGGCCAGCCGTGAATTAAGACAACCGGCTTTCCTGTCCCATGATCCTCATAGTATAGTTCAATAGGTGCTTCATTTTCTGTTCCTACATTAATTTTTGCCATTTCGCTACCTCCATTATATAGTCGTTCTTTATTTGGTTAAGTGGTCGTAAACTTAGCGTAGACAATAAAAAAGATGGCTAACTCTCCTACGATGAGGGGGCCCGGGACGACTAAAAATAAGTTAATAATAAAAAATACAGCTAAAATCCCTAAAAACAAGCCTAAATGATACACTTTCAAACGATGTTCTTCGAATCTATACTGGTGAAAAACAAGAGTGGTTGCCATGAAGTAAAGCAGCACGGATCCGAATACAAAATATAAGCTGAATGTGTACTGAACTTCATGTAAAAACATGAGCTTAATCGATGCTGCAATCATGCTTAGAGACATGAGGATAAGTAAGTGTCCGTAAATAATCGTTTGTCCGGCTCTTTGAATAGACTTGTTCACTTTCTTTTCTACGTTCTCAAAGTACTGCCACCACATGGCGATGATCAGGACAAATGAAATAACCGAAAATAAAATGGTATTCCAGTCCCCTTTTTGTGGCTGTATCACAGCAAGAATGCTGACAACGGATTCTCCAAACAAAATTAATGTCAGTAACGCAAAGCGTTCTAACAAATGAGCCGTGTTGGTCGGTAATTTCGCCAGTCGCTTATGTCCTAAAATAGGTAAAATCATGTCCACTGCAATTCCTGTATATAACACGGCGTAGCGGACCCATGAATCAAAAAAGAGCGACAGAAGCGAGATAACAATCCCAATTCCAAAGCATGTTCCTAAAAACACAGCAACTTTTTTTCTCTCACTCTGTTCAAATTTTTGGACAATAAGATATTGAATCGAGGTTAACGCTCTTAGCCCGATATAGCCAATCAAAAAAGACACGTAATATTGATCAAAATCTACGGACAGGCTTGAGATCATGATAAGAACAAACAGCATTTGAAGAATCATAAAGATGCGCTGATGCAAAAAATCTTGTCCAAATCGATTGATAAACATCGTTTGTCCCGTCCACGCCCACCATATCGGAATAAAGATCAGTACAAACTTTAACAAATACTCTCCATGAATATACCCTTGTTCAACGTGAAGCAAAACATGCGTAGCAGTCGCAACGGCTGCCACAAACAACAAATCATAAAAAAGCTCCAGCCACGTAACTTTTTTTTCTTCCACTACTCCGCATCCCTTCCTATCATCTATCAGGCTGTCGTTAATATACTTTATTTTATATACAAGAGACGCATATTTCATGACAGGCAGCGTAGTAAAAGATAGGTGAGCCAGCTGTTCATCAGCCGGCTCACCTATCTAACAATTTTCTCTTATGTCGTTACGTTTTCTCCGTCACATAAATGATCCACAGATGCCATTCTACTTTCATGTCTTATATGTAAAGAGAACGACCTTTAGCAAAACTTAATTTCTGCTACGTTAGACACTCTGCTTGCTGAAATCGCGCTGAGCTCCTCTATAGCTGCCCATTAAGTTTTGATAACCAGGAAGATGACTAGAAATTAAATTGCCAAAACCTTCAACGTCGTTGCGCCAGTCACGCTGCAGCTCGCACGCTACGCTAAACCAGTTCATAAGCTGTGCGCCTCCGTGAGCCATACGCGTTAATGCTGCATCTGCGACTTGCTTATTGAACGTTCCGGAAGCATCTGTCACAACAAACACTTCGTAGCCTGCTTTAATGGCAGAAAGTGCAGGAAAAGCAACGCAGACATCTGTCACTACACCGGCGATAATCAGCTGTTTTTTCCCGGTCGCTTTAATGGCTTTAACAAACTCTTCGTTGTCCCACGCGTTAATTTGTCCAGGACGAGCTATTTTTGGCGCATTAGGAAACAGATCAACGAGTTCTTGCATGAGAGGGCCGTTGGGGCCATTTTCAAAGCTAGTTGTTAAAATAACCGGTAAATCAAAGAATTTAGCCGTATCACCAAGAGCCAATACGTTGTTTTTAAATTCATCAACACCATAGTCACGTACAAGGCCGGAAATAAGCCCCGTTTGGTGGTCAACTAAAAGCACGGCAGCATCATCTTTTGAAAGGCGAGAGTAAAGATCAGACATTTTATAATCCTCCTTAAATTAAGGCAAGTAAGGATACACGTACCTCTTCCATTCCTTACAAGCGGTCTATAATTTGAACGGTATTTTGGATTTCATTTATGATCTGTTAGGTAAAACATGTATAGAAAGAAAAGCTATTTCTGAGGTGAAAGTTCGTGAGGTGTGTTCTCTCTCTTAATCTAGAACAGGAACAGGCGCTTGATCAATCCAATGAATGAACTGCTGTAGGTAGCGCTGAAGATAACGTTTTGTTGATTCATCGGTTAGTACTTTTTGTTGCGCATCAATTTTTTCATGAACTTGCGAAATCAGCATTTTTTGAAATGGTAAAACGTTGACTTGCATAGCTTCCAGTACTTCTCTCGTTTGCATTTGAGCAAAAGCCGTACCGAAGCCTCCTGGAGTCGCTCCAATGAGACCAACTGGTTTTCTGTTTAAAACAGAAGAAGTCCGAGGTCTTGATGCCCAGTCTAAGGCATTTTTCAACACTCCTGGAATTCCTGAATTGTACTCTGGACTAACTATAATAACGCCGTCAACATCTTGAATCGCAGCTCTAAAGGATGCGACAGATTCTGGTGATCCGTCAGCTTCTAAGTCTTCATTAAAAAAAGGCAGGCTGCTTATTTCAATCCAGCGATATTGAGCTGAGTCATCTAATGTAGTCAATGACTCAGCAATCATTCGGTTATACGAATTCTTTCGTAAGCTTCCACAAATAAGACCAATGGTTTTTGTCATCTATTCACCTCCTCACTTGGAATTAATTTCATATTACCACGGTGTTTCAAATATAGATATTAGTTTTATATATAGATAAATTAATTCCTTCTTTGTACCTAATGTAGGATTGAACTAGCGTTTTACTATTACTAAAAGAATTCTTTCATTAAAATTTAGTCTAATTCTCTCACTTCAAAAGGAATCAAAGCTCTTTCAATTTGATCTCGATGGGTTTCGTACTGTTCAGGCAGCATGAGTTTTTCTCCCATTGTTTCAAGTGACTCATCATGAGCAAAGCCTGGAGGATCTGTTGCAATTTCAAATAGAATTTCTCCGTGCTCTTTAAAGTAAATCGCATTAAAGTAATTTCGATCTCGAACAGCTGTTACTCCGTATCCGCTGTCGGCTACGTATTTCTGCCATTCTAATTGATCTTCATCATCTTTTGCTCGCCATGCAATATGGTGAACTGTTCCAACACCCATTTGCCCGCGTCCAATGGTTGTTAATTTTAAATCGATGACATTTCCAATGTCAGCTGATGATTGAAAACGTATAAAATCACCTTCTTGCCCTACTTTTTCCAAACCCATTACGTTTTCTAATAATTGAGCTGTTTCATCAGGTCGAACGGATAATAACGTAGCGCCTCCGAATCCTTTAATAGCAACATCAGGTTTAATTTCACCAGCTTGCCACGTGTTCTTTTCGCCTTCTTCTCTTTCCACAATCTCTAGATGCAAACCATGAGGGTCGTCAAACTCTAAATACTGTTCTCCGAATCGCTCCATCTTTGTAGCTGGAACCCCAAACTTTGCTAATCGCTGTTCCCAAAAGTCCATCGCACCTTTTGGAACCACATAGGAAGTTACCCCAACTTGCCCGTCGCCTATTTTTCCTTGTCGTGCATTTGCCCACGGGAAGAATGTAATAATCGTTCCAGGTTTTCCGCCTTCATTCCCAAAGTAAAGGTGATACGCTCCTGGATCATCAAAGTTTACCGTTTGTTTGACCAAGCGTAATCCTAGCACGCCCGCATAGAAATCAACATTTTCTTGAGGATGACCTACAATCGCCGTGATATGATGAATACCCGCTGTTTTTTTATTCATTACTACCATCTCCTTCGATACATTTTTCGTCATATGTTTCATTATCCCTCTTAAAATTACAACTATTTATCGCAAATATCTCGAATTCGAGATATTAATCAAAAAATAAAAGCGTCTTTCTTGTTTCAACCTATTTTCTCTTTTAGAAAATAAACGTGTCTAATGCATAATACCCTGGTCCTGCAATTGCTACACCGATTGCTACAACTAAAAGCGTAAGATTATATTCATAGCCATTTTGTGTTGCCCAGTATCCATTCGGACCGTGTACTTTCACAATAGCCATGACCATTGTTCCGGCAATCAAAAGCGCTCCTAGCGGTGTAAGAAGTCCTGCAGCAAATAAAGCTCCTCCTACTAGCTCGGATAATCCAGCCATTAACGCCATTCTAACACCTGGCTTCATTCCGATAGATTCAAACCATCCTCCCGTTCCTTTTAAGCCGTGGCCGCCAAACCATCCAAATAATTTCTGAGTTCCATGTGCCATAAAAGATAACCCAATGACTAAACGTATTAACAATAAACCAATACTCATCATTTTTTATTCCTCCTATTTTTTCATCAATTTAAAATCTCGAATTAAAATATCTCGAATTAAGGATAATTATAAAATCATATGGTTCTACTGTCAACATGAATTTTATTATTTTTTATAGAAACATTTAGCGACTTATTAAAAACATATTCGTTATTATGTATGGATATGAACATCAGGATGGAAAATATAACAGCTGAACTTTATTGATCCTGTTAAAAGCAGGATAGTTTTTGAGACGCAACTATACTTAATGATTCTGAGCCAAATTAAGACCCTTTTTTTGTTTCAAAACTAGCCTCAAAACCTATAAACAGAGTCATATACATAAATAAAAGAAGCAAACGCCTTATCACTGGAGTTTGCTCCTTCTTTTCTGGTACATAGAGAATGCCCAACTGTTAGATAGTACTTGTTGTGTACAACTAACGAAAGTTTTTTCTACTTTTAAATATTTAAGACCTTTTATTAAATGAGCTCAAACACGCGGATCCATTTGCAATTTAGTTCTCTAAAGCTAATTGTACTTTATACTAAATCATAGTTTAACTCTTACCTCCGTACCGTCAGTAGCTTTGACATCTACTAGTACCATTCCCTTATGTTTCTTCAGTTCCTTAACAATAGGCTTTAGCATGCTTTTATCTATTATCGGAAAAGTGAAATTCAGCCCTTTTCTTTTAAAATGCTCTTTTGTCCATTTAATCGCATGCTTCTGGATAAATTTCGAAAAAGCAACGCTAATAGCAATGTTTAAAAGAGCATATGGAACTAGAATGCTAAATCGAACATCTTTTGTTTTCACTTTTACATGAATCATAAGCGAACCATTACTCAATGATGACCGAAACGGTATCTCCGTTTGCTGATTTAATATCAACAATTTGGCCATCTAACTCGTTTTCAATTGCTTCAACAATCAGGTTTATGTCTATATCTTTTACATATTTTTCTGATTGAGGAATACTTGCTGCGATGCTGTGTCCCGCCATCAATACCAGCTTGACAAGCTTTATTGGCAAATTAACCTTCACATTATCATTTTCAGTTGAAACAACTCGAATTTTTAACGTTTTATCTAGATACGCATTCGGTTTCTTCAAAAGCTTATTGCCTGTTTCTTCTTTTTCTTTTAATACTTGTATCAGTTCTGATCCCTTTTCTGCATCAATTTTGCCTTCTTGAACCATTGTTAACACTTTTGTAATTTCCTCTTTCATAGACAATACCCCTATTCTTCTTTTAAGAGCTTGATGGCTTCTTCTGCTGTAATTTCACCATTTTCTAACATAGACACAACTTTTTTCTCATCTACTTCATTTTTCTTCTTCTCTACATATCCAAGAGATGTAATGATGTCATTAAGCTTACCTCGAACGGTTGGATACGAAACGCCCAGTTCCTTTTCCACTTCTTTGATATTTCCTCTGCATGTTAAAAATACTTCTACAAAATGAAGCTGATCACTCGATAAAGATGCCAGCTTAGATAATTCAAACTCATTTTCAATCGTCGTGTGACAATGGGTGCACTGCAGCTTTGTAATTTTTAATGTTTCACTGCAGACAGGACAATTTGTAAGTACTTTATAAGCCATAATCAAATCTCCTTCTTTTAGTTAACTTGATTATACAACAAATACTTAATTTTAAAAATAATAAAATTAAATTATTTTAACTAATAAATTAAATAAATGAAGTTAAATGTTAATATTATTAATATTATTCTTCAACCCACACACAAAATCAAATAAAAAAGAGAAGGATTTTACCCTTCTCTTAAACTACATAATTGTTTTTCAACTATCATTTAATCAATCTATTCATCCTGCAATTTGAGCCCTAGTAAAAGTTCCATTTATATTTCCTTCTACAATGATGCTATGTCCTGCAAAAATATCTCCATCAAAGAAGTAAAAATCAAAATTACCTTACCTTATATATAAGGCAGGTAATTTTTGATTAATTATGAAATAGGTACATAGAAATAAAAAATAAGTAGAACTCATTTTCACTGAGGATTAGTAGGTTCCGAGTAGAACTCAATAAGATCTCCTCTTGCTAATGTTTGATAATATTCAATAGGCCTTTCTAAAGAATCATAAGTGGTGCCTTCAATTGAAAGGCACGGAGTTTCATTTCCGATTCTAAGTAATTTACTTTCAACCGAATCAGATAAAGATATTCGCATATACTGTTTTTGTTTAGCCAATTTTAATCCATAGAATTCATCTAAGACCTGGTACAAGGATATTTTGTTTGATATATACTCTTCTATTTGTAAACAGAATTTGTATGGTATTTGACTTAATTCTATAGCAACCGGAATATCATCAATAATTCTTAATCTCTTTAAAGAAAAAACTTCTTCTCCATTAGAAATATTTAATTTATTTGCTAGAAACTCATCTGCTTTTTCAATTTTTGCAAAGATTGTCTCAGTAGTAGGTTTTAATCCTTTGTCTTCCATCCCTTTCGTGAAACTATTTACAGTTATAAAGTTCCATTGAATTTTACGGTTAGATATAAATGTACCTACGCCTACTCTTCGCTCTACAAACCCCTCTCTTTCCAATGTAGAAAGCGCGTGACGAGCTGTCATTCTACTCACTCCGAATTTATCAGCTAACTCCCTTTCTGAAGGAATCTTATCGCCGTACTTAAGGTTTCCATTTTTAATTTCCTCTATAAACATTGTTTTCAACTTTTGATAATAAGGAATTCCATCAATTTCTTTTTCCATTGTCTACCCCATTCTTTATATTTTCAATTTATACCTGTTATTAATAGATAATATATATATAAGTAAAAGTTTACAACCTTGGTATAAAGCTACAATTACTCAAATTCGTCAGATAAGGATTCTATAATTTCAGTTAACACCCTTTAAAATAAAAACACTATAATATTTCCAAGAATGATAACCTTTTATATGATTGTTATCCGGTGTAAGTATAAAATAAAATAGGAGACGGACTCAAATGCTAAAAGGCCCGCCCCCTAATAATTTAAAGGTACTCTAAAAGATCATACCAACTTTTTGGAGAGATTTGTCTTTTTGCTTAATCCATACCCAAATGCTCCGTAACTTTCACAGTTTTTTGCTGCTGCTATTGCTGATTGATTCAGTGCTTCATTTACATTGCCATGTTGATGATAATGGGTCAAAAACATTGAGATAAAGGAATCCCCTGCTCCTAGAGTGTCTATTACTTTTGCTTCAACGATAGGTTGTTTGTAAACTTGTTCATCTACTAAAAATAAGGCGCCCTTTTCTCCTCTTGTAATTCCAATAACTTTTGTTCCTAAGCTTTTTACGTAATGCATTAACTCAATACACTCTGTTTCGTTTAATTCGCTTCCTGAGAAAAAGCCATAATCAACATATGGGCAAACCTTTTTAAGGTATGCTTCTTCATGTCGGAAAGAAAAGTCAAAAGAAATAGCTATTTTATCCGAGAGCATAGGTAAATCTTGTTCTATATGACTGTATAAGCTTGTATGCATAAGATCATGAGTTGAAATATAGTTAAGGTCAGTTTCATCGAAATTTAATTTTATTAGGGCTTGTACGCCTCCATTATTTGATCCAACAAAGGTACGATCGTTATCTTCGTTAAGGGAGATTACAGATTCTCCATTTGGTCCATATGCTTTCCTGATTCTAGAAATATCAACATCTTCAGCCACTAAACTATTTACAATATGATTAGCCGCCAGATCGTTTCCAATCACTCCAATATAAGAGCTTTTCTCAACTCCATATCTTTTACATAAAACAGCTATGTTCAGAGCGTTTCCTCCTGGATAAATTTCGTCACGGTCTTGATAATAATCAACTACGTTGTCTCCTATTCCTATTACCTTCATTTCCCTTCACCTCTGTATCTATATTTCATTTGATAAGTAAGTTATTTAAATAAAAGTGAAGGATCTATTATTTAATTTAAAGTTATATTACTTTCTTTAACCCTATAATCAATTTAAAGATCCTTTTTATTTTCAAATATACTTTCAGTTTCAAACAGCATTCCTTGATAATGTACTTAAAAACTTTCTGATACGTTCATTACCATTGGTAGTATGAAAAAACTTTTCTGGTGGTGCATCTTGAACAATTACTCCCTGATCAATGAATATGACACGATCACCTACTTCACGAGCAAAGCCCATTTCATGGGTAACTACAGCCATTGTCATTCCTTCTAGTGCTAACTCTTTCATTACTATAAGAACTTCACCGACTAATTCAGGATCTAAGGCAGAAGTTGGTTCATCAAAAAGCAACATCTTTGGTTTCATAGCCAATGCTCTTGCAATAGCAATTCGCTGTTGCTGCCCCCCAGAAAGAGAATGAGGATACTGATCGCGTTTATCTGACAAACCGACTTTCTTTAACAAATATTCTGCTTCCTGGATTGCTTGCTCTTTTTTTATTTTCCTTACGTAAATAGGACCTTCAATAATATTTTCAAGAACAGTTTTGTGGGCAAACAAGTGGAAACCTTGAAATACCATTCCAATTTCAGCTCGAAATTTGCTTAATTCCTTGTCATTTCGTGAAGTATGCTTTCCATTTATATCTTTATAGAGAATTGACTCCCCTTCTAGCCTGATATCTCCTTCAGTAGGATACTCAAGGGCATTCATCATTCTCAGAAGAGTACTTTTTCCACTACCACTTGGTCCAACGATAACGACTACTTCACCTTTTCGTACTGATAAATCAATTCCTTTAATCACTTTTTTTTCATTAAAAGATTTTTTAATATTGGCTAGTTGTAACATTATTTTTATTACCTCGCTTTTCTAAATAATCTACAAGAATGGCAAGTGGATAATGTAGAGCCCAATAAATAATTCCGATCATCGTGAATATCTGTATATTTTGATATGTGGATGAAGCTAATAAATTTCCTTCATGCATTAACTCTGTCACTGTAATAACTGCTGCTAATGAAGAGTTTTTGATTAATACAATAGCTGAATTTCCGATCGCAGGAATGACATTTTTAATTGCTTGAGGGAGAATAATCCTACGCATTGAAAGAGAGTAATTCATTCCAATAGCCTTTGCTGCTTCCATTTGTCCTTTAGGAATGGATTTAATACCTGCTCGGAATGTTTCAGCTAAGTAAGCACTCTCATTAATAGAAAGAGCAACAATAGCTGCCTGAAAAGCACTTAACGAAAGACCTAAATCAGGAAAAACAAAGTAAACATACATCATTTGCACTAAGAGAGGTGTTCCTCTTACTATGCTGATATAAATACCACATACTTTATTTATAAATTTATTCGGCGTTATTTTACCAAGCGCAACCGCTAAACCAATAATAAGAGAGAGAATTAATGATATTATAGTTAATTCAATTGTAATAACGGTACCTTCAAGAAACCTTGGTGCAAATTCTCTCGCATTCGATAAAAAATCATTCATTGTTGGTCCCCTCCCTCTTCATTAATTAAAATCCCAATCCACACCCCATTTTTTATAAATATCTTTCAGAGTGCCATCAGCTTTCATTTCTTGAATTGCTTTGTTAAATTTTTTTACTAGTTCAGAGCGATCTTTGGATACGCCTATTCCAACTTCTCCTGTAAGAGAAGGAACATACCCCTCAACAATTCGATACTTCATATTAGGATTTTTAGCTTTAAAATAACTAAAGGTAGGAGCGTCTGCTAAAGCTGCATCTATACGGTTTGTTTGAATATCTTTTAGTAAATCGGATAGTGTTTGGTAAGTTTTCACTTTTATATTTAAATCTTTATTTTCTTTTTCTAGCATGTCTTTAAATGACGTCCCCATTTGAACCCCAATAACTTTTCCTTTTAAGTCCTTCAATGATTTTGTCGTTTTGTCGCGTTCTGGTACAATAAGGCCTTCACCAAAACCGAACACGGGATCTGTAAAGTTAATTTGTTTTTTTCTTTCATCAGTAATATACATAGCGTCAGCAATAACATCTGCCTTACCTGATTGTAAAGAAGGAATAAGCGAATTCCATTCCCCAGTTGATATTTGAGTTTTCACACCCGATCTCTTTGCTACTTCATTAACAATATCAATAATAAAACCTTCAATTTTATTGGTTTTTGGGTTTGTAGCATTAAATGGATATCCTCCAGCTGTAGTTATTACTTTAATTTCCTTATCGTTTTTTGAAGCTTCTCCACTAGTTGATGTATTTTTTCCACACCCCACTACCCCCATAAGTAAAATAAGAGTCACACATGCTATTAGAATTTTTTTCATTACAAACTTCCCCCTATATTAAAGATGTTCTTCTTTGTTAACCGCTTACAACCCCTCTTATAGATATTAGACAATAATGAAAATTCCTAAAATTATAAAGATAGGATTATCATATCACAGAAAAAATAAAATGGTATATACCAAATGGAATTTATTTAGACTACCACTTCAATTTAAATTTCCCAAACGTTTTCTTAGTTGGTAATGATAAAATAAAGGCCTCGGGGTCGATACCTTTTACTGCATGAGTTACTTCCATCCACTCTAATTCGATAATCAAACATAGCAACACCGTTTTTTTCTTTTCCTTGTATATATCGATATCCTTCCACGAGGTAACTTCTCTATCTAATTTTTTTGCCAGTAAGGAAGAGATTTCTTCCCCCTCGTTTGTAATAATCATGACGGCACTTTTCTCTGCAATGTTTAGAATGGCATCATATGTTTTAGTTCCTACAAAAAATGATAGGATGGTATACATAGCCGACTGAACATCGAAAATAAGCGCTGAAATGGCTACAATAGCGGCGCTAAAAATTAAGCTGAATTTTCCTATAGAAATGTTTGTATACTTAGCGATAACACGAGAAAGTATATCAAGCCCCCCTACTGATCCGCCTAGCCTAAGAATAATAGCAGCTCCACTTCCTGAAATGATTGCTCCATAAATACAACACAATAATATATCTTTAGTCCATATTAAGCGGACAGGAATCCATTCAAAAAAAAGAGAGGATACTATTACTGAAAATACAGTGTAAATAATAAACTTTTTACCAATATGAATGTACCCTAAGAACAGTAATGGAATATTGTAAACAAAATACTGTATCCCCATTTCCCATTCAAATAGATGATAAAAAATTGCACAAATTCCACCTAACCCGCCAGCTAGTAAACTTGAAGGTGTTAGCAAACAATTAGTTCCAAAAGCAAATAGAAAACAACCTACTGTAATTCCTGCTAGTTCATAAGTAATTTGATACTTACGAGCCACACTAAAACATCCTTTCACTCTCTCTCATAGAGTATCCTCTGTTAACTCTTCATTAACTCTAACTTCTTTATTATCCAGGTCTAATGAAAATGGATGTTAAAGGGAAATTATTTTATGATCAATACTTTTCCAAAAACTTTCTTCATCAGACACATGTATTCATACGTTAAAAATCTTAAATTTCCAGAAAAGTATTGACGTATGTAGTAATTAATAGATTTTTATTAATAAAGCCAGTAGTTTGAGAAACTTCCTTGAGGAGAACACTTACTTCCTATATTCCCCTCAAGTTTAACTACTTCTTAGTAAGCTACAGTACGGTAATACCTTCTTTTATCTAAGGAATGATTGCGCTTATTTTCTAGATGAACACTTACTCGTTGAAGTAGACTTCCTAAGACTAGTGGAGGGAAATATTGACGAAATTCTGGACTAATCCCATCAAGCGTATAATCTTGAGTATCAAAGATAGTAAGCTTGTCAGTATATTTCTCAGCAAAACGCTCTACTCTCTCAGCTAAAGGTCTCGTAGCGTCTTCCCCTTTAAGTAAGATAATACTGGTGTCTCTTTCAACCAGCTCAATTGTTCCATGGAAAAATTCTGCTGCATGTACAGACTTTGTACGAATCCATTGCATCTCTTCCAGTACGCACATACTATATGCATAAGTTCTTCCCCATGCCGTTCCTGATCCAATTAACATATGATAATCTTCATCTTTATATTTGTCTGCGAATTCTTTAGCTTTTTCTTCTGTCTGTTCTTTTACTGAAATTAAATTTTCAGGCATTTTCTCTAACTCTGATACAAATTGTTCGTATTTCGCGAATTCTCCATTATTGTGCATTAGTCTAAAGATAATCATATACATTTGAAGATTTATTGAATCAGCAGCGTAGTCGTTTTCTGCGTAGTTAGCTATTGGATAATCTACGATGTTTGCTAATGGAGTATCCATTTCTCCCACTAACCCAATAGTAGTTGCTCCTCTTTCCTTACAATATTGTGCTGCTTCAACAGTCTCTTCTGTTGTACCGGATAGAGAAGAGAGAATAACAACTGAATTTTCATCAAATTGCTTATGGCTTTGTAGCATAAACTCAGAAGCAATTTCAGCATAAGCAGGAATAGATGAAGTAGAATTCCATATGTATTCAAATGGATACATAATAGCGATAGAACCACCTGATCCAATAAGGAATAAATTTTTAAATTCTTTTTTTGAAACTTCATCCATTTTCTTTTCTATTTCTGCTCTTAATAAAACTGCTCCATTTGTTACTTTTAAGTAGTTCTGTGTATTAAACTTTAACATTTAGCAATCTCTCCTCTTAATTTTCAATTTAGCTACCTAATGGTATATACCATTAGGTATAAAAAATATAATGGTATATACCATTTGTAATTTAGATTATAACACGCAAAATTATAGGATTCAATATAAATATTAAAAAATTCTGATAATTAAAATAGTACTAGGACAACCCTTGCATCTACTAAGCCCGCTTCAAGGTTCAATTTATGTCTTAGTGGGACTCCTAGGTATTGATATAGATGATTATATTCGCTTTGCTGCCAAGTATGTCCTTGGAACAGCGTTAGTTATGAAGATTGTAGCTATATTATTTGAAATACTATCTATATAAATAATTTATAAAAACATAAAAAAGGAGAGCTGATTCTTCAAAACAGTTCTCTTTTCTATTAATTTGTTTTCAATTGTTTGAATAATAAGGGGATGTCTATATCCACGAAATTAAAAAATGGTGCCTACGTAATTCCACTTAAGGTTTTAAATCAACTCCACCTTTTCACCTTTTCACCTATTCAAATAAATACTGCACTCCATATAACAAATATGCTTTGTAATGAAGGTAGATAACAAATTGAAAATGACTTAACCTTTTCAGACTTACAATTTTCAATCTTTTAAGAACATCAATAAAGTAAAAAGCAAAGATTCCATCAACTATAACATTCAGTAATAAAAACTTCTTAAAGTTTCCATACGAAGATTTAAGCAGCCACATTGAAAGAGGCATATAAGGCCCAATGCTAAAAGGAAGCTCATCTTTTATACACGAATCTTTTTTATCATAAAATTTCCACTATTTCTTCTGATGTCCATACAAATGATTAATAATTTCAAAGATAATAATAAAAATCCTCGCTAACGAATAACGTCTTATGCTGCGTTTCCCTATAAATAACAACGATAACCACGGGATTGCTATTATAGATAGGTTAAATCCTAAGTGTTTTCTTGGTATCATAAGTGAACTAACCTCAACGCACTTTATCTAGTTCTTCTTATAGTGTCCGCCTATTACAAAAAAAACACAGACCATCCAATGGTCTGTGTTTTTTATTAATGTGCTTTTTGTTCAACATTAACTCTCTTGATAAAGAACGAGATAACCAATCCAACAATGGAAACAATGATCGCAAAGACAAACGCGTGTTGAACACCGTTGGTAAAGGCAAGAATTTGATTTAGTGGATCCATTTTATCTGATACCGTCTCAAGGAAGCTTCTTGAACCTGATGAAAGAATGGAAATTCCAACAGCTGTTCCAATTGCGCCAGAAACCTGCTGTAAAGTGTTCATAATCGCTGTTCCATGCGGGTACAGCTCAGGTGGAAGCTGGTTTAATCCGTTTGTTTGAGCCGGCATCATAATCATCGAAATGGCTATCATAAGCGCAATGTGCAGAGCAACGATAAACCCTGTTGACGTTTCCAGCGTTACGGTTGAAAAACCATACATGGTGCCGGCTACAATCACAAGACCAGGGATAACTAACCATTTGGGACCAAAACGGTCAAATAATCCCCCCATAACCGGTGAAAGAATTCCGTTAATCACTCCTCCAGGAAGAAGCATTAGGCCAGCGGCAAAGGTTGATAAAGCTAATGATGTTTGTAAGTACAAAGGTAAAATCATCATCGCAGACAATAGTACCATCATGCAGACTAGAATTAATAAAAGACCAATTGTAAACATTGGATACTTAAAGGCTTTAAGGTCTAACATTGGCTCTTTCATCTTCGTTTGACGAATAGAGAATGCAACTAATGCAATAGCTCCAATCACAAGAGTTAGAATAACCTGTAGACTTCCCCAGCCTCCGCCTTCTCCGGCGCTGCTAAATCCAAACACGATTCCTCCAAAACCGATTGTTGAAAGAACAACAGAAATCATATCGATTTTTGGCTTTGTTGGTGTGGTAACGTTCTGCATAAAGAAAGCTCCAAACACTAAGGCAACAAATAACAGCGGAAGTGAAATCCAGAAAATCCAGTGCCATGTTAATGTTTTTAAAATTAAGCCTGATACAGTTGGTCCAACAGCTGGCGCAAACATAATAACAAGGCCGATGATCCCCATTGACTTTCCACGCTTATGCGGCGGGATAATAACAAGAATCGTGTTAAACATAAGCGGTAAAAGTAAAGCAGTTCCAACCGCTTGCACGACACGGGCAATCATGAGTACCCCAAATGTTGGTGCAACAGCGGCAATAAATGTTCCAATAATCGAGCAAATTAGAGATGCTATAAAAAGCTGTCTGGTCGTAAACCGCTGAAGAATAAAACCTGAAATAGGTACCAAAATTCCTAACGTTAACAGATACCCTGTTGTCAGCCATTGTGCGGTTGTTTCGTGAATGCCAAAGCCAGAAATTAGCTCCTTTAACGCCATATTTAAAGCTGTTTCACTAAATAAACCAATAAATCCAGCAATAAGAAACGACGTAATAATCGGCAGCACTTTGATGTTAGAGCTTTCGGCTGCTGTTTGTTGATTACTCATATTAAATTGTCTTCCTCTCTTTTACATACTCTTTTTGGTGAACGTTTTTCTATCTCAATGATAAGTTGATTAGCAGACAAACAATGCATATTGATATAAAGATTAGTGATAAGTTTAAGGCATTATGTTGACTAAGTTTTTTCTTTCTCTTCTCTTTTGACCGAAGTGCTTTTTGTCTTTTAAATTCGTTTCTTTCCACAGATACCTCTCCATTTCATTTCTAAATCAACTTTAGAAACCTTCCTATGTAAACTAATTTCCATTCATAATCTGGAATTTTTAATAAGTAAGTTAAAACGAAATAGAACTATAAAATGAATTTCATTTTACATAACAGGAATATTGTAACACAGCTATAAGTACTGTTTCTATCTAAAATATACTAAATAACAACAGCTATATACCCAACTTGGTACCATGTGACAATTAAAACTTGGTTCTGTTATATGCTTTTTGTTCTGTTCGCCCTAATAGAACACAGCTAACTTTTTAATCATCAGTCAAAAGAAAGAGTATCAGAAATGAAGTAATAGTAAAAATTGATACTATGGAGGTGTTTTCTTATGAAAAAGTATGAAGTAACGTTTCATCTAATTAATGGTGAAATAAGTCATTTAGTTGAAGCTAAATCACTTATTCGTGCAAAGAACTACATACAGTATAGGTTTGAAGACAAAAGTAAAATATTGGATCTAACAAATGATTTGGTCATTGTTAAAAGGAACGTCCAATACTTTACGGTAGTTGAAAAAGAATAATTAGCTATGTAAAAGGACGTTATCACAAAAGTAATGTCCTTTTATATGGATGTAATATCTTATAGGGTAGTCTCTTTTTCCCATTCTATCACTAAAATTTTCCTCCAACTTGAAGCCAAAATAGATTTGGCGCCCTCCAAGCGTATCTTTAATTTAAGCCTACTAATTTTCCTTTTTTGATAAAATTTCGCATTCCATACTTTTCTCCTTAAAAATATTAGATCAACTAAGAAAAAAGCTAAATATATGTATTTAATATGCAGAGAGAAGCTCTCTGAAGAAATTATCTTTGAAACAAACAACTCGAATTCACATACTAAATATATCTAAATAAAAGGCTCTATTAAATTTTGGTATTGATATTAAGCGTAAAAACAGAACTCCCTATTTTATGAAAGTTCTGTTTTGTTTATTCGCTTACTATGTATATTTTCTGCGTCACAACGTAATTTATAAAAATCCACATACCTGTAAAGAGTACGTATAGAAATGAAAAGAGCAAACTCTCTTACACGTGAGTTTGCTCTTTCTGTTCTTTATTCAAATTTCTTCAGTTTAACTTATTGTCCTATATCCTTCATCCTTTTAAGAGCTTTTCTATATTCTTGATCTCTCATACGCAGCATTTTATCAGCAGAAGGTTTAGGCTGACCAAACTTTTTTAAAGCTGCTCTATACTCGCTGTCACCAATGACTCGATTCGAAACAGCCTCTTTAGGCGAACGCTCAAAAACGGGAGTATCTTTTTTAATGTGAACCTCTTCGGTACTCTGCTTTTCTTTATCATGCGGCTTATGAGCCAGCTTGTGGCCTTTACCTGTTAGGAACATCAAAAACGAAAGAATGAATACTAAAATGCTTAATACACATGAAAACGTAGAAAATGTATGATAAGTAATGATTTCAGATTTTACATGTAGAGACTGAGTGAAATTTTCTTTACTAGCCACCTGGCTCTCTCCGCTTACCGTTGCAAAGTGACCTTTATACACCTTTGCAAAGACAATACTGCTGATTACAGGGATGACCGCAGATACTGTAACTCTTATAAATTGAACCGTGACCATCCGAGGGACTAAACTTGGTAGTGGTCCGCCTAAAGCTGCACCCATAAGACCTGCAGCAACTGTGAAACCCACTCCTGCAATTAAAGCGGCAAAGCTACTAACAAAGAGAAAAGCTGAAGCATGACCGTCTAAATAAATCCATTGTATGTTCACTCCCATAATAATGACCGCTCCTATAATACCTAATACGCCCGGTCCAACTTTATCATATAATACGGCACTTAATATGGCGGCAATTACTATTCCAGCAAAAAGCCCGATATAGATCAGTGAAGTGTCTCCTTTATCAAAACTAGATCTACTTTTAAGCAATCCTTGTAGAGATAAAAGAGTTAAACTCATACTAACATTGCCTATAACAGCAATTAAGATAGCGAGAGCTGGTTTTCGAGAAGCCACTAATCGAAAGGGAATTAAAGGATTTTTAATATGCCATTCTGCGGCGAATAAAAAGCATAGAAAAATGATGCTTCCCACTATGCCTATCCATACATAAGTAGATGTCCACCCTGATTTTTGGAGATTAAGTAATGTAAACGTAATAAATGCAGTAACCATAAACATTAATGCTACACCGATGATGTCAAATGGTTCATGATGCTTGTGCTGTTGCTTGGCATGATCATTTGTTAAAAATTTGTAGCTGAAGCATATTCCCAGTAAGGAAAGGACGGCCGCTATATAGAATAACCATCTCCAGTGTCCGTAGCTGTTCACTAACATTCCGAGAAAAATGCCCACAACGCTAGATCCATAAAATCCGCCGATAAGAATTAGTAATGCCAAGTTCCGTTTCTGAATCGGAAAAGAAAGAACCAGCATTGGAATCATCATCATAAGTGCTAAACCTGTTCCTGTTCCTTGTAAAAAACGACCAATGCCCATTCCTAAGAAGCTGTTAGAAGCAATGCTTACAATAGCTCCTATAAAAAACAGACACATCGAAAGAACATACGTCCTTCTCTCCCCTAACTTATGTCGAAGAATAGGTCCAAACGGAATACAAAATGCAAAGCTCATAACCCCTATTAAAACCGGTGTTATCGAAATATAAGATTGATTATTAAACGTTTGTTGGAGAATTTCACGTATAGAATTTAATGAAGTGTTTAACATTAAACCAGGACCAATAGCTAAAACTGCCAGTAAGGAAAGCCCCCGATGTTTTTCTATTTTCATACTACAATTCCTTTCTGCCTTTCATGATTGTAAAAAACTAAAAATGCGGCGTTCATGTTTCTTCAAACCATCACGGTAGCTATGATAAAGAAGAAAGATATTTATCCGCATTTGAACAAACTAAAAAATAAAGCTTCAGTAAGGAAGCTTTATTTTATTTTCTAAACCCGCCACTCGAATTGGCCCTAAAAGTGTTAGGCTGGTTAATTTATCAGCCATAAATGCAGGGCTAAATTTCATATCACTTTCTAACCAAGAACAAATGACACCTATATGAGCTGATGTGATATAGCTAATCAGAATATCTTCAGGGATATCAAGTCCATCCTCTGCTTCTCCAATTGAAGAGATCAGCTCTCCATACACTCTTTTCTTTACAATTTCCGTCATATGACTTCTAAATTGAGGCAACCCTCGATCACTTAGCATAACTTTAAAATAATCGGAATGGTCATAGATGAATTCAAAAAGCTTTAAGAAAGAAACGGATTCATCATTTTCTTCTACTGCTGCGGGATCCTCATTATTTTGTTTAGGCTTTACTTTCTCTATTAGCTCTTCTAGAACTTCATTCATACTCTGCATGAGAAAGTCTTGCTTATCTTGGTAATGCAAATAAAAGGTTCCCCGCGTTAATTCCGCTTTTTCCGTAATTTCTTGAATTGTAATGGATGTGACGTCTTTCTCTTTAAGAAGTTCGACTAAAGCGTCTCTTAAGTATTTATTTGTTCTTTTTATCCTAGGATCTACTTTTGTTTTTTTAGACATCGTTCGTCTCCTTGTATAACTTTTATTAAATATATGATTGTAACTTGCATAGTTGCAGTCATTGAGACCTTTTCTGATGATTGACTATTTAAACTATCCTGTATCATCAATGTACATTCTATACACGATGTAAACTAATGAACATTATGTATATTAAGTTTTACAAAGTATAACCAATCTGTCAATATCGAAAATTGGTTAAGAACAAATCTTTTGATCGTTATATATGGATTGCGTGAACTTGAGAGTGAAATCTTTTGTATGAAGAAAAAGAACTGAAGGTTGTAACCAGTGATGTAAGATCTGCTTAGCTTTTATATAGCAAATTAATAAAATACAAACCACATCTTCTTTGTTTTCAGTAATTAATTCTTCTCGAGAAAGGTCTACCTTCTAAGGTAGACCTTTCTTTTTTATATCCATATAAATAACGCATACAGAAGTACAATATAATATAGAAACGAATCTAGATTCTATGAAATGGTTTACCATATCTTAAAGATAAGAAATTCTTCGTAATGAGCATTGGTTGGCTTCTTGCTGCAATTCCGGAGCATAGTAACTCAATTTTTTAATAAAATAACAAGTCTCAGGAAAATGATGTATCAGAAACCTTAACGTTTCCTTATTTAATAGCTTGTTCTCCTTGTACTTTTCAGTCATAGCATAAACAAACTGGCTCATCTCAATAGTTGTTTTCCCCACTTCTAAAGCAAATTCTGTTTGTCTTGCAAAACCTGGCTGCTTAAACCGCAAATAACCTTTTAAATGATGATTCTGTACAATGAATGCCTGAAATTTCCCGATATATAAATCTGCTTGTTTAGATATCATAATCTCAATCGGATCAAGCAGGTTTTTAAACAAAACAGCATGTCCAAGCTGATCTTCGAGCCATAAATCCATTAATTCGACTAAGCTAAGGGGAACCGGCTCCTTTCCTTTTACTAGATAAGATAAAAATCTTAAATATTCCTGATTTTCACTTAACGTACCATTAAGATAGGTTGGAGATAAGTTTAGATTCACTGCGTTTTCAATTCGAAGAGCTTGAAGAGACCCTTCAAAATCAAAATATCCTTTGGTAATTGGCCAGGCCTTTCTCGAGAATTCTATTAATGCAGGATCGTTGTGCATAACATCAGGGGATAAATAGTTCAGTTGTTTTAGCAAGTCATCAAACAAATGAATATATTGCTTAGCTGTTCGGACGTATTCGACTTCCTTCACCGATAAGTGATCTCGTACAAAATAAGCATGGTCCTGAATTATTTCTAACCAAAATAAATGTTCCTCCCATAATGAAATCATTACTAGCTCTCCCTTCGGTTTCCTTACTACTACATGTTTATTAGAAGCTTTAGAAGAAATGAACCAAAGTAATAAAAAACAGGATCTCTTATTTCATCACATAAACACTCATAAAAAAGGGAATATATATACATATCCATATTTTTAAAAAGGGAGTATATCAGTTGAAGAAAAAAGATAAATTGCTAATCATTTTAATGACGATTTTACCTTGGCTTAGTATTCCGTTTATTGGTAAAAAAGCGCTAAAAAGATTCCTTCCAGGGAGTCTTTTTATGAGTTTGTATCTTATTGCCGAAGGCAGGTTTGCAGAGAAGAAAAAATGGTGGTGGTTTCCGTACTCAATCAAGCCGAATGTTCTAGCAGAATTACCATTAATATTTGGCCCCTTTTTAGTTGGAGCTTTGTGGATATTAAAATATACTTACGGAAAGTTCAACTTATATCTTTTAGTAAATATACTTATTGATTCTTTTTTTACTTACTTCGGACTAAAATGGTTAAAAAAAATAGGATACGTCTCTTTAGCCCGGTTGACTAGATTTCAATTATCCATTGTTTTTTTAATAAAAACGTTTGTGCTGTATGGGTTTCAGATTGTTTATGAAAAGTGTTGCCACCTATCAAAGAATTCGTCTTTATAAATTTTGCAGTCTAAGATAAAAAAACAAAACAAAATGTCTATAAATGGGAGTACATTAAAGAAGAACATTAATGAAATAGATACTAATTGCTAAGTGGAATTATGATTTTTTAGATACTATGTAGTTGTAGTTACCTCAGGAAGCTAATGAATCCTATGTCTTAAGGCTTAAAAAGAGTGAAAATAAGGTTAAATAAAAAAAGAAGTCACCTTTTGGTAACTTCTTTTTTTACTATGCATATGTGATTAAAACAAATAACATATAAGTGTTTTATTTTTCACTATCTTCCTCAGCAGGTTTTCGTTTATGTTTCTCACTAATAATTTTTTTGTTCAGTATCCTTACCTCATCCACCATCAGCAGCCTCATATCTTTTACAATATATTTTGCTAATTCTTCATCAGAGATATCATCACCCTCAATATCGAGACGAAATTCCTGCCCTTGTATTCCACCGCCATTAGTAAAATCGACTTCAAAGTCAAAAATGACTCTTTTATCCATGTCTAATCCACCTTACTTTATTTTAATTACCTAATATATATTCGGTTTATGAAAACAAATTCCCGATCTAACTATCTAAGGAAGCATATTGTCTGATAAGTCCTGATAAAAGAACTTTTAAGTTCTAGAATGTTATTTAAAAAGGACAATGGGTTGAATAAGCTCCGCTCTATTAACTCATCTTAACAGTGTAACTATATTTGAAGGGAGATTTAAAAATGAGTCAGAAACGCGATAAAGGCAATAGTCAAAAAGGCAAATCAACTAGCAATACGGTAGATCCAGTAATCGCAGCAGAAGACGTGGAAAAAGCAATTTTTCCAACTAACAAGCCTCCTGGCAATGCAAAACCTTAAATAAAAATTAGAGCTGTATTATTAGCTGCCTATTTGGCAGCTTTTTCATTAAGAAAAGAAGTTAATTAATAAATACGAGTAGTGAACAAAGTATTGATTTTTCAGGTTTTATTTGAGTACTGAAGTAAGGTTGCACGTCTACTCATGAGATTAAAAAATGAACTGTAGGAAGCTATGTGGCGACAATTATCTAGTATCTCCTCTTTAAACTATTTTATCTTGACACTGTTCTAAAGGCGTGATTAGATATAATTGTTAACTTTAAATATAATTAAGTTAACATATATTTATTTCGGTGGTGAAAGTGTATTGAATTGGGAAGAAGATATTAAGAGAGAACTTGCCTATTTAGATGAGATTTTTCAAAAACGGCACCTTGTTACTACAGAATTTGCTGAACAACCATGGCTTACAGTCAATGGCCATAGGATGTTAAACCTTGCCTCTAATAACTATTTAGGCTACGCAGGAGATAAGGGGCTGAAGAAAGCAATGAGTGATGCTGTGATGACATATGGAATAGGAGCAACGGCTTCACGCTTAATAGTAGGAAATCACTCTCTTTATGAGAAAGCAGAACGAGCACTTGTTAATTGGAAGAAAGCTGAGGCAGGACTTATTATCAATAGTGGTTATAATGCAAACCTAGGAATCATCTCAGCCTTGGTTCCGCGTAATGGCTTCATCTTCAGCGATAAGTTAAATCATGCAAGTATCATTGATGGGGCCCTGCTGAGCCGTGCAAAGCTGCAACGCTATCGCCATAACGATATGAACCACCTAGAAAATTTATTAAAAAAAGTTCCCTTAGAGTCACGGAAGTTAATTGTAACAGATACTGTTTTCAGCATGGATGGTGACTTCGCCAAGCTCAAGGAGCTTGTTAAATTGAAAGAGCAGTATAACGCCCTACTAATGGTTGATGAGGCTCACGCAAGCGGTATATACGGGAAAAATGGTGAAGGATATACGCATTTTCTTGATCTGCAAGATAAAATTGATATTCAAATGGGAACGTTTAGTAAAGCGCTAGGGTCATTTGGAGCTTATGTTACTGGAAAACAGTGGCTCATAGCTTATTTAAAAAATAAAATGCGAGGATTCATTTATTCAACTGCTCTTCCCCCTGCTATACTCGGTGCAATAACGGCTGCGATTAAAAAGGTACAACAAGACATAGAGCGTCGCACACTTCTTCAAGAAAATGCATTATTTTTTAGAAGAGCACTTACATACGAAGGATTTAACACATGCAAAAGTCAGTCTCAAATCATTCCAATTTTAACGGGAGGAAACAAAAGAACAATGCAGTTTGCAGAGCGTTTACAGAAAGAAGGAATTGCTGCTATTGCAGTTAGGCCCCCTACTGTTCCTGAAAACAAAGCAAGAATTCGTTTTACTGTAACAGCAGATCATACTCGAGAAGATTTAGATTGGGCCATAAAAAAAGTTTCTCTAATTGGAAAAGAAATGAGTGTGATTCAATGAAACAATCCACTATTATAATATTTCCTGGATGGGGAATGGAAAAAGCAGCGTTTCACCCAATCAGAAAATCATTGTCTACTATATGTAACGTTTTATGTACAGACTGGAGAGGTGTAAAAGAACTAAGTGACTTTAGAGAGCGAGCAATCCAATTGCTTACTTCCACTCAAGGTACTGTTTATTTAATGGGTTGGTCATTAGGTTCCCTTGTAACGCTTGAACTTGCAAGTTTATACCCTAACAAGATAGAAGGACTCATATTGATTGGCGGAACTAGTCGCTTTACAAATGACGTGCATAATACATTTGGATGGGAGCAACGCATCGTTGAACGTATGAAAAAACAGCTACAGCGTAATAAAGAAAAAACCCTCACTTCATTTTATAACGCTATGTTCACTAAATCTGAAAAAGAAGAGAAGTTTCATCATCAATTTATGGAATTTGCTCAGCGTAATTATCAAGGAGACAGTACGCACTCCCTCCTTACAGGGCTGGATTATTTACTCCAAAAAGATGTTAGAATGCAACTCGATCAAATTCAAACTCCTTGTTTGTTGATCCATGGAGGAGATGATCAAATATGTTTACCTGAGTCTTCTTCTTTCATAGCTGAAAGAATTGGTGGAAAAGCGCAGCTGTGTATTCTAGAAAAAGCTGGCCATATTCCTTTTTTTACAAAGCCTCAGCACTGTACGCAACTTATAGAAAAATTTCTCGAAAAGGAGCTCATTTATGATTAATAAGCAACTTTTAAAGAAAAGGTTCAATAATCATGCTAAAACTTATGATGCTTATGCCGATGTACAAAAAAGCATGGCACACCAGTTAATAGATCAACTTTCCACCAACTTCTTTAACCAGGAAATAGCTATTCTTGAAATTGGCTGCGGTACGGGTTATTTAACACAATTATTGTGCAAAAAATTTCCTAAGGCTGCTATTACAGCAGTTGATTTGTCATCAGGAATGATTGAGTTAGCAAAGAAAAAAGTAACGGAAGATCGAGTTTCATTCATATGCGGAGATATCGAGGAACTAAGTATAGAAAGGCAGTATGACCTTATTATTTCGAATGCAACATTTCAGTGGTTTAATAGTCTCCATACGACAATCAAAAAATTGTATAAACAACTTAAGCCTGCAGGCAGCCTGCTATTTTCAACCTTTGGTAATGGTACATTTCAAGAGCTTCATTCATGCTACAGTCATGCGAAACAAAAGCTTGGTCTTTTCAGTAACAGTTCACCTGGTCAATCGTTTTTTTCTCTTGAAGAGTTGTCTCAAATTTGTGAACAAGCATTAGTTCCATTGAGAGAGCATCCATTTAAACTATCAAAAATGGAGAAACTAGAGGTTCAATACTTTCCGACCGTTCAGGCATTTTTTACATCAATAAAAAAAATTGGAGCAAGTAACAGTAACGAGGAAAACTACTGTCAACGTCCTTCATTTTTTCGTCAGTTAATCAATTTATATGAAAATAATCATCGTGACGAAAATGGCGTAAAAGTAACCTATCATTGCTTAATGTTTAATATTACAAAAACGAACCAATAGCCAATCCAGCCCTGGTTACTCTCTAGAAGTGATGAATTTCCGCCCGTAAAAAAGGGTACTCTTCTATTTAGAAAAGTACCCTTAAATAATCAATTAGATTTAATTAACTTACTGTTTTTTAGAAACTAACTCAATAATATTTGTTATACCTTGCTCATTGTACCCTGTTTTTAATAACTGTATTTGATTATGTTCAGATAAATTTGTAAAAATGATTGGTGTAACAAGTGATTTAGCACTTTGTTTAATGTAGTTTAGGTCTATTTTTAAAAGCGGGGTTCCTTGTTTAACCTTTTCTCCCTCTTTAATTAGACATGTAAACCCTTTCCCATTTAAGTTCACTGTTTCTAACCCTACGTGAATTAATAACTCTAGACCTTGATCTGTTTTTAGACCTATGGCATGTTTTGTAGGAAAGATGCTAACAACCTCCCCATTGATAGGAGAAACAAGAGTATTATTAGTTGGTTCGATGGCAAAACCGTCTCCCATCATCTTTGAAGAAAAAACGGCATCAGGAACTTCTTCTAGAGGCACAATATATCCGTCAAACGGAAGGTTGAATGCGCTTCCTAAAGTTGTATCGTTCATTTCTTTTTTCTCACCTGTTGCAGCAACTTCAGTTTTTGTCTTCGCTTCAGGTACTTCTTTGTTATTAGAGCCTTCTGTAATAGCCTCTTTTGGTATGCCAAATAAATATGTGCAGATGAACCCTCCAGCATATCCTGCAAGTAAGCCGATGATATATTTCAGCCATAAACCATGAGCAATTAATGGAATTAAAGCTAGGCCAGATGGACCGATAGCAATGGAACCAACATTTCCGAACATTCCAATTACAGCTCCTCCAATTCCTCCACCGATACAAGCAGTAATGAACGGGCGTCCTAATGGAAGAATAACTCCATAAATAAGTGGTTCTCCAATACCTAATATTCCGACAGGAAGAGCCCCTTTAATAATGGTAACAAGTGATTTATTTTTACGACAACGAACCCAAAGTGCTAAAGTTGCACCTACTTGTCCAGCACCAGACATTGCAAGAATCGGAAGCAAGATGGTCATACCGGCTGTGTTAATCATTTCAATATGAATAGGGATTAATACTTGATGCAGACCTAGCATCACCAATGGTAAAAATGCCACTCCTAGTACAAAACCTGCAAAAACCCCTCCACGTTCAAGTGTCCAATCTATTCCACCAATTAAATTACTAGAAATGAGACCTGCAAAAGGCATAATAAAGAAAATCGTTAACAATCCGACAATCAGAAGAGCAATTGTTGGAGTTACAATAATATCGATTGCATCGGGAATAAACCTACGTAAGAATTTTTCTAAAAATGAGAGTAACCATACAGCAATCAAAACCCCAATAACCCCGCCTTGCCCAGCAGTTAGAGGCTGATCAGTAAAGATATTCATAATAGGAAATTCTTCTGTAACTCCCGTTAAAAGGGTGATACCCCCGATAACTCCACCTAGGGCTGGAGTAGCTCCAAACTCTTTTGCTGCGTTAATACCTACATAAATAACTAAATAGCTGAAGATTGCATTTTTAATTACATTAAGAATCGTCACGTATTGTTGCCAAGTATCTTTATCAAGATCTCCCGCGGTTATGCTATTGGCTAAAATAGAGGCAATACCAGCTATTAAACCTGCACCTACGAATGCTGGGATTAAAGGTATGAAAATGCTTCCAACTTTTCGTAAAAAATTTTTGAATGGCGTATTGTTTTTCTTTTTTAGCTCAGACTTCATATCTGTACCTTTTGAAGTCAAATCTTCAGATGAAGGAGCTGCAGAATCTTCTTGAAGTACAATACCAAATTGTTCAGCAACTTTCGTAACTACTCCTGGTCCTAGGATAATTTGATACGTATCATCATTGACAACTCCTACCACTCCTTTCACTTGTTTTATACTTGCTTCATCGATTCTATTATGATCCACTGGAGTGACACGGAGTCTTGTCATACAGTGTGTATAATTCGCTATATTAGAACTGCCTCCAAGAGCTTGAAGCAGTTCTTTAGCTGTTTGATGATGTTTACTCATAGTTGTTTCCATCTCCCTTATAGTTTCGCTACTTAATTCACGATCGCTTGACGGATAAATCCTTGTGTTTGTTCTAAGCGATGTAAAGATTCCTCACATGAAAGGCCTGTCAAAATCATGACTATAGCAAGCTTAGAATTACAATTTGCTTTTGCTAAGTACTCTTCTGCCGTATCATACGTGCATGAAGTTGCTTCCATCACAATTCGTTTTGCGCGTTCTACGAGCTTTTCATTCGTCAGCTGAACGTCTACCATTAGATTTCCATACACTTTTCCGATACCTACCATGGAAGCTGTCGAAAGCATGTTACAAACCAATTTTTGTGCTGTTCCAGCTTTTAAACGAGTCGAACCTGTTAATACTTCAGGACCATTTATTACTTCAATTGCAATGTTTGCTACCTTTCCAATATCAGAACCTTTATTGCAACTAACAGCTACTGTCTGAGCTTCAATTGAGTTCGCATATTCTAATGCTCCAATGACATAAGGTGTACGACCACTTGCTGCAATCCCCACAACGATGTCCGCCTTAGTAAGTCGAATGTTTTGTAAGTCTTCCATGCCTAACTCTTTACTATCTTCTGCTCCTTCTACTGCTTTAATAAAGGCTTTTTCTCCGCCGGCAATTAAACCTATTACTTCATCTGGACTTGTACCAAATGTAGGCGGACACTCAACAGCATCAAGCAAGCCGATGCGTCCACTGGTTCCTGCACCTATATAAATAAGGCGCCCCCCTTGTTTCTTAGCTTCTATAATAGCTTCTACAGCTTTTGCAATAGAAGGAAGTTCTTTTTTTATCGCACTCGCAACTTTTTCATCTTCTTCATTCATGGTTGTAAGAAAATCAAAAATGGACATTTCATCCAGATTCATTGTTTTTTCATTACGAGTCTCAGTAGTTAAATGTTCAAGCATTTCTTATCATCCTATCTTTGTTTTTGTTTGAAATCGTTCTCAAGTACAGAATAACGTGTTTGAAATTTAATTTCAACAATTATTTTAAAATGTTAAAATTAAATTTCAAAAACTATAGTAATATGTGACTTTTAACAAACATCATATGACTAAATCTTAGTAAATAAGACAAGTTTCGCTGTATAAAGATCAAGCATTTCTTATACCAATACTGACTCCTTGCCTACTGTAGGAAGGATTCTTTTTTACATACGTTCCTAAATAGGCCATTATGGTAACTAAAGATGTATACGATACATCGCTTAAAAACAGAAAAACAACTGACCTCAATCAGTGGTTTTTCTGTTTATTAAAAAGTAGTCAAATAATGCTTCATCCATCTTGAGTAGTTATCCAAAAATCATATGATAAGTAATTTTATTATTAGTATATATGCATTAATACTGGCTATTTAATCAAACCTAATTTTGCTGCTACGCTATAACCTGATGAGTTAAATTTAAATCGATTACGAAGTTCAATAAGGTTCGGTCCAAAGCTTGACTCTAAGATCTCTCGATGTTTTTTCATCATTTCATAGATATACAAGTCGTGAATGATTACTTCTGTAATTGGCATAACTAATCCTGGATGCATCGTCCAGGCAGCACGGCTGTCCTTACCAAGTGATAGTATACCTGCAACTACCTCTCGATCATCAGCGCTTAGAACAATCCATCGTCCCCCATATTCATTGGTTATTTCTTCGCTTGCATCATGCTGATGAACCTGCGCAAAATCAAATACTAAATCTCCATAAGACACAATTAAAATTTCTACGCCTCTTTTGGCTGCTGCTTGTAATTCTTCTTTTAATTCCTGGGCATCTTCTGACCATATTTCCAATAGAATACGCCCTGTAGCTTCTTTTATAGCTTCCTTTGTGCGATTTAATATAGGCTCATACCCTGTAATGTTCCAAATATTTTCTCTGTTTAAAGATACATAAGAATAATTTTCGAGAGCTTCCTCAGCTACTTCCAACGAGGATTCAGCTTTACGTTTTTTCAAGTTGATTAATTCATTAGGAGGTAACGGTGTGTACAGAGCAGGATTTTCATGACTGACCATGATTTCTCCTCGATCTACTAGTCCTCCCAATACTTCATAAATTTTAGATCTGGGCACTCCAGAATTTAATGAAATAGCATACCCTGAAAGAGGAGATTTTTCTAGTAAAGCTAAATATGCTTTTGCCTCATATTCAGTAAAATTAACATCTTTCAAAATTTTTATTATATCTAGTGTCATGATTGGTCCTCCTTGATAATACCGGGATAGAGTCAATAATTTCAAACTAAGTATACCATTAGTGCCCTTGACAGTTGGGTTTAAAAATTATAATTTAATTTTAGTTGCTACAAAAGTAGCTACCTAATAGTTTCTAATACTGCTTGGAGGTGTACTAATGGATACAATGATAGCGAAACAACAAGAAAGCTTAAAAATAAGAAAGGTTAGAAGAGGAAATGGTTTATACATAAGTGCTTCCGTAATAGCCGTCCTTTTATGGAGTACATCGTTTGTGGGGACAAAAATAGCCTATACCTCTTTTCCACCCCTTACATTAGGAGCAGCTCGTTTTGTTATAGCTGCTGTTATTTTAGGACTTATTCTCTTAATCAGGAAAGATAAAACAAAGCCTTCATTCAAGGATATAGGATTAATGTCTATAAGCGGTGTACTAGGCACTACCCTTTATTTTTCTCTGGAGAACATAGGAGTTGAATTAACAACAGCATCCAATGCCGCTATTATTGTAGCGTCGTATCCTGCTATAACGGTTTTAATGGAATTTCTCTTTTTTAGAAAAAAGACATCATGGGTAAAGGCCATAGGAATTGGAGTAGCGATGATAGGTGTATATCAAATATCCTATAGTCCTGAAACTCAGACAGATGATAAACAATTAATTGGCAATATTATATTAATTGCGGCAGGTTTTATTTTTGCTCTCTATAACTTCACAACTCGTAAAGTTGTCAAAAAATATTCCATGATTACGATCTCTTTTTATCAAACTTTGGCAGGAGCCATTACCTTTATTCCATTAGCCTTTATAGAGAAGTCAAGTTGGCAAACACCAGATATAAGATCATTTCTAACCTTATTGTACCTAGGCGTTTTCTGCTCGGTTATCGCTTTTTTATTATATAATTTTGGATTACGCAAATTATCTTCTAGTTCTGCGATGACGTTAATGAATCTTGTTCCTATTTTTGGTGTGTTATTTTCTGTTCTGCTCCTTAATGAAGTGGTAGGCATAAACCAATTTATTGGTGGAATCATTGTCCTTTTAGGTGTAGTTTTGAGTATGAGAGAACCGAGTAAAAAGCATGTTTTAGAAAACAAGTAAAAAATATGCACTATGTACACAAAAGATTCTTGATTAAGCACCAGAAGCTTTTCTTTATATATATAAGTTATCAATAGCTTGCACAAACTAAAAAAGACGCTATGATAGAGTCAATTACGACTACAATTCAATGAATGGGAGAAGACCATCTCTTTTGACTGGTAAGAGGTGGTCTTTTTCTATTTTTAAACTGTATATAATATATAGATTTAGTTAGGGTACTCACACTTATACGAAATAAGCCAACAAATACACTTAACATGAATAAAGTATGAAAACTTGATCAAACTATGGAATAAATGGAGAGATGTTCATTCTCAATTTCTCATTATGTAGTATAAGCAACCTATAAAAAGAGCTTCCCTTCGGCAGACCGGGGAAGTTTTTCTCTTTATATGATATATTTCATACATTTTTAGTCATCACCATTCACGTTACTAGAATTCTTATTAGCAAGAATACAGGACTTTTTTATAGTGAACGTAGTTTCTTCATAATAAATAATAAAAATTTTGTTGATCTCAAACGGTCGAGAATCAACAAGGGACTATATTGAATTAACTGTAAGATAGTAAAGGATTATATCTTTTGTAAATTAGATTAGACTTAACTAAAAAGTACTCATCAACTAATTTTGGAGTGAAAAATAATGGCTTTTATTGAAACAAACACTAATCACTATTTGTATTATGAAGAGTATGGACAAGGCACCCCTGTCATCTTTATTCATCCCCCTGGACTTGGCTATAAAGTATTCCAATATCAACACGAGTTATCCAAACATATGAGAGTCATCTTTCCAGATTTAAGTGGTCATGGAAGAAGCTCAAAACCTAAACAGCCTGTATCAATTTCTTTTTATGCAAACGAGTTAGTACGTTTTATGGATTCGCTGCATCTAGACAAGGTGATTATATGTGGTTACTCTGCTGGTTGTCTAATTGCTCAAGAGCTAGCTATTCATTATCGCCATCGAATTGAATTATTAATACTTTCAGGAGCTTATCCTATAGTAAGAGATGTACCTGGACGGCTATTACATAAAACAGGAATGTATATGGTAAAAGAACATCCGAATATACTAACAACAAGCCTTGCTATAAGTCATACTCGAGACAAAACATTAAGAAAGAATCTAGTTAGTTACATGAGGAAATCAGACCAGGAATCCTGGTATCAGTATTATAATCATTCATTACACTATAACTGTGTAGACAAGCTTCATCGCTTAACGATGCCTTTATTGTTTATATATGGTGGAAAAAAGGATTGGACTGCTCACTATATGAAAGAGTATAAAAATAAGTGTAAGCATGCTGAATTCTTTGTTTTACCCAATCAAGGTCACCAACTGCCTACCAAACAATGGACTCAGTTTAATGAGTTAATTACAGGATTTGTCTTAAATAGATCTCATTTATAAAACAAAGCGAAAAGCCCTTTCTTTAAGTGTTTTTTAACTATTATAAAATACATAACAAACAGAAAAAACTATTGATCTTAATCAGCGGTTCTTCTGTTTGTTGAAAGGTAGTTATAGTGGTAATCGTTCGTCTAGAGTAATTTGCTTAAAAGATTATAAATTAGAAAGCCTACTGATACGAAATGAATCAGTAGGCTTTTCCTTTAGCGTATTGTCCACTTGAAGCAATGGGATTAGAGAATCTCTTTCTACTTTACTCTTATAATCGGAAATGAAAAATGAAATATAACTGTTTTTTATAAAATGTAGTTTGGTTTTGATAAAACATTTACCTTAAATGTGCTAGATTTTCTCTTATATATTAATATAAATAAGTTTTCTTTAATATGTATGGAAAGTGACTATCTTATTAAAGGAGGAAAACAATGAATAGTAGCTTTACTCAAAATGCAATTTTTGAACATACATTTTGGATGCAAATTTTGAAAGACCATTCCCAATTTATCTTAGATGCCTTGGCTGAAAAAGAGCAAGAAGAAATCCAGGCGGCTAAAACTTTCATCCAAAATTTTAATAGTTTGTTAGAAGAAGTTAAAGCAGACCATAACAACCTAGAAAGCATTACAATGAAAGCTAAAGCTCAAACAATAGCACTCAAAGAATTTAAACTTTCCTTATTAAGAAAGCATTTAACAACTGACTTCACGATTCACCTTACACCTACTTTTCTAAACCATATGGTCAATGAGCTGGATGAGTATTTATTAATTCTTAGCTACTTAGAACAACAACAAATTCCACCCATCTTTCATGAGCTTCACCATCATTTGTTATGGATATTAGATGCTGCGGGACATGCTGGAGCTATTTCCGATAGTCTTGATGCAGTAGAAAAGCAACTAAAACAAAAGAGTATGCAATTTTCTACCCATTTTGAACATTTTTATCTGAAGGCTGTAGAATTAACTGGTTATTTAAGAACGAACCTTGAATCCTTTCCAGCATTAAAGAGAATGAACAAAGACGTCAAGTTAGAAATAGAGTTATTTCAAGTATTTCTTCATGAGATCGAAGAATTAGAACTATCGAACGAAATGCTTAGTACATTTTCTGCTTTAATGGCTGATCATATGATGAGGGAAGAATGCTACTATTTAACTAAGTTAGCACAATCAACCAATACTGCAAAACCACCTTGTGACCCTACGTCATCTCATTACAAATAGGTTCCAATTTTACCCTTTATATTTGTGAACGATTTAAACGGAGAAATATATCCGATTTTATAAGAAAAGCTATCCCTTTGATTATTTTACAAAAAGGATAGCTTTGAAATGCTTGACGATGGTTTGAGCATCTGCCACGTGCACTTATTAAAAAGTTAGTATGTATTATTATCCTGATTTCTGGAGTACTTTTACTGATTAACACACAAAGAAGTGAAAGATATAAAAGAAGAATATAAACCATTAAGAGAGCGATGATTAAAAAGCACCTAAAAAGAATCCTTTGCTGATTATAAACTGGCTCCCAATTGTTAGACACAGCCTGACAATTGGGAGCCAGTATTTAATCTTTATCTTTTAATTTAAGCTCTCTACTTCAGAATTCCAATTTCTATCTACATGGTTAAAATAGGCTTGTTCAAGAATTTGCATATAATCAGCCTCGGTAATTAAACGGACGTTACTTGACGATGAGTTGTTTTCCATGGCCAACCTTACAATACTCGGAAAGTCTTCTTTCTTTACACCCGCTAAATCTTTTAATTTAGGAATGTTTAATAATTCTGTTAAGTCTATAATTCCTTGAATTAATTTTCCAACAGCTACTTCGTCTGAATCTGAATCTTTAGCAAAGCTCATATACCTTGCTAATTTTGCGTGCAGCTGCTTATTCTCCGTAGAATTAAATCGTAATACGTATGGTAAAAATACTGCGTTAGCAACTCCATGCGGGGTATCATAAAGTCCTCCAAGCGCTTCTGCTAGGCAGTGTACTGAGGCAACATCTGCAGATCCAAAACAAAGGCCAGCTAAGAGACTTCCTTCCAGCATATCTTGACGAGCCGCTTCATTTTTACCATCGCGGAAAACGATAGGCAATGCCGAAACAATGGTTCTCATTGCTTGAGCCCCAAGCGCTTGTGAAATAGGATTTGTGACTTTACAGGTATAGCCTTCAATCGCATGAACTAATGCATCAATGCCAGTCGCAGCCGTAACAGAAGGAGGAAGACTTAATGTTAGTTCAGCATCAAGAATCGCCAAGACAGGCCTTAATGTACTATGTTTGAGCGTCATCTTTCGGTGTGTAGCTGCTTCCGTGATAACGGCAGAACGAGTAACTTCTGAGCCTGTACCTGAAGTAGTTGGAATACAAATAACTGGTGCAATGTTTGAATACAGAAGTCGACCGTCTGCATAGTCAGATGGTTCCCCGCCGTTTGGGCCGCACAGTGCGATAGCTTTTCCTGTGTCCATTGCACTTCCGCCACCAATGGCAACAACTGCATCTGCACCAAATTCACAAAATAATTTAGCACCTGCCAAACAATTTGTATCTCGAGGGTTCTGTTCAATTGAATCAAATACCGACACTCGATAACCAGAAGCCTCCAAGGCAGTTACAATTGGTGAAACTAATCCCGCACGAACTACACCAGGGTCACTAACGACTAAAATTGATGAACCAATATTTAAAGATGTTAGCATGTCTGGTAATTCTTTAGCTTTGCCCATCCCTACCTCGATTTGAGTAGAACAAAAATAGTTATAGGATTTCATTTCTATCTCTCCCTTTGTCTAAAATTAAATGCCTATCTTAAGAAGTACTAGCTTTTTAATTTCATAATAGCAAATGAATTTTAAAAATAAGCTTACTTATTCCATTCCGAAGCTAGTATACCCATAAAATATGTATCTACGTACTTCCCATCCACATAAGCATGATTTCTTAATTTCCCTTCGGTGACAAAACCAATTTTTTCATATAGTGCAATGGCCTGTTTGTTTATTCCTCTTGTAGTTAAATAGATTTTATTTAGACGAAGCTGTTTAAATCCTAAATCAATCATTTGCTCCATAGCCATTCGACCGTACCCGTGACCTCTAGATTCTGAAGATAGGAGAATTCCTATACTAGCTCTTCCATGTGCGTAGTCTATATCCTTCAGAAATACCCATCCAACTAATTCTTGTTCATCGCTTTCAATTCCTAAAATTAAATCGCTGTTCAATCTTTTCTTTTCTACTTCTTGTACTACTTCTTCATAAGTTAAAGGTGTTCTGCCTATCATTCGTATTGCCCGTTCATCATTTAACCATTTATGTAAGTATTGAATGTGAGTTGTTTCAAATGGGGTAAGGTGTATTCTTTTTGTACTCATTGATTTATCTACTCCTTCTAAAAAGTTAACCACAAACTATAATTCATTCCATACTTGATTCAATAAATATCGCTAGCGAAAGCAAATATACATTTCTGATTACAATATACTTAACAGTCAAATTGAAATAAGTAGATACATAATTGAATGAAACCATTAATCTGTTTAAATAGAACACTTTTGTATGTAATTCTGGAATCAATAAAAAAACCCTCTCTTACATTTTACGTATACTTAATCTTTGTCTTTAATTAGGGTTAATTTATCGGTTTGAGATATTAAATCAATTATCTTATTTCCTTTTTCATAATAAGTAGAGGCCCCTTCTCGGTTCCTTTCCTTCCACCCTTTTGATTTAATTACTAATTTATATCCTGACGGGATGCCGTTTTCTTCAGAAGCTTTAGACCAATCATATATGTTTACACGTTCTTTTCCTTTTACTAGCTTTGCATTTTTAGGGACAGGAAAACTGAAAAATTTATTAGATGGGATATAGGCAAAGAATGCAACAAAATAAAAAATCGCTGCTCCCATTAGTAGAATTGCTAAAACAGTCGTCACGGCTTTTTTCAACTTATTGCCTTTCTTTCAATGACATTTTTACAATGAGATGGATCTTATTGCATTAAGATTCCTTTTGTTTTAGATTTAAGCACCTTTTTGTACATTCGTCCTATATAGCTTTTTCAAACAGGAATAAAGAATACATTCGCTAATTATAAAGAGAAGAACGCTTATAAACGTAGTCGCTAAAAACTCAAAGATGTTAAGAATAGACATAGCGTGTCCCCACCACCAATATCTAAAATCCGTTCCGAACAAAACGAAATGAATAAAAAGAGAAATTGCCTGAACTTCTCCTACTGATCTATAAGAATTTATAATAAGTATTTTTCAAGTAAAGAAACTAATTATGAAAGATAGAATAATGAATACAGAATAAAGAGAACCAGCCAATAAGGCTTTCTGTGGGGAATGCATGGTAACCTCCTTTTATATTGATTATTTTACCATTAATTATAATTAAAGGAAGTTACCTTTTAAGGATTTGCACCTTAAAAAATATTTAAATAGAAAAAGAATCCTTTTGTAGCATCGTTGACACATTGTTTCTCAAAAAACAGGATTAATTTTCCTCTAATCTAAAGTTCTTACTTCTGACAAATCCCACTACCCCAATCCGATATAATATGAAGAAGGATTTTTACTTTTTAAGATAGAATAGTTTCTTAAAGAGTCATAAAGGAGTTGATTTCATGTCTAAACAAATAAAAGATAGAAAAGAAATAAAGCTTTTGGATTCTCAAATTTATTTATGTGATGAAATTAGAAAGTTGTTGAAGAAAAAAGAAAAAAGAAGTCTAGCCTTTGAACAAGAGTATACAGAACATGATATATTACACATTGCTTTAAACAGGTTAATGAGTGAGTTAATCTCTAGACATTAAAAACGTCACCTATCCTTTTTGATATTTTTCGAGATAGATAAGTTTCATATAAATAATAGACAGAATATTTCATTAATATCTTTATTTTGTAAACGCTTTCGTTTATACTAAGTATAGGTTGGATGGCATGAGTGGCTGTCATAGTATTTAGCGTAGGCGGGGCTGATACGAGGGAACAGGACATAGAAGAAATGTCCTTTTTTGTTTGGGCAACATTTCTTAGAAACTAGGAAATGTTATAAAATACTTTCAAACGCTTTTTTTACTTAGTGTGCCCTATCCAGTCTGGAAATTGAAAAAGACCACCTCTTCCCAGTTACAAGAGGTAGCATTTTTTAAAATTGAATTAACAGTAGTCGTTAGATAATACTTTATTGCATTTTAAGTAAGTTGCTTAATTTAAGAAACAGTATTTATAGACAACATATTCACCGCTTTTTCTAAGAGTAAAATATCTTCTTCAACCATTCTTTTCATATCATCGAGATCAAGTTGAATATATTCTTCTTTTAAACGTTCTAATTCCCTGACGAACAGGGATCCCGTATAGTACCTATAATTTGTCACTAAGATTTATCCCCTTTGTATGCTCTTAATAGATGTAATTCCCCTTTATTTAGATTAACAACCGATAAAAGCAAGATTTATAAAAAAAATCCTTCCCTGGTGTAGGCAAAGGATTTTTAACTTTATTGGAATAAGGAGAATAGGTTATTAATGTGGTTAGATTTTCAGTTTCATATACATACAACGTTTTATCGTTCTACTTTGATGTTAAATCAAATTTATCTTCTTTCCCATTCCATTTTATTGTCACATGAAAAGGAGCGTTGCTGCTTTGAGTCGCGCATCCGCTGCAGCTCCCATTTAAATTAATTTCCCCTTCTGTCTCGTCATCCGTACCTGACAATGTGCTTGTTTCCCCTTCTACAACATAAGAAACTTTTCCTACTTTCTCCTTGTCTTTTCCTTTATAGATGATACTGCCTTGCCCGTTTTGAGTATTCTCTCCTTTAGTTAAAAGATATAAAGCTTTCCAATGATCTCCTTCACCTTCGAAACGCACACTTTCTTCCTTGCTACCACAGCTGCTCAATACTAATAAAAGAATAGACATGAATCCTAAAAACAACAAATTTCTTTTCAATTTTGAATCCTCCTACACGGTAAAAAAGCAGCCATATATCCTATTGAGTAAATTTTTATTACTATCTGGCCTTTTTTTAAGTAATTTAAAGTGAGTTATTTTTCGATATGTTCTCCTGTTATCGGAATAAAACCATTTTTAAATAAAGCGTACCATTCTTCCAGTTCTTTACTCTTTAAAACATTTAATTTATTTAAAATGTCTTTCGAAAATTCTAATGCACCGCTTCCATTAGCTGTAATTAGACAGCCATCACTAACAGATTGTTTTTCTATATAATTTTCATCCCCTCGATAATTAGGTGCTCCTTCTTTCAAATAAGCTAATGAATTACCTGTATGTTTATTCTGATCAAGAAACCCATAGTTCCCTAAAAAGGTCGTTGCATCACAAATCGCTGCAACCGGAATGTTATGTTCAAAACAAAAGCTCACCAGTTTCTTTACCTGATGATTTTTCTTTTCTCTCCATCCCGTTCCCCCAGGTATAATTAACATCGCAAAGTCAAGTTTAAAAGGAAAGTCTTTTAGGCTGTAATCGGGAAGAACGGTCAATCCTCCCATCGAAGTTTTAGGGTGTTTGTCGATTGCCATTGTCTGAACTTGAAATCCTGTTCCCTGTTTATTTAACTCAGCTGTCACATAACTGGCTTCCCAATCAGCAAAACCATCTGTAATAAAGACCATCACTTTTTTCATACACATACCACCCCTAATTCTTGATTAGAAATATAACTAAGCACATGATCAATCACCTATTTTAATTTACCACTATATATATATAGTGTAAAATAAAACCAATATTAAACTATTACGTTTAAACACATCTATCTATAATTGAACAATGTTTCCATCTAAATCATGGTTTCTCTTCTTCTGTTAAAGGGAATTAAACCCTAAAAGTGAACCTTAAAAGGAGACCACCATGGTTACAATTGAATCAATCATAATAGGTATTGTTTTTATCCTCATTCAACTATACGCATTAACGATCGTCGAACGTTCTCCAATCGGGGAGAAAAAGCTGCTCTCATTATCAGGCGGTGTAGCTATTGCCTATGTATTTATTTATATCTTACCGACGCTTCACAAGAAACAAGAAGAGTTTGGAGGATCGCTAGCCCTTGATACTGAATTATATTTTCTTGGTCTTCTCGGCTTACTCGTCTATTTTTCTGTGTATTCATTTGCTCAGACAAAAGCAGCCACACACCTAACGGAACTGACCGTGTACATGGTACAGGCTAGTTTTTTTATGGTTTATTCTTTTATCATTTCTTATGTCGTATTTTCAACCGATGTTAAACGAGTTGAATCAGTATTCTACGGACTGGCTATCAGCCTTCATTTTATCGGGTGGTCTTACCATCTTGGAAAAAAACATCCGCGCTTACACAAAACTAGAGGCCGCTATATGCTGGCCGGAGCAACTTTTCTTGGGTCCATTCTGGGCGTCTTTGGACCTTCATCAGGACTGCTTATTGAATCTATGATTGCTTTTAGTTCAGGTGCAATGTTATTCAACGTGATCAGTAAAGAGCTCCCTTTTGAAAAGCATGCGCATTTGCCTACCTTTTTAATCTCATCTCTTATCTACGCGGCTACAATGATTTCGTTAAAAGCTTTTTTTAATTGGTAGTTGCGTGCGCGTGTTTTTACAAAATAAAAAGAGCAGCCTTAAAGGCTGCTCTTTTAAAATATGGTTTTTATTACTAGATATACTGCAGCAATCGATGCAAGAACGATAAGTACATTCAAAATACGATGTTGAGTAGCTAAGTGGCCTCGCTTCATTTCTGCACGAGTCAATGGTTTATTTTCATCGTGATTTCCACTCACTCCGTTACATCTCCTATCCTGTTTAGTTATTGGTTCTGCTAATTTAAGCAATAAGCTGATCTTTGTCAGCTGCTTCTTCCTTTTTTATCTTCCCTCTACATAAGATATAGAAAACACTAAACATAACAATCGACCAAATAAGATTAGCTCCTGGCTCAGTGTCAGCTACCTTAAACAAACTCGGTATAGATCCGAAAACAGAATCGTCCGTTGTAAGGAACAGAGCGAGAAACATGTTGTTGGCTGCGTGTGCGCCAATGGTAATTTCTAAGCTTTTTGTTTTAATCGCGATATATGTAAGAGCAAAACCAGCTACAATATAATCTAGTCCCACCAATATAATGGATTTATTCATTTCAGGATTAGCAAAATGACCTATTGAAAACATTAGTCCAACAATAATCGCAAGTAAAATGGGACGCTTCACTTTCTTACTCACCCATTGAAGAAGAAGTCCTCTAAAGAAAAGCTCCTCCGTTGTTGTTTGAATAGGTACTAACAAAAATGTAATAAGTATTAATAGTACATACTCTTTCACACTTACATGGTTCCATGAATAATCCGAATGGTTAAACACAACATCAATTAATTGTGAAACGATTAGTAACAGGCTAAAAGCTCCAAAAGACCATATTATTTTTTTACAATTTACACGTTTGTTAGCAGTGATTAATGATTTCATTCTTCGTTTGTGAATAAAACGAATCCCGATCCATAAACCAAAAATCCAGCATATGTACATAATATGAGACAACAGAAAATCAAGATTAGCATTGATTCCTACAGCTACTCCGCTATCAAAATCAACATATGATTTTCCGCTTTCATCAGCTGCAACCATTATCATATCAGCAATAATATATATAACTGATCCTAACAGCATAAACACAGAAGCAAGGATTATTGTACTTACATAACGCTTCCAGCTATTTTTTCCTTCTTCCACATTTAAATAGTTTTTCATTTCTTCTTACTCCCTCAGCCTTCTCTTCTCAATTGCATCGTTCTTCTCTACTTCGTTATTGTCTAGACAATGTAAAAATATATTAGGACCCGAAGTCCTGCAATCATTTTAACTACCGCCTGCTTTTCACCTTTGAAGATAAGGAAAGAGACTGACAATATTAAGAAATCACAACTCTACCCATTACCTGTTTATATAAAATTTAGCGTCTTAAAAGCCGTTAAAAAACAGCTTTTTCTAAAAGAAGACTCGACACCAAGTCATCGTTAACCTTTATATCTTGCTCATACGTGCCCGCATACACATAATTTTGAAGAAAATACTTGCTACTCAAGAATATATATCCTAGAACAACTAAAATAAATATTTTTTTCAACATCGTCCTCACCTTTTTATCTAAAGTTTTCCCCTCAAGGCTGCTACCACAACCGCTAAGAGCTTATCCATAAACAGCTTTTCATTTTTTTAAATTAGCTACCATTCTATCTAACATCGAAAAAATGATATAGGTTACAAATATATTACATCATTATTACAAATGTAACAATTACATTATAACGAAGAAAAAGAGGATAATCAATATGAAGTGTTTAGTAACACAAATAAAATTGCTAGATTACTATAATGCATCTAAATAAATCAAAACATTATGCAAAAGTGCACACGTTTTCTGGTAGGAATATTTAAATATTAAATAAAAGTGTTTTTAACTCTTTTCATCCCATTATGGACTGATATAGTATAATTTTGGATTTTAATTGAATTTTTGGTTTTATATTCTATAATAGTGAAGGTGAACTAAAGAGGCTGGTGAAAAAGGTGGATTTAATATGGTTGAATATGTTAGCGGTGCAAAGTACTAATGCCACAGTCCAGAAGTTTAGACCGTAACAAAAAAGCATAGAAAACAACTATATTATAGGACTTTAGAAGAAGGTGGAAATAAAATGATTTTTATACCTATATTATCTTTAATAATTGGTTTGTATCTGTTAGCTTCATAAGGGATAAAAATATAAAAGGAAAAACTAAAAAAGCTTTAGTTTTTTTAGCAGTAGCATCGGATATAGCAACTGATCCAGTGTTATCTTCAGGATTCCGGGTTATGCTTGGTGCTGTTTTATTAATAGCGGGATTTATTTTATTATAAGAAATAACCCTTAATAATTCATTGTATTTAGAAAGGTTCCTACCATCTTAAGTATTAAGTAATTGTTTTAATTCTTTTTTTAAGCTTTTATAATGCCAATGAATATGATCAAGTTCTATCTCTATTTCAATTAATTGTTCGATTAGCTTTTCTTGATTTAGTGAAAAACGAAGAGTTTCTCTAATTAAGCGATCAAGTTTATTACTGCTTTCGTAAATGTCGTTTAAATCAACTGCTAATTCCACATACTCTTTTTTTGAATCAAGTAAGGAAAACTTCTTTATTAGTTCATCTACAATGATCGGCTTCACTTTAACCGCTCCCTTTTAACCCTTATGTATTTTAGATATTTCCATCATCTATATTAGAATAGTTCACTTCCATAAATTTCTTCATTTGTTACATTATTGACTCATTTTACCATACAGCGTGTACCTTTTGTTCTACTTTATTTGTTTGGAGAAAGATATTTCAAATGCAGATCTTAATAAAACAGCACCTTGGATATTTTGAATTCAAATTACTCATAATACCGTTACATGTCTTTTGCCTAAAAGGAGCTAAGTAGCGATGAAACTGAAAAGAATAGTAAGCATCACCTTTTTATCAAGCGTTATCTTATTTTCGGGGCCTTTATCATTGGTCAATGCATCGGTAAATGATTCTAAAATGACTGTAAAAAATTCAGTGAAAGCAGAGCAGCCCAATATAAAGATTTTGGCCACTGGAGGTACGATTGCAGGCTCTTCTGAAAGCACCACAGACACCACTGGATATGAATCAGGAGCTCTTAACATTAAAAAAATTATCAAAGCTGTTCCTGAGTTGAAAAAAATAGCGAATGTAAGCGGAGAACAGGTCGTAAATATCGGAAGTCAAAATATAGATAACAGCATTTTGTTAAAGTTAGCGAAGCGAATTAATACATTATTAGCTTCTAAGGAGATTGATGGAATTGTCGTGACACACGGATCTGATACGATGGAGGAAACGGCTTACTTTCTAAATTTAGTAGTAAAGAGTGACAAACCTGTGGTTGTGGTTGGTTCAATGAGACCAGCTACCGCTATAAGTGCAGATGGACCGCTAAACTTGTATAATGCAGTGAAAATTGCTTCTACAAAAGAAGCACGAAATACCGGTGTTTTAGTAGCGCTCAACGATCGAATTGGTGCAGCTCGTTATATAACAAAAACACATACAACGGCAGTAGATACGTTTAAATCCCCTGAACAAGGATATGTAGGAGAAATAGCTGGAGATAAGGTAATATTTTATAACAAACCAACTCGCAAGCATACCACACAATCAATATTCGATGTATCAAAACTAGATAAGCTTCCTCAAGTAGACATCATATATGGGTATCAAAACGATTCTAGGAACTTTTATGACACAGCCGTAAAAGCTGGAGCAAAAGGAATCGTCGTTGCAGGAGCAGGAAATGGACTGCTATCCGATGCTGCCCTAACAGGTGCTAGAGATGCGGTAAAAAAAGGCATAGTTGTTGTTAGATCTAGCCGGGTAGGAAGCGGAGTTGTGACACATGAAGAATCAGATGATAAAGATACGTTTGTTACATCCGATTCGCTAAACCCACAAAAAGCCCGTATTCTTTTAATGCTTGCTTTAACGAAAACAAAGGACCCTAAAAAGATTCAAGAATATTTTAATGAGTATTAATCAAAAATATCTTTCATTCTCTATTTTGACTAAATTTTTTAAGAACAATTGGTAACGACAGCTTATAAGAAGGACATAAAGAGGTTGAGACATCACTAACATACTTTTGCCTCACCCTCTTTTAAAAATGAAAGAAACTATCAGCAGGTCCCTTATTCATTTCCCCAGTTCTTGCTTTCTATAATTAAATGATTTGATGTGTTGTCTAGTACACGCCATACCAAGGTCTTGCCTTCTATATCTTTTAACTCCATAATGCCCTCTAGCTTATTGGTATTCAGATGGACACGCCCCTCATCTATTCTTTGCGCACTTTTTAATCTTGTTCCAAATGTTGCAGGACTTTCTTCCGTTAGCTTTACAATGACATTTATCATACGTTCGTCAGAAACATAGTTTTTGCTGTTCTCATAGTTCTTAGCAGCAGGCTTAATAGCGTGTTCTAACCCAGTTTCGTATTGGCGCCAATCAACAATTAAAAAAACCGCAAATACTAAAGACACTGTGAGTAACAAACCGTAGGCAACATATCGTTTCATTTATTTTTGCTCCTTTCGCAGGAATAGGTTGTATCAGAAAATAGTATCGTTTCATTTAAAGAAATATTCCTTTTTTAGCATAAAAGAAGATATATTTTTTCTAGACCTTCCATGCTCAAATTACAAGAACCAAGAGAGATTTGTATACGGCTCATTTTTAGCTGCCATTATTACTTTACCATAAACTAAATTAAAAAAGGTTCCACTCATCAACGTTCAATGAGTGAAACCTTTTTTTGATTATCTGCTGCTAGCTGTGCCTCTGCTTTTTTGCAGATGAGCTTTGTGCCGTAGAGCTAACAGGCTACTTTGTTACAGAAATACTGCCGTTATGAGTGGCTAGTTTAATAATATTCTTTCCTTTTCCAATAACAGCGTCCCTATCATATTTATTTAGAATATCGACTTTTCCATTGTCCACGGAAACATTAAATTGAACGTTACTTGGTTCTTTTTCCGTCTTAATTTTAATCTTTCCATTGTTCGTTTTAAGGTCAATATCTCGATCAAGTTCTTCTGTTTCTAAAGCGATACTTCCATTATGCGTTTCGCCTTCTAAACTACCTTCCACGTTACTGAGCGTTATTTTCCCGTTATTTCCTTTTGCTTGAACCGTTTTTGCTGCAGCATTTTTTATGCTTGTAAATCCATTGTGTACGCTGGTGTTCAAGTTTTGTGAATCAATGTTCTCTAATTCTACACGTCCGTTGTTTGCACGAATGGAAACATCTGCTGCGCGTAATTTTTCAACAGACACATACCCATTGTTGCTGGAAATCCCCAATGAATTATATTGTTTTTCAGGCAGATAAACGTTGATAGATAGCGGTTTTAATACACTAACAATGTCAAAATTGACCCAGCTGCGCTGTTCTTCACTATAAAAGACAAAAAGCGTTGAATTTCTAACGTCAGTAGTGAAGTCTCTTTTTATATTAGGAGATGTTTCGCCTTTTAATGTTACTTTGATATTATCGCCTTTGATAGGGTATACATGAACACGAGTATTATCCGTATCGATGTTTACCTTTGATACTTGATTGCTTTTAATAACTTTCTCTTTTGAAATAGGTTCAGGATCAATAGCACGATACGTAAGGAGGCCTCCTATAATCCCAATAAGGATGAGAATACCTGCAAGAATGGAGAGTTTCTTTTTATTCAGCACGTTTTAAACCGCCTTTCACAAGTGATACATTGTATTTTAGATAACGTACAAAGCCTTTTATAGCTAGCTTCGTTACAACTAACATACCTAACATAATAAAATAGCCAATTCCGCAAAATGCTAAAGACATAAATAAATTAAAGAGAAAAAAGCCGCTCGAATGTACAATAGCCTCACCAAGAACTAGAATCGGAGATAGCAAGAAACATAGACCTATGGCCCAAGCTGACAAAATGAAGCCAGCTAATGCGACGGCGGGTCCAAGAACAATCACTACATTAAAAAAAGCTAAACCAATTACGGCCCACGTGGCTCTTAAGATATTTTGAGTTGTTGCCTTAGCTGTTGCTTGCTCAACATGGTAATCCGCCAGCAATTCTTTAGCTATTTGATTCGGAGAACCTAGCGACGCTACAATTTCTTCTTCTGTTTTTCCTTCTTCTAAGCCAATGGAAAAATGTTCTTCATAATCTTGTAAAATATCTGCCCGTTCTTTTGCGGATAATGGTTTTAAGGATTCATTTAATTGCTGTAAAAATTTACTCTTCGACATTGTTCACACCTTCTTTAATTAATTGATTAACACCTCTTGAAAACTCGTGCCATTCATCGACAAGCTTGTATAAATAATCTCTTCCTTTATCGGTAAGCTGATAATATTTCCTTGAGGGACCTTCTGTAGATTCTTTTAGGTACGTTGTGAAGTATTCTTCTTTTGTTAATCGGCGCAGAAGAGGATATACTGACCCTTCTGATATTTCAATTTGATCGGAGATTTTTTGAACTAATTCATATCCATAGCGGTCTTTTTTATCAAGCAACACAAGGACACAAAGCTCTAAAACTCCTTTTTTAAATTGTACGTTCACTGTTCTTCACCCTTTTCACAGTCCACTACTATTTATTGTATAGTACTGATTTATAATTTCTTCCTAATAATTACAATATATCACCAACTATTGTTTATTGCAAGGTACTGTTTAATATTTTTTAAATTTTAGCCATTTTTACAGTCGTAAGGTGTTTTTTATAAAGCAAGGTTCAACCTTCTTTTCTAATTAGCTTGTAGATAAAATTATTTTAACGTACCCAAAAGAAAAAGCAGCCTATAGCTATAGACTACACAGCAGCGATCATGCCAGGCTATTTTTCTTTTGCTTGTTGGATAAATAAAAAGAAAACCGTTATTTTACATTTTTAAATCATAAAAAACAGTCAATTTTATGACTGTTTTAAAGTAGAATGCTACAAAACATTTAAATCTCTAGGTGATGCATTACCTGTATAAACGATATTTTTTTATACATTAGTTTTTCATTCCCCCTACTGAGAAAACGTTGGTAAACCAATGCAGGCTTTCAAGATGTTATCGCCTCAAAACAGTGAACATTCACAAACTGAAGGTTTACAGCGTCTTTTATAGCCTGTTTCGAAAATAAAATGAATATGTACCGAACTATATTTTTGCTGATTTTAAAACCGTCGCCTGTTAATATCAGTATTTTAGATGATCCACCCTCTCACCCACTTAATTATGAATCCAGTCACTTGCAGCCTTAGACTATAGGTTTGTTTCAGCGTTGATATATAATTGTATTTATTTTTTACTTTGAGTAGATCTTCTTTGTTCAAACTTCTTCTCCTGATAGCGTTGATAGAACCAAATAGCAATAGCTAGCCAGCAACCACTAGCAAAATATCCTCCAATAACGTCGCTAGGATAATGTACACCTAAGTAAATACGACTAATACCTATTGCTACAATCATTGTAATGCTAATAACCATTAAAAGTGTCCGTCCCCAGCGAGCCGGAATATGACGCCAGATCAAGAATGAAAGGACGCCGTAAACAGCAAAGGCACTCATGGCATGTCCACTCGGAAAACTATAACCATTGATTTCGATTAATCGATGGAAATCAGGACGTGCACGATGAAAAATTAGTTTTAGCAGCTTATTGAGGATTGGAGACCCTACAATAATCGCGATAAATAAAATAAGCTCCGTTCGATGTTTTAATACTTTATAAAGAAAAAATAAACTAAAGAGAGAGATAACTGCAACGGATGGTGTAGAGCCAATGAAAGTAAAGCACTTCATAATAGTCGTTAAGCCAGGAGATTCGAATCCTTGAATAAACATTATAATAGAATGATCAAATGCCGCAATTTTTGATCCATTAATTAAAATAGCCATCCCACTAAAACAAACCAGAGACAACACGCTTAACATAAAAGCAAGTGTAAATTGAAATTTCAACTTCATACTAGATACCTCTAATTTCTGTCCTTTATCAAGCTACCTTTGTGAAGTGTGATAAAGTTTTTTTATTTTTAGATTTTGATGCTTCTTTGCTTTTAAACTTAGGAGCATTAAAAATAAAGAGCTTGTTTTATACCCACATTTACAAAGAGTTATCAAACAGAGGGAGTACAATTGTTACATTTGTTCCTTCGCCTTCTTTACTTTCGATGTTAATGGTGCCGTGGTACTTTTCAACCCATCGTTTGGCTATAGCCAGTCCTAAGCCAAGTCCCCCTTGCTTTCTGCTCCTTGCCTTATCCACTCGATAAAATCTATTTAAAATATAGGGTATATCTTCTTTTGGAATTCCAATTCCTTTATCCATTACTTTAAGAGATACCTTTTCATTGATTAGAGAACAGTCTATAACTACCTCTTTCTCTTCCTTCTTAGAATATTTGACTGCATTATCTAACAAAATGATTAATATTTGTTCTAGATGGCGAGAAGAAATATTCACATAAAGATTTTCATGAAAATGTTTTATTTTAAACTCATAATCGCTATACACTACTTCAAAATTTCTTACAACATGTTGGACAGTCGTCCATACGTTGATAGGTTCAACATCTACAGTGTTTATCAGACTATTTTCAGCTCGGGATAACTCTAATAATTCTTGCACCAGGTTCGTTAAACGCTCTACTTCTTTTAGGCTAGATCTCAAGGATTTATCTAATACTGCCGCATCATTTTTCCCCCAGCGATTTAACAATGTCAAATGGCCTTGAATAATGGCTAACGGAGTCCTTAATTCATGTGAAGCATCCTCTACGAACTGTTTTTGCTGTAAAAAGGAGTCTTCTAGGCTATCCATTAACTCATTAAATAAACTGCCTAATTGAGCAAACTCATCGTTTTTTTCATTAACTGGAACTCGTTCCTCAAGGCCATTTGTTTTTATTTTTTTCATCGTTAATGTTAACGCTTGAATGTTGGATAGTATTTTTTTTGCTAGAATGGTTCCACCTAGAATACTAAAGATTAGTGAGCCTACTCCTGCAGCAAGCATTAATAAAAAAATCTTATCCATAAAAGCATCGGACATCTCCATGTTTCTGACAATTTCAACAGTTCCAGTGAAGTTGGCGGTGACAATTGGAGAACGAAGAACAAGTAGACGTTCATCATGATTTCGAATCACTTTATACTCTTGGTGTTTTACCGTTTTTGGTTGTTGCCAGGTTGGTGAAACATTATTTGTGGTACTAGTTATGACGTTTCCTTTCCTATCAAGAATACGAATCAACTGATTTTTTTCATTAATTTTTGATAAGTACCCTTCACTGTTTTTAATTTGGTTCAAAGATAAAGGTTCATCATCAGATTGAATAAAAGCGAGAACTTCTTTTAATTGATGAATACCATTTTGCTTCTCATAATTTAAAATACTGTTATCAATCACAAGATATTGAAAGAGGTTATAAGAAAGAAAAAGAAAAAATAAAAACATGGAAGACCATAGAGTTATCTTCCACCTTATAGGTAAGTCTTTCATATATTTTATCCATTTTCTCATTTAAACATCACGCATCACGTATCCAACCCCTCTGATGGTCTGAATATATAACTCTTTATCCTCTGCACTTAATTTGTTTCTTAGGTATCTAACATATACATCTACAACATTCGTTTCAACAACTGAATCGTATCCCCACACTTGCTCTAGGAGTATATCTCTTGTCAATACTTTATTAATGTTACGCATAAAAATGGCTAGAAGTTCAAATTCCTTATTCGTGAGTTCAATCAGATTTTTTTCTTTTATCACTATTCTTGATTCCATATCAAGCTCAATCTCTTTAAATGCTAATATTCGTTTTTGATCCAGTATCTTGTTGTTCTCTTGGCGTCTAAAAATGACTCGCATCCTTGCAAATAACTCTTCGATCGCAAATGGCTTAGACAAATAATCATCAGCGCCATTATCAAGACCCATTACTCTGTCCATAACACTATCCTTGGCCGTTAACATAATAACAGGGGTATTCTTAGTTGTTCTTAGCCTTCTACATACTTCGATTCCATTTAGTCCGGGCATCATTAAATCAAGTAATATAATGTCATAATCCTGCTTGGTTGCTTTATCTAAACCAGTACGACCATCGTAAGCTATGTCAACTAAATATCCTTCATATTTTAGTTCTAATTCTAAAAATTCTACTAATCCTTCTTCATCCTCTACAATTAGTACCTTTTGCATATAAAGTACTCTCCTTTGTTTAAAAATTAAAAACGTAAAAACTTCTTCTACAAATGAATATGAATACTAATACTATATCCCTCAATTTCGAAAGATAATAAGAAAAAATATGAAATAAGTTTTCTATGACTTTCTTCTTTATAGGCTTTTCTTCAATTTATCAAATAAAAATTAGATTTGAATAAAAAAGAGATTAAGAATAAATGAATTTATTTCTTAATCTTCTTTAATGAATCATATAAAGTTGCTTTCCTTGTTCCTTTAACTTTCTTTAATACTGTATCCTATACCTCGAACAGTCTCAATAAGTGAGGGACTAAATCCTTCTTCAATTTTCTTTCTCAAATAACTTATATAAACATCAAGTATATTTGTATCTCCTTCGTATTCATATCCCCATACATTTAGTAAGATTCCTTCACGAGTAACCGTCTTATTTTTATGGATGACTAAGTAAATTAATAAATCATACTCTTTAGGGGTTAAGCTGATTTTTTGCCCAGCTCTAGTTACTTCTCTTGATTCAGTATTTATAACCATATCTTTAATTAATAATAACGAGTCTTTTTCTACCTTATTCCTAATAACAAGGTGCTTATAACGTAGTAAAGAACGTATTCGAGCCAGCAATTCTTCAGTTTTAAATGGTTTAGTTATATAATCATTTGCGCCCTGATCTAACCCCAGTATTTTGTCTAGAGTTGAATTGCGAGCTGTCAAAAGAATAATAGGCACGTAATTTTCTCTCTTTCTTACTTTACGCAAGACCTCTATACCACTCATTTCCGGTAGCATAATGTCAAGTAAAATTAAATCAAACATATTTGATAAGGCCATTTCGAGACCATCTCTTCCATTGTTTTTAATTTTCACTTGGTAACCTTCATGTTCAAGTTCCATTTTTAATATATTTCCTATTTCTACTTCATCTTCCACAATTAAAATACTTTCTTTCATCTAACTAACCCCTTTTTTCAATCTCTATATTTTTGCTTTCCATATCGATCGCTCTTTCCAATAATAAAGAGAAGTGTATAGCTATCACAAACCAACATCTCAGTGGACAATAAGAAATTTTAAGTGCTGAACATAAAAATATAAGGTAAAAGACTTCTATTTCTATTAAGGTATGATATCAAATTCCCTACCCATTGTTCCGTGCTTTAATAACAATTACTTCACTAATATCATTAAAGTTGGATGAGGGTTTCACAACGGCCAATTGCGTTAGTCCATATTCATCAGGCTTTACTTTGATGACTTTTCCTAAGGCTAATTCCCCTTGAAAGATCGAGCTGATAGGAGAGGTTTGAACTTTATCTCCTACATTAACCTCAGCCTCACTAGGGATGTTTCTAATAATTAAATTACCTTTTTTATCATCGTAGCCTTCTAATGTTCCATTCACGCTTTTCCTATCCTTTAACATTACCGCCATACGATTTGTCCTAAGGTTTGAGCTAATTAGTTCTACAATAGAGGTTGACGAAAAAACTTTCGATACCTTCCCAATAACTCCATTTGTTCCAAGCACATTCATGTCTACTTTCATCCCCTGCTTCTTTCCCTTGTCAATTGTTATTTCATTGTTCCAATTATTCGTTGAGCGGCCAATTACAGTAGCTGTTAAAGGGTTATAGGCTTTCACCTTATCTTCTGCTTTTAAAATTTCTTTTAATACTTTATTTTCATATTCCCACTTATAAGCATTTGCTTCCTCCTGGTTTTCAGTGGCTAGCTTATTCTTTAAGATAGAGTTTTCTTTGTAAGTGGAAAATAATTGACTCACTTGTTGAGGTACACTCCAAGAAAGCTTGTCTAAAGAAGGTAAGCTACCTTTGTACAAGGTTCCAACAAAAATAAGTCCTCCTACAGTAAGAATCCCTCCTATCAAAATATATGTATGTCTTTTCTTCTTTCTTTGAAAACGTATCAAAATGGCACCTTCCTACCAATAGTCATGCTATTTATAATATTACTAGCTGTTTCTTAAAAATTTCTTAAGTATCATCATCTTTGACCTCTTAACAACTGTTCAACGTTCTCCTTCTTTTAATGAATTGTACTTATTTTCTAGTTTCAAAAGCTGAAGGCATAACGTTATGTTTAAAAAACTTGGCTCACATAATTTAAATTTAATACTGTGTAATGAAATTTAAATGAAATTAAAATGAGAATTCGATAAAAAATAAATATTTTATTTTTATAAAAACATCATGGTGCAACAGAGTTGATAAAACATTTAATTAAAACATTAATAAAAAGTTTTTTATAAAAATCTCATTAAATTCTTATTTATTTTTCATTTTGATTTTAGAAAAAGACTGTACAGTTTGAATTGCAGCGATGAAGCTTTTAAAGAATTTCTTTAAGAAAAACGTTAGGCAAGTGTGCCGTTTATTTAAGAGAATAAACAGTTAGCACAAGAAGGAGAGAAAAATTAAAAATGCAAGCATCTTCGCCAATGAATAAAATTGCACAAATTACACTTGTTTTTTGGATTATGAAGATTTCTGCTACGACACTGGGTGAAACCGCAGGTGACTTATTAGCACAAACATTAGGAGTTGGATATGCAGTTAGTACGCTGATCTTTTTTAGCATATTTTTAATTACACTTGGAGCTCAACTAAGCTCTAAGAGGTATATTCCGGCCCTTTATTGGACTGTTATTCTGTCAACTAGCGTAGCTGGCACAACTATGTCTGATTTTATGGATCGTACACTGGCATTAGGTTACGCAAAAGGCTCGATGATATTAATCACTATATTGTTGTCGATATTTGCATATTGGTATTTTAGCGAGCGTTCATTAAATATCAATTATATTAGAAGCCGCAAGGCTGAAGTACTTTATTGGATTGCCATCCTTTTCTCAAACACATTAGGTACAGCTTTAGGAGATTTTTTGTCTGATACGTCTGGCCTTGGATATATAGGTGGAGCTATTTTAATCGGCAGCTTACTAGCATTCATCGTTATATGTACCTACTATACAAAGATTTCTCGTGTATTTTTATTTTGGATAGCATTCGTTTTGACTCGCCCTTTCGGAGCAACATTTGGAGATCTTTTGACAAAGCCACATGAAAAAGGTGGTTTAGACTTGGGTACGACAGGCTCTTCTCTAGTCCTAGCTTCTATTCTTATTGCCTTTATGATTTATACGACATTTAAACAAAATAACGTAAGCTCAGAACAAGCGCTGTAGGTTTTCTTTTTTATTTAATACATTATAAAATTCATAAAAAGAAATAATCTAATGAAGTGACTGATTGCATGAATTCCCTCTTTTTCGCACATACTCGTAGCGAGGTGGTGTTTATGGTTAATCAATTAGAAATTCTTAGCCAGCATGTCAATGATAAACAATACGATTACTGGCTTCATCACGATTTATTTAGTATTCAATGGTGGCTAATTGTAATTCTAAGTGCGCTCTTTCTATTCGTTTTTTATCTGCTCATTGACCGACAGCGAATGGTATTTATTCTCTTAGTATTTTTCATTAGCTTTGTTTTAGTCGGTACTGTGGATGAATTCGGGAAGTTCTTTGGGAAGTGGAGCTACCCTCACCAATTCTTAATCTTTACCCATCGGTTTAATTCCGTTGATTTTGCAGTTATCCCGATTATTCTTACATTAGTATACCAATTCTTTAGCAAATGGAAGTTCTATTGGATCGCTTCTCTTATTGCTTCCGCTTTTATTGCTTTTATTGGAGTTCCTATATTTACTTTTTTCCATTTGTATGATTTGAATCATTGGAATACATGGAAGGCATTTATAACCGTCTACCCCATTGGATTGTTCATCAAAGTTATTAGTGATTTTGTCTACTCTAGTCAACAAAAGTAGCATATTTCTTAATGACTGTTGCTCTATATGAATAAATGAATAGCAGAAAGATATACTATATATTAAACCCAAACAAGTAGGCTCCTCTCCTAAAACAAACGACTAATATGAATGTTAGTCGTTTGTTTTATTTCCTGTATGTACAATATTCTATGGAGATTGCAGACACAAAAAAAGCTCACCTTAAAAGGTCAGCCTAAATAGGGGAGTTTTATAGAAAATGTTGTATTGCATTACTGATATATATACTAGCATCTAATAGTGAAAAATTGATGAAATGTTCGTCACACTTATCTTTTAAAAATTTCTTCTTTTAAAAATGAAATCTACGTTTTAAGCTCTCACTATAAAAGCATGAACTCGTGACAGTCCACGCTTTTATACATCTATATTCCATTAAGATCTATGAAAGTTAACCGGTCTATAATCATCGCTTACTCGTTCAATCCCGCTCTTTTTCGCTTCGTCTCTTTTATTTTCAATAGCTACCCGTATTAGATATGCAGCTATGCAAATTTCTCATTATTAGTTATCGATGAATCTTCCATCCATTCAAGGCTTTAGCCGTATCCGCGGTAAAATGGCCAATGATTTCACTTTTCCCGCTGTCCATAGCAGTAATTGCGGCTATGTCTTCCTCACTTAAAGTGAAATCCCAGACGTCAAAGTTTTCCGCAATACGTTCTTTGCGAACAGATTTTGGAATGGTCACAACACCGCGTTGAATATGCCAGCGCAAAATAACTTGTGCGACTGTTTTTCCGTATTTCGCCCCAATACCGGAAAGTAATTCATTTTGAAAGATATTATTCTGGCCTTCTGCAAATCTTACAGGTGTAAAATTTTTAAAACAATGTGGAATGACAGTAGAAGACATTAAAACCTATGTAAATTTGTGTTTAGAAGGTGGAAGTACCATCCGTGAGCGCTATGAGATCATTTTAAAGCAAAAAGAGATCGCTCAAGCTCAGTTAGAGGAAGCGAAAAAAACTGTAAAATATATGGAAGAGAAAGTAAATCACTATCTTGACATTATGAACGGTTTATCTCCAGATGATACGAATCCTGGCGAATGGGAGCTGCTATATAATAAACCATTCCAAGGATCTTAACATCACCTCTATATCAGCAGCAAAAAGGCGTATCTATCATACCGCATAGATACGCCCTTTTACTATCCTCGTTTTTCAACTTTCACTCTATTTAACATGTCCCGGGCAATTACAGCTGTTTTACTCCACTTGTTTGAGCTAGACCGATGCCCTGTTAGTTTCGAATGTGTGAAAATTCCTCCTGCAGTTCTTTTAAAAACGCAGCCGCCGCAGCTGAAAGAACATGATGCTTTTTCCACACAATATTTAAACCTGATTCAAGTCTTGGCTGTAACGGCCTGAAACAAAGGTTGCTAGTAGTAGATGTATTGACTATTTTATCAAGTGTTATGGCATATCCAACGCCTTCTTCAACCATAATGCCCGCATTATATGCAAGATTGTATGTAGTGACGATGTTTAATTTATGAAAATCTTCGCCAAACCAATCCGCAAATTCATTTTTTGAAAACGTCTGTTTCATGGCCTGTCGTGAACAAATCAGTGGAACGTTTACTAAATCCGCAGCTTGAATGCTTTCTTTGACGGCAAGAGAGCTGTCTTTTTTCATAACGACGCCCCAAACATCTTTGGCAGGCATATTAAGATAATTGTATTTTGAAATATCGGCCGGCTGAATTAAAATACCGAAATCAAGCAGACCCTTGTCTAGCCGTTCTGTTATATCTTCTTCGTTTCCGCTGTAAAGGTGATATCGTATATTGGGATAACGTACCTGTACATCTTTTGCTACTCGTGCAATGTGTTTCATAGCTTCAGTTTCCCCGCCGCCTATATAGACATCACCACCTATTGTTTCTTCCATCGAACTAAATTCCGCCTCTAATTTATCCATCATATTAACGATTTCCTCTGCCCTGTTTCGCAGAAGCATTCCTTCATCTGTCAGAATGATACTGTGACTGCTGCGAATAAATAGTTTTTTACCTAACTCTTGTTCAAGATCTTTTAATTGTCTCGACAAAGTTGGCTGTGTCACATGCAAAAAATCAGCAGCTCTCGTGATGTTTCCTTCTCTTGCAACCGTAAGAAAATAGCGCAAAACTCGAACTTCCATATACCGCTTCTCCTTTCACAAGCTTTAGTATATACATCCCAGAAATGCTTATCAAGCATATCATGATATAAGATATAAGTATTTTCTATATTTAAAAGGAGCCATTAGAATAAATAGCAACGAAGTTCATATCACGAAAGCACCATTTTTAATTATTCAAAATTGAAAGGAGCTTAAAATGAAAAAATTTTTATGTCTGTCTTCTATCTTAGTAACAAGCCTTTGCCTCTCTGCTTGCAGCAACAATAATTCATCTGCAGCGGACAGAGATCATAATGCAAGTAATCCTTCAAACCAAGCACCAGAACAACCAAAAAAGATTCTATTTCAGCTACAAGAATCAAATTAACGTTTAACGATAAAGAAGTCTTGATTAGGATGTACGATAACTCAGGAAGTATGGCTTTTTTAGCTCAACTGCCTTTAACCATAACTTTTGAAGATTATATAGGTAAAGAAAAAATTAGTATTTTACAAAAGAGATTATCAGCAGATGATGTACAAGCTGGAGATCCATCAAAAAAGGCGACTTTGCTTATTACGCTCCTTGGGGAAATGTAGCTATTTTTTATAAAGGTTTTGAGGATGCCACAAATGACCTTATCATACTAGGTCAGATTGAATCAGGAAAAGAAAACGTTGAAAATATTCATGGTGATTTTACAGTTACCATTGAAAAAGTGACTAAGTAAAAACATGACAATTGGTCTTTAAACAGCCCGCTTTGAAGCAGCTAGAACAGAACACTTTTTAGAAAGAAGGAAATTGATTGTATGTCTAAACAACATAAGCTACTTATATTTGTCTTAACCTTAGGAGCTTTCGGGATTATAAATACCGAAATGGGGGTTATAGGGATATTGCCCTACATTGCGGATCACTTTCATATCAGTGTATCGAAGGCCGGGTGGCTGGTAAGTCTTTTTGCTCTTACTGTATCAATATCCGGTCCAACTATGCCGTTATTATTTTCAGGATTCAATCGCAAGAAAGCGATGTTGCTTGTACTTGGTATTTTCGTTTTAGGTAACATTATCTCTATATTCACCACTAACTTTGCTGTTGCCATAATTGCGCGTGTGATTCCAGCTATCTTTCATCCAATTTATTTTTCAGCAGCTTTTACAATGGCTGCGAACTCCGTCAGCGAGGAAGACGCTCCAAAAGCTGTTTCCAAAGTCTTTATTGGCGTATCTGCAGGTATGGTACTTGGTGTACCAATCGCAAGCTTTCTTGCAAGCACAGTTTCGTTTCAACTATCAATGGCATTTTTCGCTGTTATTAACGCTATAGTATTTATTGCTACATGGGCATTCTTCCCTTCTATGCCTGTTAAAGAAAGACTTTCCTACGGAGCGCAGCTCAGCGTATTAAAAAACCCCGTTACTTGGCTTTCCATTATGGCCGTCCTTTTACTGAATTCAGCAGTATTTGGAGTATACAGCTATCTTGCTGAGTATCTTAAAACCGTTACGAACATCTCTGGAAAACTAATTAGCTTTATATTAATTCTATTCGGTGTGGCCAATATTATTGGAAACATTATCGCAGGGAAGCTGCTTACGAAAAATGCCATCAAAACGGTAGTAGTTTTTCCTTTTGCATTGGGAGTGGTTTACATCATTTTATTCTTCACCGGACAGTTCACTTGGCCTATGGCTATTATGACTTTAGTTTGGGGAATATTCGCTGGGATAGGAACGAATATTAATCAATATTGGATTTCATCAGCAGCTCCAAAAGCTCCTGATTTCGCAAACGGACTATTTTTATCATCCGTTAACTTAGGAACAACGATTGGTACAGCTGTAGGTGGACTATTTATATCAGGGCTGGGTACAGAATACGTCGTACTAGTGGGGATCTTGTCATTAGTATTGAGCGTAGTATTTATTTTACCAAGAAGCTACATGAATCGTCCTATAAAACAGCTTTCTAAATAAGGCATCAATTCTTTTTAGGGATTCCTGTGTTTTCTTTTATTGCATCTATGAAGAGCAGAAATCTATTCTAATCAATGCTTACACCATTAATAGATAAAAATGGAGATTTGAGATGGAAAAATACACTAAAGTTACGCTTGTTTCCTTACCATCATATACCTGTTACAAAAGACGTTTTTTTATGACTTGCTAAGGGAATAAAAAAAAGGAAATTCAAGAAAAAGAGGGAGTTACAATGTCAGAAATGGGAAGAAAAGAAGACTACGGGGAGATTGAAATAGGTAAATACGAATTGTTCTTTAAAAAGAGTTATAAAGTTATAAATACGATTAATGACTTCTTGATAGGCATCTGGTTCCTAATTGGCAGTATTTTATTCTTCTATGATTCCTTAAAAAATATAGGGATTTGGTTATTTATTCTTGGAAGCGTGCAATTGCTCATTCGTCCAACGATTAAATTAGTACACGATTTTCACTTACGAAAATATTTAAAGGAAGGTTATCGCAATAAATAATCTTCTTTGCAAACAATTTTTCTTGTGAATTCTATATATCAAAAGAGGGTGTACGCGTTAGCGTACACCCTCTTTTAAATCAAATATATCACCCTAGGTCTAACCCTTTTTCATTCAATTTATGAGAAGTCACAGCAATTACAAACTTTCCATCATCCAAATCTTTTTTATGAGAGGTTAGCTCCTCTGTGGGAATACCTAAATTTGTTGCACGGTCTTCTTCATTTGAGTAATTTTGGACCACAAAAAATTTCTTTAATTTATCTAAAAAAGAATCCGGCTGGGCCCCTCCAGTCATATCTTCCTGAGTGACCTTATCTTGGTCAGCAGCAGATAGCTTATCCACGTTTACATTCGTTCTATAAGCTAGGTTGCCCGCTGCGGTCTCTTGATTAGTTAGAACTGTAATTTCATTATCCTCATACCCTATCATTCTTAATTTCTCAATTCTAGTTAATGTTTCTTCCGGCGACTCATATACACCTATAATACTTTTACTCATAAAACCTTCCTCCTTCATTAAGATCTTTTCTCCTCATTTTTTATGTACCCGCTATTCTACCCTTCTTAACAATGGAGCCGTAGTTAAAGGAGTGAATCAAATGATTTTCCCTTTTTAAGGAATTCGATTAAATAAATGCTAGCTTGCTTAAGGCAAAACGTTTATCTAAAAAAGATTACCTCCCCTAATACTGGGTATATATTCATTAAAAGATAATAAAAGGGAGATGAAAAAAGATGAAACATGTAAAGGCTCTTATTATAAAGTTTGTAATGAGCGCTGTAGTCTTAGGCATAGTATTTACAGGCATTTATAATTACAATTTTAGTGACACTATACTAATCGGTTTAGTCCTCACAGTTGTCGCTTATGCCCTTGGCGATTTGTTAGTATATCGCAATGCTGCTGATGATTCAGACTATAAAAAAAGAAACATTGTCGCTACAATTTCTGATCTTATTTTATCTTTTTTAGTCATCTGGATAATGGGGGCATCCTTTTTTGGAAATACCATAACCGTTATTCAGGCTTCTGTAGTATCAGCTATTGTTATAGCCGTTAGTGAATGGTTCTTCCATAAGTATCTAGATAAACATGTTCTTAACACCGATAACGATAAACATACCGATGCGACATATAATAAATAACTTATTAACAAGAAGAGCAAATATCAAAAATAGACAAATTAGTAAAAAGAAAGACTGGAATAAAAGTATTGTAGTCAAAGGAAGATCCGAACGATGAATTGAGATTCTTGATAGAGAATCAACTTCGTTCGGATTTTTTTATGGGTATGTTGAACGTAGATTTCATATATATATTTGCTTCTAGCTGTTGATTGAAGGGCAAGGCGAAGACTCCTGCGGGAAAAGCGGAACAGATGAGACCCCGCAGGAGCGCAAGCAACGAGGAGGCTCACCGGCCGCCCGCGAAAAGCGAAGCCTTGCACGGAAATTAACAGCGCTGTAATAAGTAATTCATACCAAAGCATTCATCCGAGTTGTTCGTCTTTAGATTGAAGTGATTTAGTTATGTCTCAACCTTCTTTTTTTAATTCTGAGAGATGTATTTATGGTAGAGAATTCATATATTATATTAAGAAAAAGCCCACTCCCTTTCAGTTGAAAGAGATGGGCTCTTCTTAACGTTGGATGTATATGTTTACATCAACTCGAGAAAGGAATAACCTTGAAAAAATTCACTAAGAGATCAATTCGCTTTTGCCTTACTTATTGGTCGGATAGTCTTGTATTCTGGTTTCCACATAGCTTTTTCTATTAACCTTTCTACATCCTGTTCTTGAAATTTCGATACACCATCTTTAATAGCAGCTTTTGCAACAGCTATAGCCACTGTTTTGGATACGTTTTGAAGATCTTTAATATGAGGAAGTAACGTATCACCTTTGGTTTGAGTTTCGGCCATATGGGCGACTGCATTTGCAGCTTCAGCGAACATCGTCTCTGTAAATTTTTCAGCTTTTACAGCAATTGCGCCCAGACCAAGACCGGGAAATACAAATGCATTATTAGCTTGGCCAATTTCATATGTTGTTCCTCTATACTCCACTGAATCAAAGGGACTTCCTGTTGCAATTAATGCTTTGCCATCTGTCCAATGTATAATATCTTTCGGGATAGCTTCAGCTAACTTAGTAGGGTTAGATAAAGGCATAATCACAGGTCTTTCTACATGGCGAGCCATTTCTCTAATCATTTCTTCCTTAAATGCCCCTGTTACTCCCGATGTTCCAATTAGAATAGTAGGCTTTACTTGTTTGATTACTTCTAACAAAGGTATTTTATTGTCATTATCTTTTTTCCAATTTTTTATTTCTTCTACTTTACGGGCATAAGGCTGCTGGAATGAAGCTAAATCATTTATCTCCTCCGTTAACAGCCCTCTATAATCATAGGCCCAAAACCTATCATATGCTTCCTCTTCTGAAAGACCTTCAAGAACCATCGCACTGTGGATTCGATCAGCGTTTCCAATACCGGCAGAACCTGGTCCAAAGACAACAATACGATGATCTTTTAGGGAGGTCTTTGTAATTTTTAAAGCAGTCAATACAGCCCCTAATGTAATCACACCCGTACCTTGAATATCATCATTAAATGTTAAAAGATGATCTCCATACTCTTCTATAATGCGTCTGGCATTTTTATTCCCTAAGTCCTCCCAATGTAACAATGCTTTTGGGAACTTATTTATTATTTTATTTACAAATTGATCAATAAATTGATTGTAAGCTTCGCCTGTTACACGCTCATGGCGATTACCTAAATAAAGCGGATCTTTAAGTAATTCTTTATTATTGGTTCCTACGTCTAACACAATGGGAAGAACACGGCTCGGATCAATACCGGCAGCTGCTGTATATACCGCTAACTTACCCACTGCAATGTTAATTCCGCCTACTCCCCAGTCTCCTATTCCAAGAATGCTCTCAGAGTCTGTAACTACGATTAAATCAATATCTTCTGAGCTTAATTCTACATTTTCTATCGCTTTGTCCATTTTGTCCGCTTCGTCAATAGACAAATATAGACCATCAGGACGGTGATATTGATGGCTATATTCTTGAATAGCTTCTCCAACGGTTGGTGTGTAAATAATCGGTAGCATTTCACTTAAATGATCTTTTAATAATCGATAAAACAATACCACATTTCGATTATGCAAATCGTTTAATAAATTATTTTTTTGCAAATCATTTGATGCATTCTTAAACTGTTGATAAGCACGCTGTACTTGTTCTTCTAATGTCAGTACGGTGGGCGGTAATAATCCATCTAACTTGAGTTCTTCTCTTTCTCTTTTTGTAAATGCAGATCCTTTGTTTAGATAAGGTCTCGATAAAATATTTTTCCCTTTTAATGGTGTTTGAACGAAACTCTTTTGTGCTTCAGCAGAAGATCTCATATGTTATCCCCTTTCTGTTCTTAAAAGAATGTAAAAAACCAATGTTTTTCTTATATCATAGATCTCATTATGGGTAACCAAGATGTTTTCTTGTTACATACAATACCTTTAAACGAAGATGCTCTTCCCTAAACATATAATTAAGGCAGCACTCTAGTTTGTATTCAGATAGGTCAAGTGGAAAGAAGCTTTATATGTTATGCTTTTTGGACGTTAACATAGTTACCTAAAGAAAAATTAGTTTTACCATAGTCCTCTTCAGCAAACTAAAGCTTCAGCGGTTAAAAACCTTTCTCTCGTATCATAATAATTTCGAGGTGAAAGATATGTATAAACTGTTATCACATACGGATTTAGATGGAGTTGGATGCGGAGTTTTAGCAAAGTTAGCTTTTGGAGATAGAATAAAAATTCGTTATAACTCTATTGCATCGCTTAACCGTGAAGTAGAATGGTTTTTAGAAAATGAAGAAAGAAATACACATTTATTTATCACGGATTTATCAGTAAACGAAGAGAATGAAAAAAGACTTGAAGAGTTTTATCAAACAGGAGGAAAAGTCCAGCTGCTTGATCATCATAAAACAGCTCTTCATTTCAACGAATATGAATGGGGACACGTTGTCGTAGAAGACAACGAAGGGAGCTTAGCCTCGGGAACGTCCTTGTTTTATGAATACCTTATAGAAAATGAACTTATCCAGACTTCCAATGCGGTTGATGAATTTGTAGAACTAGTAAGGCAGTATGATACTTGGGAATGGGAAAAGAACAACAACCAAGAAGCACACAGGCTAAATGCTCTCTTCTTTTTAATATCTATTGACGAGTTTGAAGAAAAAATGGTTAACAGACTTCAAAACAGTGACCACTTCTTTTTTGACGAGTTTGAACAGAAGATATTAGATATGGAAGAAGATAAAGTAGAACGTTATATTCGTCGGAAAAGACGAGAATTGGTGCAAACCTCTATAGATGACTATTTGGCAGGGATCGTGTACGCTGAATCGTATCATTCAGAACTTGGAAACGAATTAGGAAAAGAATATCCTCACCTTGATTACATTGCCATGTTAAATATGGGAGGAAAACGAATTAGTCTTCGGACCATTCATGATCATGTGGATGTATCAGAAGTTGCTGGTCACTATGGAGGCGGAGGTCACGCAAAAGCTGCTGGATGTTCGTTAACTAATGAAGCTTATAACCAGTTTGTAACAGATACATTTCATCTAGATTCTGTACGAGAGGATGCAAGAAGAAACCGATATAATTTGAAAGAATCTTCATCTGGTTCTCTCTACGAAACTCAAAATGATGATATGTTCCTTGTTTCTCTTCAGAATGAAGATGAATGGATAATTGAAAATAGCAAAGGGCTATCGATTCATACATTTAAAAGCTTTAAGGAAGCAGAAATCTTTTTAAAAAGGAATTATGCCGCCTGGTTAGTAAGAGATGATATCTTTGTAAAGTATTTAATAAGGTATATAAAAAAACTAAAGCACGGAGAATAAGCACCGAAACATATTTTGATTCATCTAATGAATGAAAGACCCAGAAAAGCTATTAAACGAAAATGAAGTAGCTTTCCTTTCCCCCAGCTCCGCTTGAACGTTCAGGATCAGGTTTGGATAATATTCCATGCGGAGCATGTTTTCAAGATCCAGAAGTCGCAGCGGCTATCTTCATGGAGATAGCCGCTGGTATAGTTGCTTATAGCTAATTAATTGGCTCGTCTATTCGGAAAGATATTGCAGTGATGTTTGGTCAAATTCACAGATTGCAAACACTGAGCTTTCTATAAATGCCCAAAAATGTTTCTTAGAAAATAGGGACATTATGGTAACTAGTTTTATCTATGATATACATATTATCTAATTGGTTTAATCCCATATCCTAGGTCGATCAACCTCCATGATTCTCAAATACTGTAAGAGTTGTCCAGCGTGTACGGATTCATGATAGCCTATCCGCATCAACATATCCCCTAAAGAACGAATATAACCAACATCTGAACGGTCTATTTTAATATTAGTTAAATCTTCTTCAGAAAAAGTAGTAATCATGTCTAAAAATTGTTGATGGTAGGATGCTGCAAACTCCAATTCATCCTTTATAGATTGTAAGGGTCTTTTTTCAAAAGGAGAATCAAATTCCTTTAAGCTGCCCAAATTTTCGATAGCTAGATGATAATAGTATTCTGACTCCAAGACATGACGAACCATTTCTATGCATGTCATAGCTTCTTTATCCGGCTTCCAATCGAGTTTATCATCAGGAATTGCTTGCCAAACCTTTATACTTCTTCTTCTAATCTCTTTTATATTTAATACTATCGCATCTGTTCCATTCATTTCCATACCTCCTCTTATCATCATTTTACATCATTTCCCCAAAACAAAGAGGTGAATTTTCAACTAAACTTATTTCAAATATTCATGGTTCTTATGCTGAGTATAATAACTTTCATCCTTAAACGCTTAATAACAAGCTGTATACCATTGGTTAAAACAGCAGGTATTAGTACTAATCACTATACATGTCCCTATTTAACAAATAAAAAAAGCTAGCATAAAGCTAACTTTTTTAAGTTAGAGAGAAAGGCAGGCTAATAATTAGCAACCGCCAAATCCTCCCCAACAAGCACAGCCAATAATGATTAATAAGATAAACAGCACGATAATTAAAGCAAAACCACTGCCACCGCCGTAACCGCAGCCGCCGCCATAACCATAGCCACAACCTCCGCCATAACCGCCAAAGAACATAAACTTCACCTCCTTCTCGTTCATACATTTAGCATATGATGAAAAACGAAATTTGCTCCACGAAGTGGATAGACTACGTTTTATATCACTATAAATAAAAAAATAATAACCTTTTAGTTTCTTTTACATACAATGAAGCATCCTCAGATCCCATATATGAGTTTTACTCCCTCTGCAATAGATTGTTTGTATTCCGCCCAATCAGTTCTATTGCGTATAAAAGCTGCCCCGCACAACCTAGAATAAAAAAGTCTTTCTCACATTAGAGAAAGACTTTTTTATTCTTATTAATAGCCAAATCCGCGGCCGTAACAGCTGCATCCAATAATGACAAGAAGAATAAACAGGACAACTAATAAAGCAAAACCAGAACCAGCTCCACCATAACTAGACATACAAACACCTCTTTTCGTGGTATTTAACTAAAGGAAAAGACTTTAAATATACATGGGTTAAGGTATTATATGTAGACATAGCTCATATCGATTGGATTTTGGTCAAAAATAGGCTACTTTGTTTAACGATTGCTAGATAACATTATAAATTTCACATAGTAAAAACCCTTCATTGTTAAAATGAAGGGGCTTTTTTGGCTATCAGCACCAAGGACGAGGTCTAGGAGGGCAGCTTGGAGCACAAAAATGTTGATGCGTTTCCTGACATACAACGGATTCTGTATGCGGGAATGAGTGCATATATTTATAATTTTTTTGATAAACATTTGTGGTATGACTAGGATGCACCACTGGCACAAACACATCTTGACCAGTAAAAGATGTATTTTGTTTAACTGGGTCATACTGAGCAGGCATAGTTTGAGGAGGTAATTGGCCACATGGTTTAGCTGGAGGATAACCGCAGTTACCTTGCTGAGGATACATAGCCCCTTGATAACCACCATAATTAGAGTGCTGATAAGGATAGTTGTTTCTCATATTAAAAATCTTCTCCTTTCTGTTAGTAGACTCCTCTTACTGTATGTGAAACAACCATAGAATGTTTGGACAAATACCTAAAGAAGACCCTAATTATTTAGGGTCTTTTCTACTAAGAGAAAAAGAAATGTGTATCCTTAGTAACATAGCTATGAGACTAAGAAATAAAAGGTTTTTTAATGCCCATTATTCCTCAAGATTAACATCCATCGCTCCGTTATCAATATTATTTAAAATGGTTTTGTTTTTATCGTCTAATTCATTACGTAAAAGTGAATTACGCGTCGCTTCGTATAAATCGTAGCTTCTTTCATCAACTGGAGAATTATGATCTTCACATATCATTTTTTCTGATTCTTTAGAGTGATCTGCCATATCAGTCACCTCCTCTGTATAGTATGTGAGTTGATTAGAAAAAACATAAGAACTTTATCTGGCTACCGTTGGGTAAGGTTTAATCAACGGTTAGCTGTTTCTATATATTGTGTTTACATATGACCTAATATTAGGTGGACACAACCGTTTCTTGAGCATGCTTTTGAATGATTTCTGGAACTTCCAGCAACGAATTAACGGTTATCAATTTACCTTTTGGCGCAACATCAATTTTAACTTGGTTGTAGCTCCACTCCAGTTCAGAAGGTACGTGAATCGCATGTATTCCAGCTTCTACTGCCGGTCTTATATCGGTTTTTAATGAATTGCCAATCATCCAAGTCTTTTTTGGATCGTACTTAATTTGGTTTAGTATTTCTTTTAATGCAGCTGTATCTTTTTGTTCAGAAATAAATACCCTTTTTTCAAAGTATTTAGCTAGCTCTAGCTGAACAATTTTTCTACCTTGATTTTCCTCGTCTCCACCTGTGTGTAAGTAGAGATCATGTCCTTGTTCTTTAAGCTTATCTAATACTTCATACATATTTGGCAAAGGCTCTATCGGTACTTCAAATACACTTTGACCAATTTTTTTGACTCTTTGGACTCTATCTTCATGGATATCTTGATGATTTTGTTCACTAAAAAATAAATAAGTAGCTACTAATGATTCTGGAAATCGGGAAGAGTGAAGGCCATGCTTTTCGATACTTTTTAAATCTATCTCTAACTGCTTTTGTTTTATTTCTTCCTTAGTCAGATTCTCAAACCATTCCTGCAATTGAGCCACAAAAGCATTTATGGTGTCTCTAAAATATTTATTACAGTGAACAAGCGTATCGTCTAAATTAAAAAGTAGGGTTTGCTTCTGCATTTCGTTAAATCCTTTCTACAATGGATGTACAGACAATATATGAAAAAACACTAACCATTTTTATTACCTATCCACACCTAACACGAAGGTGAATTTCCCAATACGTTAGGCACAAGCAATTGATTACTATACTGAAATGAAAATATTTAGTGGAAAGACCCTTCTAGCGTATAAAATAGAAGGATCTTTTTATAAGGTAAAAAGCTGCAGGATATTCCTGCTAATAAATATAACGTTCAAAATGCTTTCTATTCATGTTCGTTTTGAACGTAGAGGTACTCAGTCCTGAACGATTTATTAGCGGTTGGCTGCCTTCGCCTTCTTTAGGTATATTCATTTCAAGACCTTGTATAGTGAAAGGATCATACATATACGTTGTTCGTTCAGTTTCTGTGTGCGACATTAACTTCACCTCTATTAATAGTCCTCATTTTTTTAAATCATGTTAACTCGTTTACAGCAGGTTCTTTAATGAAAATATCTGCGTTTCATAGGTCTTTTCGCTTAAAAAGACCGCCGTTTTCTACTTTTTTTATTAAGTTGTAATTTCTTGTGGATCTTCGCCTTCAAGGTCAGTGAAGAAATTTTCTAAGGTTTCCCTCGGATCAAGAGCACGCCCATCTTCTTCGACAATACGGTTAAGCGTAGGGTCATTATTGCTATCTTTATTTTTATAGTTGTTATAATCAACTCTTTCTGCAATTCCTGAATTATCAACGCCTTTAAAGTCTTTCTTTGGCATAAAAACACCTCCTAGCCCTATTGTTTGAAAATTTGAAGATAAAATAAGTGGAAGGTTAAGTTATATTTTTATTTCCCGAGAATTAATTAGATACTTGTTGCAAAGAGCCATGTACAACATGCTTAATTGTTTTACGAACTGGGGAAACTAAATCGTCAAAACTTACTTTACTGAGGAGGAATATAAGTGGAAGGAAATCCAAGCACAAGACAGTTTCAGGATGATTTAAAGCAGTATCAAATGCCAGATTCAGTAAAACAACAAAAATCTGGAACTTATCGAGTTGGATTTGAATCAAACACTGGAATTGAAAAAGTACAGAATCAGCAAGAAGGAAAAGAAAAGAAATAAGCTTGATCATTTTATACTTTTACATGACGAGGAGGGCATCCCATGGATCAACAAAAAATGTTAGCAAATGAATTAAGTAACATGCTTACAGAAAATAAGCTGCCGATTACAATTGAAGAAGATATCCATGAAATCTGCAGAGGTTTACAATCAGGTGAAATCAGCGTGAATGATTTGAAGGAAAAAGATCCTTTTGTTGTAAATGCAGTTCAAGAAGCAATGGATAGAATCAATAAACCTAACTCTTAAAATAGATATAAAAAGCAATCCTTTGAGGCAGCTTTTTGAATATTGATCGTTTTCATCAAGCAAAAGACTAACTCTTTATAGAGTTAGTCTTTTGTCCTTCAAATAATATACCCATGGACATGAAAAAAGAATGACAAACGAGTTGTCATTCTCTCTCCTACACATGGCAAGCTTTTAGTTTTTAGTCACAAGGAAATGAAACATCTAATCCCACTTTTTACAGTGTCGGTTGTTTCTAAAAATTAGTATGTCATCCTAACAAGAAAATATACATCCATTATTTACCACGAATACATCTCTTCCACAATAGGAAACTTAAGAAAAACAAGGAGGTGACACAACATGGCAAACAACAACAGTGGTAGCCGTAACGAATTATTAGTAAACGGTGCTGAACAAGCAATCGATCAAATGAAATATGAAATCGCTAGCGAATTTGGTGTAAACCTTGGTGCTGATACAACTGCACGTGCAAACGGATCAGTAGGTGGCGAAATCACAAAACGTCTTGTACAAATGGCTGAGCAACAACTTGGCGGCGGACGTTTCTAAGACAACTTTATAATTGATGGCTGAAGGAAGAATGGGGCTCCATTCTTCCTTTTTGTACGAATAAAAAAGGAAGGAGAGATCATATGCAGCAACATCAATCAGCTAAAGAAAATGCGGGTTTTACTGAGAAACCAGCAGCTTCTGCAACAAATGCACAAAAAGTAAAACAAGAAATCCAAAGAGACGTAAATGAAGGACAAGGCGCAATGACTTCTCGAGAAGCAGGCGCAATGCGCGATTAAAAATCAATTTGAGCGCTTTTTAATCATCGATTCTTTGTACAAAAACCTAAAAAAGTACCTTGATTAACTGAGGTACTTTTAGCACTCTATTCTATTTCGGCGCGGGAGCTGCTTTGACTTCGATTGTTTCATCGGGTACATGCTGGTGAAACACAAAGGCAAACATTCTGATTCTAAATATGTAAAAGTCGATCCTGCCTTGTTCACCTGAAAAATAACTAGTTTGTATTTTGTCCCCCGCCATTCAGCCCTTCTTTTATGTACGCGTTAACCTGACTATTTGAAAGCAATCCAATATGTCCAATGCCATAAAGTTGAATGTTTCTTGCTCCTTGCAGCCTAGAGAGACTATTAGCAACAATTTGATCATTTATGCTGTAGATCGACGTATAAAGAATTTTTTGATTGAGATCTGTACCTGGGAGTGCTGTCGAAGAAACTAAACCATTCGCTCCTCCTAACGTCACGACATTTTCAACCTTATTCCCTCCCCCTAGATATTTAATATAATACAGCGTGTTTGCTCCGCCCATACTATGAGCAACAATATCTACCTTCTTAGCTCCCGTCTCTTTCAACACTTGATCAATGTATCGAGCAAGCTGAGGTCCATTATTTAAATTGTTGCCTGTCTTATCTACAAAATCAATAGCATAAAGATCATTGCGATCCCAACCTTGAGCAATTAAATAGTTTTTGATAGCAATAAAGTTATAGGACGCACCGCTGATTCCATGAACAAGAACAACCGGATTGTGATTTGATTCAGCTTTAGCATTCGAAGGCTGAATTCCTAATGCAGATACAACCAGGGATAAAGCAAGAATTAATGCGACAAACGTTTTCTTCATTTCTTTTCTCCTCCTCAAAATATATAAGTAACAACATCTATAGATTATATATAAAAATCCTAATATGGTAAACTTATACTTATAAGGTGTTTAAAGTTATATTTATTTGTTATCTATGAGTATTTTTATGACAAAAATCATCACCTAAGCTTTTTTGTAAAAAATAAGGAGGCGAAGAAAGTTGTATTGGATTTATCTATGTTTAGCTATTCTTTTTGAAGTTGCTGGAACTACGACCATGAAATTATCAGAAGGTTTTACCAAAGTTATACCAAGTGTATTGCTTATACTTTTTTACATTTGTAGTTTATACTTTTTGACATTAACGTTAAAAAGTATAGAAGTTTCAATTGCTTACGCTATTTGGTCAGGTATGGGGATTATAATTATTACGCTAATTGGATTTATGTACTTCAATGAAAGTGTAAGTCTGCTAAAGATCGTTGCTATAGCTCTCATCATTATCGGTGTAGTGACATTAAATATGACTGGGGAAAAAGAAGCTAATGCTAGTAAATCCACTTTAGAAGAACACATTAGATAAAAAGATGAAATATTTAAAACCTTTTTTTCTCGTCACAGATATAGGATTTATTATCTATTGGATTGCTACTTATTTTCAGCTTATACCTCAAAGTGCGGCTTTTAAAGATTATAATAATCGCATAATCATAGCTTGGAATTGGTCGTTCTTCCCTCTAGATATTCTTATTTCATTCACTGGATTATTTAGTCTATATTTATATAAGTTAAATAAGGAATCATGGAAGGGATACGCTTTAATTTCTTTAGTTTTAACATTTTGCTCAGGACTACAAGCCATCGCATATTGGGCATTTATTAAGGATTTCGATTTAACATGGTGGGCTTTTAATTTATACTTGATGATTTACCCTCTATTCTTTATAAAACTATTTATAAAAGATAACAGTAATCAAAAAAAGCACTTTTCCATGTAATAAAGATATTAATGTACATATAAAAGGGACAGATCCCCTTAAGGGGATCTGTTCTTCAAGTTAATCTAGTTACATAAATTGTTGTAATTTCTTTCTTTTACGTTGCTTGGCTACTATCTTTATCCAATTCCTATTAGCCTTTAAAAAATCAGTGGAGAAACGCCCTTGCTTAAGTTCCATTTATTTAAGGTAATCAATTCAATTTCTTGATCTGCAAAGAAACAAATACCTTTTGCATTGTCTGCGGGATAGATTCTGCTTGTCATCACTTTCTCGCCTTCATTAATAAAAACTTCGATGGAAGATTTATCAACAAACAGATGAAGATGCAAGTGATTATCATTTAATCCAACAGGTGCTTTTCTTATTCCCCCATCACCTTCACCTGATTTATCACGATTAAAGATAAACAAACTTTCTAGCCTATCATAAGTTAAGAGCGTTTCCTGGTGAGTGTCATTATCTGTTCTCACTTTTATTCCGAACTGTGAAGCAGCTTTTGCGTTAATTTCCACTTCAAGTTCGTAACAATCACCTGAAATACCTGCAAGTTCTTGTTCTCCGTTAACCGTGATATTTTTATACTGCACGTGATGTTGACGAAGCTGCTTAAGCTCTGGAATTGGTTTACTAATTATATACCCTTGTTTAGTAGAAAGCTCACGCGGAATAGTCATTGCGCCTGCCCAATTGTGTTTTTGTTCAGGCATGCTGCTTTCCCACATAGCCATCCACGCTATCATAATGCGTCTGCCATGTTCATCTTCTGCCGTCTGAGGAGCATAAAAGTCAAACCCGTAGTCCAAAAGCTGAAAGTCTTCGTGTTGAAGCAGCCCTGTTTTATAGTCCAATTTCCCTTTTACATATCCAGCTTGATGTAAGTTATGGTAGAGATCCCCTTCTGATTTCATTCCTTGAGGTGACATGACAAGCACGTCTTGTCCATCAAGACTAAAAAGATCTGGACACTCCCACATAAAACCAAGATTTCCTTGGCTTTTGGCCATTACATTCATAAACTCCCAATTCAACAGATCTCTTGAACAATACAAAAGAACTTGCCCTTCATGATCCTTTGTACGTGATCCAAGAACACAATAATAATAGTCGTCTTTCTTCCATACTTTTGGATCTCTAAAATGATAAGGGTGAATATCTCCTTCAGGCGCTAAATCAATAACTGGATTTTGAGGTACTTTATTAAAATGAACGCCGTCTTCGCTTACAGCAAGACACTGAACCTGTCGTAAGTCCGTATCATAGTTATCCCCTATCCACACATTCCCTGTGTACATTGCATAAAGCTTCCCGTCTTTTTCAATTGCACTTCCTGAAAAACATCCATCCCTATCGTATTCTTCACTCGGAGCAAGAGCGATAGGAAGGTGTTCCCAGTAAGTAAGATCCTTACTTTTTATATGCCCCCAATACATTGGCCCCCACTCGGGAGAGTAAGGATGATGTTGATAAAACAAATGATACTCACCTTTATAAAAGCTGAATCCGTTTGGGTCATTCATCCAGAATGCTGGTGTAGACACATGGTATTGTAGTCGCCAATGATTCTGATCAACAGACTCCTGCTCGTTTAACACAGATTCTATTGCCTTTGAGATTTTTTCTTGATGTTGATTTCTTAATGTTTTCAAAAGATTTCACCCTGCCTTTCTATACGTGAATCAGTCAATTGTGATAAAAACAGATTAAAATGATAAATCGACTTCACAAACGATGGACTCGTAAGGTCGTAATTTTATCTGGTTTAGGTGTAATTCTAAATAATCATAGTTGGATAAAATAACATTTTTTATATTAAAATCTAAGTTTAGAGTCAACTCTTTATTATCAAAGTTAGCAATCACCGCTATTTTTTTATCGTTCAACTCTCTCGTGTAGGCCATGATTTGCAGGCTATCTTTAAACATGTCTTCGTATTTACCAAAAGCAATAACATCTGAATATGGACTGCTTTTTCTTAAACTAATTAACTTTTTATAGAAATAAAATAAAGAATTACGATCTTTTAAAGCATTCTCGACGTTAATAAAAGAGTAATTAGAATTTATCTCTAGCCACGGTGTACCTTGGCTAAATCCTGCATATTCAGAATGATTCCACTGCATAGGTGTTCGAGAATTATCACGACTGCGTCTCCAAATCGCTGCTAATGCTTCCTCTTTTGAGAAGCCTTCTTTCAGCGCAGAGTAATATTGATCGATTGAAGCCAAGTCATTATAATGCTCAATTGATGGATACTGTACATTTGTCATTCCAATTTCTTGCCCTTGATAGATAAATGGCGTTCCTTTTAAGAAGAAATAGACGGTAGCTAACATTTTAGCTGGAATACATCCTATATCTTCTGGTTTAATAAATTTGTTTAAAGAACGAGGCTGGTCATGGTTTTCTAAATAAAGCGCTCCCCACCCTGTGTTGTTATAGAACGTTTGACTGTCAGAAATGGCTTTTTTGAAATCAAGCAGATTCCAATTATAAGGTTCATACCATTTTCCTTCTTTTCCTACATCTAAATCGACATGATCGAACTCAAAAAGCATACTAAAATGTCCGTCTTCCCCCGCATAAATAGGCAATTCTTTGTATGATACCCCAGGTGCTTCTGCCACGGTTAAGATATCATGTGAAGTAAAAGCTTCTTTACGTAGTTCACTTAAAAATTCATGAATGCCTTGTTGGTTGGTTTCAATTACATTAATTCCATCATGCGAATCAGCAAAGTCCTGTCGTTTTTTTATAAATGTAATGGCGTCTACTCTAAAGCCGCTAATTCCTTTATCTAACCACCATCTGACCATTTTATAAACGGCATTTCGAAGATCAGGGTTTTCCCAATTAAGATCAGGCTGTTTTTTAGAAAATGCATGAAGATAATACTGTCCGGTTTGCTCATCATACTCCCAGCACGAACCGCCAAAAATAGATTTCCAATTGTTAGGCGGGGCCCCGTCTTTTCTTCCGTTTCTCCAAATATACCAATCTCTTTTAGGATGATTTACATCACTTTTTGATTCTATGAACCATTCATGTTCATCCGAAGTATGATTAACTACTAAGTCCATAATAATCTTTATATTTCTTTTTTTAGCTTCATGGATTAATAGATCCATATCTTCCATAGAGCCAAATTCCTCTGCAATTGCTTGATAATCAGAGATGTCATATCCGTTATCGTCCATTGGTGATTGATAGACTGGGCTTAACCAAATAACGTCGATACCTAACTCTTTTAAGTAATCTAATTTTTGAATAACTCCTTTTAAGTCACCAATTCCGTCACCATTAGAGTCATAAAAACTTTTCGGATAAATTTGATATACAACTGCTTCCTTCCACCATTGTCTATTCTTTATTGTAGCGCTTTCTTCATTCATTCTTTCACTTAGTTGAACCATTTTTATCAGCTCCCGTATTTTTATATTAAATTATGTACTTATTCTTCGTTCATATGGTACCGATACCATATATGGTTAAAAAAATTATGCTATTAAAAAGTCTGATATAACCCTTCTCATTTAAGATAAATTCATTGTATTACATCATGGGAACGGTTTCAACAACTTTTCTGAAAATTTTTCAAAAAAAGGTGAGAACGAATAAATCCAGCTCTCACCTTCATCTGATATCTCCCATTACGTTGAACTTCGAACAACCAGCTCGATTGGAAGTTCAAAAGTTTCCACTTTCACTTCAGAATCATTCAACATATCAATAAGAGTTTCCATTGCTTTAATCCCCATCTGGTCAATAGGTTGTCGTATAGTTGTTAGCTTTGGATCTAACATTTGCGCAAGAGGTTGATCATCAAAGCCAATAATAGCCAAATCATTAGGTATTTTTAGACCGCACTCTTTGGCTTCAATCATCATTCCCCCGGCAATTTCATCACTCCCTGTAAATATAGCTGTTGGACGATCCTCCATTGACAGGATTTTTTTAACTACTTGTTTTCCGTCTTCAATACTGTGTTGATTAACAAAGATCCATTTTGGATCCGGCTCGATCCCTGCCTCTTGAAGTGCTTTTTGATAACCTTGATTACGGTCCTTGTCCTTGCCTTCCTCTGCAAACAATCCACCTGTACAGTACCCAATTTTCCGGTGGCCTTTTTCAAGTAAATGCTTTACGCCTATATACGCACCCTTGTATTGATCTAATCGAACAATTGGAACATTTGCGTTGTTTACATATTCATTGCATAACAAAATAGGACCAGATTCAGTAAACGGTTCTATGATACTCCAGTCATTTTCAATAGAGGTCATAATAATTCCGTCAACTTGCTTTGTTTTTAGTAAATTTAAAAAGACCAATTCTTTCTCTTTATCTTCATTACTTTGAAAGATTAATACGTGATAGCCGTTTTTATAAGCAACTTGTTCAATTGAATCGACTAAATAAGAGAAAAATGGATTTACGATTCTTGGTACAATGACACCAATTGTAGTTGTTACCTGTCCTCTTAACTTTCTTGCCGAAGGGTTCGGGGTATAGTTAAGCTCTTCCATTGCTTTTAGCACCAGATTTTTTTTCTCTTCTGAAACATATGAATGATTGTTTATAACACGGGAAACGGTTGTTTTTGATAACCCCGATAATTTTGCTACGTCATATATGGTAGGCATTTATTTATCACTCCATCACTAACTGAAATCAGTTTCATACCTATTTTACGTTAAAAAAGAGCCAAAATGCAATGAATGAATTCGTTTGCATCTCTATATCGTGTGTTCAATAAGAATATCAGTAAAATCGCTGTGACTCTTTAAAACGGAACCTTTTTATATAAAATGTTTCATGATTAATAAACCAGCATACTTAAAAAGATTTATTTCACAAGTGAGAAACCAGTACCACACTCAAAAAACACATTATACTTAAAAAAACCTTTTTTAAAGGGCATTTTTGTTAATTAATTTCTTGTTGACATATGAAATCGGTACCATATATAATACAATCAAATCGAAAACGCTTTCTAAAATAAAATTTAGATACATAAACAGCAAAGGGGATTTAAATATGCAAAACAATAAACTTTACTGGAAGCTAAGCAGTTTCTTTTTCTTGTTCTTCTTATCTATTGCCTCTATTTTCACTTTTTTTGCTATCTGGTTGGGACAAAGCCTTAACCTTTCCGGAGCACAAACGGGTATTGTTTTTTCTGTAAACGCTGTCTTCACTATGCTTTTCCAACCGCTTTATGGATATATCTCTGACAAATTGGGCTTACGAAAAAATTTATTATACTTCATTTCAATTTTAGTTATTTTATCTGGACCATTTCTCATTTTCATCTATCAACCTCTTTTAAACTGGAATTTTTGGATAGGAGCCCTGACAGGCGGGTCTTATCTTGCCATCACTTTTTTAGCTGGTATCTCAGCTATCGAGTCATATATCGAAAAAGTTGGCAGAAAGCATGAGTTTGAATTCGGTCGTGCAAGACTTTGGGGATCAATAGGGGCCGCCGTGGCAGCTGCTATTGGAGGACGAATGCTTAACATTAACCCTGATATCAACTTTTGGATTGCATCGGGATCAGGCATTCTCTTATTACTTGTTATTTTCCTTACAAAAGTAGAAGTATCCACTATCGAAGAAAAGAAGGCAAAGTCCCTTTCTGTGCAAGATTTGGGCAGTTTATTTAAACGAAAAGATTTCTGGGTTTTTATGATTTTTATGCTCGGGACGGGCTGTATTTATAATGTCTTTGACCAGCAATTTCCTGTATATTATGCCTCTCTGTTTCCAACAGAACAATTAGGAAACCAAATATTTGGTTACTTAAATGCAGGTCAGGTCTTTTTAGAATCCGGTATGTTATTAGTTGCTCCATTTATTGTCCGTAAAGTAGGTCCTAAAGGAGGTTTAATTTTAGCGGGAATTATTATGATTTTGCGCGTAATAGGTTCAGGTCTAGTATCAGATCCATACAGCATTTCATTTATTAAGCTTCTTAACGCACCAGAGTTTGCCATTATCATCGTTTCTGTGTTTAAATATCTGGCTACACATTTTGATACAAAATTCTCTTCAATTTTATATTTGGTTGGCTACCAATTCGCGATGCAGCTAGGAGCTGTTATACTCTCTCCTATCGTAGGAAATCTATACGATTCAATTGGTTTTCGTCAAACATACTTAATCATGGGGGTTATTGTCACTACCTTTACTCTATTTGGTGCATTTCTTTTAAGAAACCAGAATCAAGCATCTAAAGATAGGAACGATTCAAAACTTACTGCTTAGAATCAGGAAAAATATAATAAATAGGCTTAAAACTTCAAAAATGTCTTTTAAGGTGTTCCTATTAATTGTGATTCTCATAATTTTGAAAGCCTTTGCTAATTATAGCAAGGGCTTCTTTTTGGTGAGTTTCTTCTGGTTAACGTTATATATGCTAACTAGAAGTGTATAGTAGATACATCCAAAAAAACTACCGTTCCTGAACAGCAGCTCTTTCTTTTTATACGTAAATATTTTTACAACATCTGTAGTAGCATGCTCGGAGGATTAAACATTAATTTATTAAGAACGTTTTTCTAATCATCTAACCTTTTACGGTCGTCTGCTTCGGGAGGCTGTTCCATCCACTGATTATCAATCATATCTTTCCCAATACGGCTATAAATCCACAAGCTATCCAAGGCCGCCTTTTCACAGTGTGCTGAAATATCAGCTCTCATACTTGCAATAAGAGCTGCGTTATAATAAGTAACTGCTACACCAAAAAAGAAACCCGTTTGAAGAAGCATAAGCCGGTCTGAAAAAGGAGAAATATTGGAATTTGTAACCTCTGTTTCGCATGATTGAGGTAGATGAAGATTGTCTTTGGTTAATAGGGATGAAAATATGTCAATGTGCTTGTTTTTTACTTGCAGACTTTTTTCTAATAATGCTCGTACGTTTTGATTTTTTGAAACTTGTGAAAAGCCAAGGATCATCGCTTTCGCAATAAATGTTTTGTTTAAATTATAATAAGCATGTCCACTTTCTATTGTATTTATCGGTCTCTGTTTACCGAACACATCCGTTACATAGTGGTAGTGTTCAATCATTTCCACCTTATTAGGTGTTATATAAGTAGGTGGTCGCTGATAAAGTTTTTTTGAAATAAGAAGATCCTTAGCTTTTTTATAAATCTCCATCGCATCAAGGTTGCATTGATAATAAAAATCTACAATGTCTGGGCGTAAGGAAGTCGCAAATGATAAACTCATTTCATTATGTCCGTGTGTGCTCATCATATAAAGGGATTTAAGACACAAAACATCCGTAAATAGAGGAGGAGCTTCTAAGTTTACGTCTTCTTCTGTAAATCCTTTAGGAAGAGGAAACTTCTCTTTCTTAAATAATGCTTTTAAAGCATCTATGTGTTTAAATGAATAGTGAAGAGCCGTTTGAAAAAGGCTATGTATCTCAGGATCTTGAATCGTGTGAAGCATATATTTATTTACACATACAGATAAAGTTTCACGGATATAGTGTGTCCATAAATTTGCAATTTCAGGAGATGTTAATCGATTCTTTTTTTGCAATTTTCCGTTCCTCCGTATCAACGCTCATTTTTACTTAGCTTCCCCTCCTTTTAAGCTTTCATACAAGTTAGCTTTCATACTAATATTTCCGCTAAAAAAGAAAAAGCTGCTCAAATGAGCAGCTTTTAAAAAACACATACTTAATGAAAGATGAGGAGTTGGGGTTCCTATGTTCTTAGTTTGCCCACAAACTCGAATTTTATTCTTCTTCCTACCTATTCATGCTTACGATGTTCTCCGTATAATGATTTATCATAAACGGAGTCACCCTTTGCAAAAGGAGAATCTTCTCTACTTCCTAAGAAAGAATTTGTTTTTGTCTCTCTATTAGCTCTTACTAACAATAATACTTTTCCTTTTTGCAGATCATCTGCATAAGGTCCTGCTTCTGTAAGAGGGACACCTAAGTTAATTAAACGCTTTTCTACTCTTGCTTTATCACTACGAATCTCTTTAGGGTGATCTGGTGAAAACATATGTTTAATTTTATCCATAATCGACTCATCCTGGTGATTTTGTGCTGCGGTTTCAACCTTCTTGACGTCAATTCCCTCTCTGCTTTCTACTCTCGAATAGTCCTCTTTATCGATATCTTTGCTGGTTACAAGAGAAAGGTCCTTCTCTTGAAAACCTTGTGTCTTTAAGTTTTGAATAGCGGTTACAATATCTTCTTCATTATCATACGTACCTATCACATTTTTTGTCATGAGCAGTTCCTCCTTCTAGTAAAAAAATGGTTTATATCAATTAATTCGTTTATGGTAATTGTAATACCCTGACCTCTTTTTCTAAAACATTCAAAAAATTGAACAATCATTGTTTAGATAGATAGCCCTTACGGGAACGGCAGCACCAAAAGTTCGCAAAATATTAAAAGCAATTCAACGAAGCTATGGAGCTTCATGAAAGGATCGCTCATTATATGATTGATAATGAAATGTATCCTGCCTATGTTATTAAAGGGCAAGTGTGGATTGACACCCCTATTGATTTCCATACAAGACTTCGCTTTCCACGGGCGGGCGCTAGAAGCAACAAAACATATGAAACCTACGTTTACCATCATAATAAAAAGATCCGAACGATGAACCGTTCGGATCTTTTTAAAATACGTTTGTCTCAGCCTCTTTTTAAGAGAAGATTTAATTGAAAAAAATCAAGATTAATGATTGTTTTGTTTATATTCTGCATCAAACGAGTTTTCACCGGCATGGACAGAAAGCAAGGTATCAGCATAGCCAACTAGCCTGTTGACAAGTTCATCTGCAATTGCATAAACAAGAGGATGGGTTTCTCCTTTAAATAGCGCTGGATCATCTAAGATGACTGTAGTGTTGATAAACACATCTCTATTTCCATAAAGGTTATAATGAATCATCGCTTTCCCTGCAGCTCCACCTGTTCTTGGATCTTCATAACCTGGAAGAAATACGTACCATTCTTCTGCCGTAGCAGACCGGAAATTTTTCGTAAAGGTCATTCCATTGATCACTTTTTCAATCCGCATTTTTTGCTCCAAATGAGTTGCATCTACAATTTTCTCCTTCATAACGTACTACTCCTCATCATATTAGCGAAATTCTTCGTCAGCAGGCGTAGCCTCTACAGCAATTTGATAAGCATCTAAAATGGAGTCACGTTCCTCAGAATCAGTCAATCCAACAAGATATTGTTCACCCTTTTCATCTTCAACGCGCATCAACAGTACTTCTCCGTTCGATTGCAGCAAAGCATAAGTCTGATTTCTCATATCAAATAAAGCCTCAACTGCATATTGTTTTTCAATACCTTTTTCATTTTCAATGGTTATAAAATCTCTTTCCCTACTCCTCACTTCTCGTTCACCTCCACTAAAAATCTTCCCGGTTACTTTACCCGTTCTTCTCTGCTTCTATAATTGTATAAAATGAAATTCAATAGCGAAGGCGAATAGGGAGTTTAGCTATGGATATATCTAAAAAAGTAGTTATTTATTCGTCTATTGGAGAATGAAACTTTAAGAAATGATTAAAAAAATGTTTTTACGATATCGTGTTGTGAATGACATTCGTGGCAGTAACAATTAATTTCTAAAGCATCTTCTGTGAGGGTATGTATAGTTTCTTTTCTGCACTTTTTACAGTATTCTTTTTTCTGACGTGTCTTTGACAATACAATCTCTTCCTCTCTTACATTTTTAATTTTATGTTTCGTATAAAAATAACCATTGATACGTCCCTAAAGAGGATTGCAATAGCAATTGCAACCCTCTTCTCACATGGCAACTTTTAGATAACAAGGAAATGAAACATCTAATCCCACTTTTTACAGTGTCGGTTGTTTCTAAAAATTAGTATGTCATTCTGATAAGGAAATAAACACCCATCATTTACCATGTATATACTTCTTGACCCCTAGGAAACTTAAGAAAAACAAGGAGGTGACACAACATGGCAAACAACAACAGTGGTAGCCGTAACGAATTATTAGTAAACGGTGCTGAACAAGCAATCGATCAAATGAAATATGAAATCGCTAGCGAATTTGGTGTAAACCTTGGTGCTGATACAACTGCACGTGCAAATGGATCAGTAGGTGGCGAAATTACAAAGCGTCTTGTGCAATTAGCTGAGCAACAACTTGGCGGCGGACGTTTCTAAGACAACTTTATAAAGTGATGGCTGAAGGAAGAGTGGATACCCACTCTTCTTTTTATTATGGACATTTTTTATTTATCATTACAAGTAGAAAGCCACATAAAACATGACAAAACAAAAAAACTGCCAAAGAAGGCAGCTCTCTGTATAACAAGGGTATTGTGACTGATGCCCTTATAGGCATCTTGAATAGTATACGTAAAATAGTGGATTGTATTCACTGATAAAATTCCTTTTTATATCTAAAAGAATAATAAAACATCATATGGAAACGTTAAGTATGTGCATAGTAAGAAAGGTGGCACATTATTATGAATATGTTAAGGAGGATAACAATGGGTATTTTAAGTGGAAATCCTACAGATGAACCGATGCATTACGGTGAAGTATTTGGAACATGGTCGTTTCTTTCTGCTTCGAAAGGATTAGTAGCTGGTTATCAAACGTTTCTAAATCATGTAGGGGACAAGGATCTACATAAGTTGGTACAAGAAACGATTGAACAATGTCAGCAGGAAATGAAAGGTGTAGAAAAGCTATTAAAAGAAAATGGAGTGGCTTTACCTCCAACTCCGCCTGAACGTCCAGAAGCTTGTTTAGATGATATTCCAGTAGGTGCACGTGTTCAAGACCCCGAAGTTGCTGCGGCTATTTCACTGGATATAGCTGCTGGTCTAGTTGCTTGCAGTCAACTGATTGGCCAATCTATTCGCGAAGATATTGCAGCAATGTTTGGTCAAATTCACATGCAAAAAGTAGCTCTTGGTGGAAAGTTTTTGCGACTTAACAAAGAAAAAGGCTGGTTAGTTCCACCACCTCTTCACAAGTCAAAAAACACGGATTGTTAATCATAAAATTCGTATAAAACGTGAAAATTTTACATTAAGTCAATCCTACAACATGCTATAAGAAGGAACTGCTGATTCATTCCACATTAGCAGTTCTTTCTCAAATAAAGAGCACTAACGAGAGCAAACTACTCAAGATGCAGTAGAGCATTATCAATATAATAACATCTATATTTCAACGACTATGAAAACTACTGCACAGGAGCAGTAGTTTTTTCCCTTTTTATTATGTTGTATAGAATATAAAAAGGCAGTGGACATAATGTACGTTTATAAACAGTATCAAATTAATTCTGGAATACATAATAATCTTTTAAGAGAAACTACTAACAAAAAACGATAAACCCTTAGTTATCATATATAAAATTATTTTATTCATCTTTCCAATGTTTTTAATCGAACTCTGGGCAGAAAAAAGACAAATTTAATTAGATGGAGAAGACCTTGAAAATGGGAAATGGTATCATACTTTACTTAGTCTTACAGTCAAATCAGTATTAAACAGGTTAATGATCGGAGCTATAAGAGCATTAGATGAAAAAGTAGAAAAGAGTTCTTGATTCATGAAATAAAAACTAAATTGAAGATATTTCTATATCTTGAACAAATGAGTTAAGACGCCGTGAAGCATCTAACCACCTCTTTATAGAAAAATAAAGAGCTTTTTCTCGTCAAAGAACCCTTCATTTTGATAAAGATTAGGTGTATATCAATGAACTGCATAAAATAAATGAACAAGACCATATTAAATATGGATGATAGGTATAAAAAGTATATTTTTTTCGAAGCCATGGGAGATCGATCGTAAATGAATAATTATAAAAATGACAATAGTGCAAGACGCTATATTGCTCATGTCAGTATATTTGGAACGACTCAAATCCATTTAAGAAATCCTTATATTATCGCTTGGTGATCAGCGGCTTTTCCAGGGTTTGGGCACCTACTACTGTCTAAATACCTTCGCGGCTTTGTGTTGTTCGTATGGGAAGTCGTCATAAATATTAAATTTCATGTAAATTTAGCCATGATTTATTCTTTCCAAGGAAACATTGATATGGCAAAAGACGTGCTTAATACAAGGTGGCTTCTTATTTATATCCCCGTGTATATTTTTGCTATATGGGATAGTTACCGGACAACCGTTGATTTAAATAGAATATACGTGTTAGCTGAACGAGAAAACGTATCAACATCCAAGCTTTTGTATTGGGACAAGAAAAAAGGTGGAGTGAAAACATGCAGGTCTTTTCTACATTTGAATACTCCAGTTACATAGAATTAGCTGTTTCAGAGCTAGAAAAAAAAGGGATAAAGAAAGAAGATATATTTATTGTCCCCCTTAATAATCGAACGGAAGATCGCCGGCTTTTTGATAGCCTTCATCGAGCTGATGGAGTTTCTCTTATTGATCTAGGAATGGCTCTAGCCACAGCCTTTTCAGTCATTGGTGCAAGCATTGGGTTTAAACTAAGCTGGGGCCCCATCTACTGGGGACTCATTAGTGCCTTTATCGGATTTATCTTAGGACTAGGAATTAAACTATTTATGTTTAAAGTAATCAAGAAAAATCAACGGCTTTTACGCGGCAAACATTCGGAAGTCATACTTATTGTTGATTGTCGTACGGTGGACGCCGGAGTGGTTGAACAAACTTTGTGGAAAAACCTTGCCTTAGGTGTTTCAAAAGTCAGATCTGATGGCTTATAAAAATAAGTCATCACCGTACAATATAATGGCTATATGCAGGATGAATGAATTACTATTCAGGATTAGAGATAACTTCCTTAACGCATTGAGGGAGTTTTTCTGTTTTTAAGCTGTATACTCTTTAGTTAGTATAATGTCTTTTATTAAAACCAAAAAAGCTTTTAAAAAGAGCTTTTTTGGTTCTAACATATGTTAATTAAATGCCATTCTACCAACCTCTTTGATTTCTTAATGTCGTAATATGAGCAACATGATGCTTTCCATGCCAAGCGTAAGTAGCTATTAATTGCTCAATCGTCACTTCCCCGTTTTCAGGATGGTGGATCATTTTCTTCAAATCTTTTTCATCAAGGGAGTTTAACAATTTATGAAGCCGCTTATGTAAAGCTGAAAAAAGTTGGAGAGAAACTTCTATAGGTAAATCATTATCAGGCAAAGTTGACCAAGCCACTTCATCATATGCTTTAATAGTAGGCGCTTGCTCTGTTAACCCTAATTTAAAACGAGTATAAGCATTAATATGGGAGTCAGCTAAATGATGGACAACTTGACTTAATTTCCAACCGCCTTCTCGATAAGGCGTAGCTAATTGCTCGTTTGTCAGACCTTCTACAGCATCAGCTAATTGCTTTGGTGCATCTCCAATGTCATGAATCCACCCTTGAATATCTTCTTTCTGAATATTTTCTTTCACGGTAAATTTCCCAATAGGATATTGATTAAACATATTTCTTCCTCTCTTTCTATTTTTATTAATATCTATTATATCAATTTTAAATATAAATAAATTTAAATATTCAGAATTAAATATAGGTGAAAAATTATAATTTATAAATATGGTATGTACTTTCAGTTACCATCATGTGCCTTCTCCGCAGTACAAAGACCTGCCTTTGCTATAATTCATGATAATCCCCCCTAAATTAGGCCGCTTTTAATTAAAACAATAAACATATAGATAAACTTGCCGTAAAATTAAGTTGAGGTGAGTAAATTGAGCAGTGATTATAAAAGCTATTTCTACAAAAAGTTCTTTTTAATATATTTTATTACCGTTTTCTTATTTATTAGTATTGATATTATAGAATCAGGAAGAATTACACTTTTTTCTTTTGAAGACAGCTGGAATTTCATTTTGTATCAAACTGGTTTTTGTTTAATTTCTATTGGCTTTTTTAGCGTATTCATTACAAACTTATTATGGAAAATGAAAAAAGATAAGTAAACTATTAAAGATTCAATGAATACGTTATACCCCCCTACAAAAATAAAAAAGACCTTCCGCTATTAGAAGATTTTTTTGGGATATTTGCTTTAAGCGCTTGTAATCTTGATTGAGAATCATTGGTTTGTCTAATTACTTTTTCCACCATGTATTGATATCCATATAAAACAACGGCTAAAACCGTAGTCATCCCCCAGTACATGCTTGGCGACATCTTTTTCATTTTAAATGTGACGTTGGCATTAGAATCCAATCTTCAAAAAAGAAGCATCTAGCCTTTAAAGACTAAATGCTTCTTCTCCTTTACACCTTATAAATTTCATTAGACGACAGCCAGTCAACGAATTGATGATACGGATAATAGGTAGTCCCTTTCAGCTCTATCGTAGTCCCTTTCAGCTCTATCTTTGGAGCTCCGGGATATTTAGTTAACAGTTCTTCAATTTCACCATTTGGAATTGTATTAGGAATTCCTTCTTCTTTCATAATTGATGCCATTGTAAAGAATCAAAAGAGGCATAAGCATATAGTTGAACTAGTATGGTATGTTGTGTTGTGTTCGCTGTTATAACTGCGGCCATTAGCTCCATACTTATTTCACTACTTATCTCAATAGATGATAACAATTTTTTTTTAAACTTGGGTTTATTTAAATCATTCCTCTTTTTTTCTCTTAGTTGCTCAGTGCCGTTTGGAATCTGCTCTATCTTATTGAATTCTAGGATAAAAAAGAATTTTTTGCAGTAAATAAATAGTTTATATAGTCTATACCAATCTAGCTGCTATATCGCCTTGCTGAAAAGAATTGGACAACCGGAAAAATAATTAAACAAAGACATATCACTACAAATAAAAATATGTTACCAAAATCATTTAAAATCGTAATCCCGCTTATTAATGTTCTAAATTGACCTAATGTAAACTTCCCAATTTGAACATTTACTGCTTTTTCTACCTTTTCTCTTCATTACGGAGTCATCATTACTTTTTTAACACCGGTATCCATATTTCACTTTTAAAGGTTGGCGACGTTACATTTTTATGTTCATTCCATAATATTTCCGGCCCTTCTACTTGCTCATAATTTGAGGATGGAAACCATTCTGAATAAATTCGTCCCCATACATTTTGTAATGTCTCAGGAAATGGTCCGACTGCTTCGAATACAGCCCATATTCCAGCTGGCACTTCAAGTTGTACTAAATCATCGGGACAATCCTTAGTTGTAGCTACACCGATATAATGGTCCAGCTGTCCTTTTTCCTCCATTCTCCCTTCAGAAAAGTTCAGAGATGCACTAAGCAAACCCAATGGTGTAACATTAGAAAGTTCTTTTAATTTACGTACTGTTTCATCGTTTAAGCTTTCCCACATAGCAGCAATCTTTGGGTTAACTCCATGAAAAATGATAGGAACTCTTTCTTTAATACCAACTATATGAAAGGCCTCTTTTTCCTCAATTCGATAATTCATTTCATTTCCTCCTTTAATTGATAACTGAAAGGTCATTTTTGGAAATGCTTTAAGTGAACTCCCATTTTTTTTAGCTTCCGAAGGAGTTATACCGTGTAGATTTTGAAAAGCCCTTGTAAACGAATCCGGTGAGCTATAATTGTACTTGATCGCAACATCAATGACTTTAATGTTACTATCTTTAAGTTCAAATGCTGCAAGTGTAAGTCGTCTTCGGCGAATATATTCTGATAAAGTAATACCTGCAAGAAAAGAAAACATTCTTTTAAAGTGATACTCAGAGCAAAGAGCCAGCCTTGCTACTTCTCTAAAGTCGATATCATTCGTTAAATTCTCCTCAATATAGTGTAAAGCTCTATTCATATTTCTAAGCAAATCCATTTGTATGACCTCCCTTATTATCAGAATAACAGGATTTGAATAAGGCTATCCGACATTTCATGCACAGTTATGCAGGCTTTTTCCTTCTATTCATAAGTTCCTACACACTTAAACAAGTTATTCAAGGTGCAATTTCAGCTAGCATAATAACTTTAGAAACCAACAAATAAAGAGCCTTAAATTATAAGCCTCTTTATTTGCTCTTTATTTACCTTTGTTTTTTAAAAATAAAAGCTCAAGCACACTATTACTTACACTGCATCTGTCATTACATATAAATTGGATGGAATAATTTTGTTTTCTAAAATTAAGTATGGATGGCACTTCATTAAAGCAAGTTTAAGAACTTCCGGTACTCTCTCTTCATCATACGCGCATACTAAATGTAATCCGCCTTTATTTACTAATTTGTCGGCTTCATTTTCAAACTCTTCTAAAATAGGTATAATTCCTTCTTGCTGTCCCCATTCGACATGAGCCCATATTTGAAAAGCCGTATTGTTTTTATAAAAAGGATCTAAGTGTTTAGAGAGATGTTCAAAAATGATGGCAGGCTGAAAGCTTCCACTTGAACAGTAATAATCAAAATTATTAATGGTATGTATATATGCTAGTCGGTCTTTAGTCAGAATTCCCTCTAATTTTTTAAAAATCAGCGGAATTAGTCTCTCACTTTCGATAACTAACGTATGTCTCTCTTGTTCAATCCCCGAAACAATATAAGACACAAGATTATCTAAGTAACTTCTCATATCGTCAATATTGTAGTAAATATGAACGCTTTCATTATTCTGTATTAATTGAGCAAACTGATTTTTCAAGTGTGTACGCTCCCTTATATAAAATCAACCTAAATTTTAAGACTCTTAAACTAGTGAATTATCTATTCATTAGAACAATTCTACGCTTTGCATTCTTGTCTGTCAAAACTAGATGTTCCCAGCTTTGTTTTGGGGTGTACAGCTGGTTTTTAGAATAGTGTATCTATATTGATTGCAAACGAGATAACAGTTGCGACAGTTATTCCGGCGCTTTGACTAAATAATACTATACCCTTCTCAAATACGATTAAAACTTAATAAGAAAGAATGAAGTTTTCTTACCTCTTCATTAAATAAATTCTTATGTAGCATTGATAAGAGTATTAATCATCTATTTTTTAGTTTGTATAACCTATGGAAAACTAGTTACTACAAAACACACAAAAAAAACACCACTTGCTTTAGTAAGTGGCGCCTTTTCTTTTAAAATATTTGAGTAAAGGCTACAATTAAAATCGTAATTCCGCTTATTAACGTTCCGCATTGACTCAATGTAAATTTCCCAATTTGAACATTTGCGGCTTTTTGCCCCACCATTACCCCTAGCCATACTGTGATAAAACTGCCAAATGCTGATGTAAGCGAAATAGCTAAAGGTGATAACCCAAGCAAACCAGCTCCTAGACCGTTTGTAAGTGCGTTCGCTGAAAGTGCTACACCTAAAACACTGCTTTCTATCCATCCAATAGAGTGTACTTTTACTTGACCCGTACTATCTAATTGATCAATTCCGTTATTTCTCTGGGAGCCGACTAATAAAATAATTCGAATCCCAATTAGCGTTAATAATACGACGGCTACAATAACATGGAAAACTCCTGGTAAGATGGTTGAAATCCACCTACCAAACGTAATTCCCACCATGCTAAAGAGGAAACAAATAGCCGCTATCAGTAAATTAGAAAGCCATTTTATCCTTACCTTTCGAACTCCGTATGATATTCCTACACCGAAGTTATCTATACTCGATGATAATGCAAAACCTAATATGAATAACCATTCCATTTTGTATTCTCCTTTTGTTGATAATGTTGAGGAGATTTGCTTATTTGTTGCATATATTGTTGATAAACCTTCAATACAATAATCACTGCGCGTTGAAAAATATGAAGAGGTGAATCGCTATGTCTAAGATCCAACATGACCAAAGCCTTGGTTTGTTATTAAGGTCTTTATTAAAGGAAAATGCTTTATCTATGCGGAAACTTAGCTCACTTACGGGGATTGATACGGCAACTATCTCACGGATTATAAATGGAAAACAGCAAGCAAATCTACACCATTTAAAACAATTTGCACACTATTTAAATACTCCTCTTGAAGCATTGATTGACCCTACTGGAGCTGCTTCAAACCATACAGAAAATGAACTAGAAACAGGCATTCATTACTCCATCGATAAAATTCAAGAAATACTTAAATCTTTTAATATAGTGGATACAAACTTTACGATTGAACGTGTAGAACAAGAACTAACAAAATATAAACAATATGCACAGACAGACGAAGGACACAGCATGATTTGTAATAACTTTCAAACCAAAATAGAGCAAGTAGGCAGTGTCGGAACCTTTATTGATCAACTAAAGCAAATGTATCTTGAATACTGTAACGAAGAAACGTCAGCTGCCAAACGCTCTATTTTAGGAAGTGCGCTATTGTATTTTATTTTGCCTACCGATATTATCCCAGACTATGTCTTTCCAATCGGCTATTTAGACGATGCAATAGCTGTACAACTAGTGATGAATCAGCTTACAGAATAAAAACTGAATTTTATTAAGCGAACTGGACGCGGCATGCCGCTAGTTATTGTGAAAACGGAACTTTTTCTGAATCATGACGATGAGCAGGTAAATATTCTATGGCTTTCTTTAATTTAGATAATTCCTTTGGCACAATCTTTTTGATGATTTGTTCTTTTTCACATCGTTTGCATGACTCGTGGTTGCATCTATGTGCACACATACCTAAAGGGATTTTCTCTCCTACAAATGGATCTATATAGACTCCATTTTCAAACAGCTTACTCTTAATAAGATTTTCATTTTGCAATCTGCAGCAAGTAACGCAATAGTACATTCGTTTTCCACTCTCTTTCTTATATTTGATTTTGAAACATCTTATGAGAACTGATCAACAGAAGTGCTTGTTCCTATATTAAAAGTTGAAAAAATCTCAACAGGCGTTGAAGAATACTCAACACACATCACTTACAAACATATAGTTTAATAATGACATCATAAAGAGTGTCATACATTGAGGAGGGAATGCGGTGAAAATAAGAGGTATTATTAACGCTATAATCGGTATTTAGTTTGTTATTGCCCCGTGGATGCTTGGTTTTTCATACGATAGAGGAGCTACTTCAGCAAGTATTGTATTTGGAATTCTCCAAGTCATCACATCTCTTTTAGGAGCGAATAAACCAGGATGGAATTCATGGCAAAACTGGATTCCCCTTATTAGCGGATTATGGTTTGTTCTTTTTCCTTTTATTTATTCATTAACAGGTGAGGTACTTTGGTCTAGCATTATACTTGGGTTAATGACCGGGCTATTTAGCTTATGGAGCTTGAACTCTAAATTAAAACTAAAAGCTGTAAGTTAAAATACCAATAATATTCCACTATTTACTTAACCTGTGGAAGATGCCGCCACGCATCGATCTATGGGAGAAACGATTCTGCAGCAGAAAAGCTCCCTACAGAAATAGGGAGCTTTTTCTACTTTTTATGTAAAGCCTACACAGATTCAGTCAACGTAATGTGCTTTATAGAAAATAACAAAGGTGTCCCTAATTGCTAGAAGACACCTTTATGGACTCTTTAGAAAGCTAATTTTTGACAACCATTATTTATCTCTACTCATGCAAAATAGATACTAACGAACTTTTTCTTCACGGTCATCTCTTCTTTTAAGACCAAAAAGACCAGCTAATCCTAGTAATCCTAGTAATTCCCAAGGTGAATCATTGTCATCATCCACATCAGTTGCTGTAGTGACATTTCGAGTATTTACGTCATCATTATAAGTATTTACGTCATCATTATAATTTGTTCTATCTACGTTATTGTTTTCAGCATTAACCGGCAAGATGAAAGTCATCATAGCTAAAGCTAACGTACATAATAAAACAGACCATTTTTTTCGCATAATTTCTCCTCCTTTCCTTTTGTTAATAGATAAAGTTCCCAACGTTATTAGTTACTATTCGTTAAGTAAATATATCTTTTGAAACTACTCACTAATACCCAAAATAAAGAAGCCTTTGAAATTAGTATGAATATATTTCTTGTCTATTAAGCAAACTAGCCAAGATGCAATGAAGCATCACTCATGAAATCTAATTACATCATAGAAAAAACTACCTTCTCCCTAACTCCAAGGTAGTTTTTTCATTTCCAGGCTGTATATGTTATACAATTATAGTTAACATAATCGCTCTTTCCAGAACACATCATAAAAACGAGCCCTTAATACTCAAGGACCCGTTCGCCTACTCGCTTTTTCATTTATTTGATACATTATTGATCTACCAGCATTTTGAACACTATTCAGACTAGAACTTTTACATAAAAAATAAACTTTTTATACCCAAAGCGAGCTCGTACCTTCTTTTTCAAGATGCAGCACGTTCACTTCTGTTCCTTTATCATATCCATGCTCTCCTCCTGGAAGAACAATCAGCGCGTTTGCTGCAGCTAATGACGAAATAGCGCCTGACTTGTCCATGCCAACAGGCGTCACAACAAGCTTTCCGCCTTCGTCTGAAATCTCTCCTCGCACCATTCGCGTAAAAGCATTAGGTTCTTTAAAACGTCCGTTTAACACCGCTTTTGTTTTATGTAAATGAGGCAGTGGTGAATGTAAAAAACTGCGAACAATCGGACGAACAAACAGTTCAAACCCGACATAGCAAGCAGAAGGATTTCCTGATAGTCCAAACAGCAGCTGTCCGTTTCGTTCTGCGACTGTTGTGACGCTTCCCGGTCGCATCGCAATTTTGTTAAACAGCACGTTCGCACCAAGCTTTTCATAAATAGCCGGCAAATAATCATAGTCGCCAACGGATACCCCACCGGTTGTCAGTAAAATATCCACTTCTTCAAGCGCTTTTTCTACCGCTTCATAGCAGCGGTCAAAATCGTCTTCAAGCTTCCCTAAATATTTCGGAATTCCCCCGCTTCTTACGATTTGCGCAAGTGCCATATAAGAATTGCTGTTGCGGATTTTTCCTGGTTCTAACGGCTCGTTCACATCAAGCAGTTCACTTCCCGTTGTTAATACACCAACCACAGGCTGCTTCACCACGGCGACATCCGCATAGCCAAACGTAGCTAAAAAAGCCGTGACGCCCGGATTGATTCGCGTCCCTTTCGAAACAAGCACGTCTCCTTTTTTTGTTTCTTCTCCCTTTAACGCAATGTGCTCCCACTTTGAAGCTGGCCTGCTTAACGCCATATACGTTTTGCCTTCTTTTTCATACGACTTCGTTACTTCAAGCATCACAACCGCATCACATGAATGAGGCACTTGCGCTCCTGTCATAATGCGCACCGCTTGAAACGGCTTTACTTCTTCTTCAAAAACAGAGCCAGCGCCGATTTCACCTACAACTTCGAACTCTACAGAATGTTCACTTGAGACTTCTACGCAGTCTTGCGCTCGAACCGCAAAGCCGTCATAAAGCGATTTATTAAAATGAGGAACGTTTTGGTCGGCGATAATATCTTCTCCTAAATAGCGTCCATAGCTTTCGGTGATCGATACGCGCTCGATGCTGCCTTTTCTTTTATATGTCATGACTTTTTCAATTGCTTCAGGAATTGAAATAGGTGTTCTGCTTTCTAACATACATTCTTCACTTCCTTTATGTCTGTTCACTTTTTGCACTATGGTGTAAAATCATAGCATATCTCACTATTTCTATCATACAACAAAATTTACTGAAAAAGGATGAAAACACCGATGTCTTCTTTTACACATTTTAATGATCAAGGCCGTGCCAACATGGTCGATATTAGCGAAAAATCTATTACGCGCCGCGTCGCAACAGCTCGTTCAAGCATACTTGTTAACAAAGAAATTCACGAAGCCATTGTAGAACATAAAATTGGAAAAGGCGACGTCCTTGCTGTCGCACAAGTAGCGGGAATCATGGCAGCAAAACGCACGTCTGACATTATTCCGATGTGTCATCCTCTTTTATTAAAAGGCGTAAACCTTTCATTTGACTGGGATACAAGCAATGATCAGTACCGTTTATTAATAGAAGCAACGGTTAAAACGGAAGGCTCAACGGGCGTTGAAATGGAAGCTTTAACCGCTGCTTCTGCCTGCGCTCTAACCGTTTATGATATGTGCAAAGCCATTGATAAAGGCATGATTATCGGCGAAACGTATCTGCTTGAAAAATCTGGCGGCAAAAACGGTGACTATAAACGTATGGAATCATAAAGGAGGTACATAATGAGCGTACACGAACATAAATCTAAAGCAACTCAGCCCGTTCGCTGCAAAGTCATTACGGTATCAGACACACGTACGAAAGAAACCGATAAAAGCGGCGCGCTAATAATCCAGCTTCTGAAAGAACACGACATGCAGATCGCTTCCTATGAAATTGTAAAAGACGACCAAACGTCGATTCAACAAGCCATACTTGCTGGCTGCAGTGATGAGAACATTGACGTTGTTCTCACAAACGGCGGGACGGGCATCACAAAACGAGACGTCACCATTGAAGCCGTTCAAGCGCTGATTCATAAAGAAATCGTTGGGTTTGGCGAGCTGTTTCGCATGCTGAGCTACACCGAAGATATTGGCAGCGCTGCGATTATGAGCCGGGCAATTGCCGGGACGATTAACGAAAAAGCCGTTTTTTCTACACCAGGATCAAGCGGTGCGGTTCGTCTAGCGATGACCAAGCTGATTTTGCCTGAACTTCGCCATGTTGTGTGGGAATTAAACCGCCAGCGCTGACAAAATGCCTATGCACACGCATAGGCATTTTCATTAATCATAGTCTTTATGTACCCACTCATCTTCTGGAATACCTAAATCTTCTCCAGAAAAACGCTCTTCTTTAAACGGATCTCCTCTAAGATGAAAGCCGTTTTGCTCCCAAAAGCCAGGATGATTTTCATCAATAGCTTCAAAGCCTCGAAGCCATTTAACACTTTTCCAAAAGTACAAATGCGGAACAACCAATCGCAGCGGATATCCGTGCTTAGCTGTAAGCGGCTCTCCGTTAAAGGAATGAGCGAGAAGAATATCGTCTCTCAGTAAATCTTTTACTTCAATGTTTGACGTATAGTCATTATCTCCATGCAGCATGATGTATTTACTTTTTAACTCCACGCCAACTGCTTTTAAAAAGTCTGTAAACAGCACGCCCGTAAATTCATTATCAAGCCTTGTCCATCTCGTTACGCAGTGAATATCACATTTCACCGTTATTTGCGGCATGTCCAATATATCTTGATACGAAAGCGTCACTTCTTTGTTTACTAATCCAAACACTCGAAGCGTCCACTCCTCTAAGTTATACTCCGGCACGTCGCCTTCATGTAAAATCGGAAAGCGCTCCGTTACTACCTGACCCGGAGGCACTCGTCCTTCATACTTTGGATCAATTTCCGGTGTTTTCATTCGTTTAATACGGTCTGCTTTGTTCAAATTATCACCTCATTATTTTTTGTACATAAAAAGCCCTTCCTTAAATAAATAAGGAAGAGCTTTGTTTCAGCTTCTTCCTTATCTCTAAGAGCGATACACTCTTAAGGATTTGGCACCATTCTGTCATAGACAGCGGTTGCCGGGTTTCACAGGGCCAGTCCCTCCACCTCTCTTGATAAGGAAACAAATTGTATTTGTTTTATGTAATAAAGTCAGTATTAAGCTTTTTGTCATAATTGTCAATATTATTTTTCTTTTCCGCCAAAAAACTTTAAAAACAGATAGGGTTATAAGGTTTTAGTCTACTAAAATACCATGTAAATCCTTTACCCTTCTCCATCAATCATCGTATACTTCCTGGCAAAGCGCTTGTAGTAAATTTGCTCATCCTCTTGTCCATCGTTAAAAACAAGTCGATTATGATCAATATCTTTTTCTTTTAACACGTATCCCTTTTCATTCATCAGTTGAATATATTCATCTAAATGTCCTTTTTTCACCATATAATGAAGAGCATCGTCTGAATCTGTAGTCCTTGCTACACCTTGACTTCCCACTTCTAACTTGAATACAGCTGTTGCTGTTTGAACGGGACGATAATCTCCAAACACTCTTTCCCAATTTAAGAGCAGCAGCGCGCCGAAGATTATGATACATCCTCCAGCCGCTACGGTGAGCACAAATCGTTTTGACACTACTTTCTCTCCTTTACCATTCTTTTTCTTCTATTTAATACAACAGATTTCCCTAAACTTGTTTTTACGCCAAGTCCTAGATACACAGCAGCAATATATACATTTAACAAATACTTGATTTTTTGTATCATACTTACAATTATTATCTAGTTTTTTATAAAACATTAGAACCCTCTCTATATTACGTTTTTTTACCTAATAAAGGAACAGAAACCAATCTTTTCGCCTATGATAAATGAATCGTTTTTTGCTTTTCACTTTAACTGACGTTTACATTCTAAAAGACGTGTTACATTATATATATCAGTTACCAACTAAACTAAGACTCCTTGACTATTCTGGCCTACCTGTTCTTTTAGGTAGACTGAGGTTGCTAAATCGTTATATATAGGAGGAAAAAATCATGAAAATGAAACAACGAATATCAAAAGCAGCGGCGGCTGCAACGATTACAGGAATTGCTGCGTTTGGATTTGCTCCTGTCGCTCAGCTTGATACACCAGCACATGCAGCTACATCTCAAGAAACAAACAGTCAAAGTCAAACAGCTGTAAAAAACATTAATGAAATTTACAACGCCGCAGTAAAAGGTGAGGTGCCACGCTTAACGGTAGACTTCAAAATTGGCAAAACACTGCGTCAAGACGTTCGCGATCAGTTCGGTCCCCCGCCTGAAGGTTCATCAAACAACTTTGACTACTATCATGCGGAAATGGGTCACCCTGGATACGCATTTGGCTATGATCAAAATAACGTCATTAACGAAATCCGCTATTTTGGTACAAATGTAGAGCGTCAAACAAATCTAGGCTCCATCACGCAAGCTAACTTAAAGAAAGAATTAGGTCAGCCGAACTTTACAGGCAAAGTAAAAGGTGATGGTACTACTCAAACGAAGTACACCTATCATGCCGGCGCCTATGATCTTGAATTCATTTTTGATGATAGCAAAACGTTAAATCACGTTAATTTAGTTAAAAAACCTTAAGTAATAGAAAAAGTAGCAGACAGCCTGCTACTTTTTTTCATGAAGTAAAACTAATGCGGAATCGGCTACGTGTTCATAGCGAATTTCCATGTAAATCTTGTTAGACGTAGGATTTGTCATATCTGTGTATAGACTTGTCGTTTGAAAACCTCTGTCTAGCATAAGCTGAGAAAGCGTGGATACACAGCTTGAGGCATAGCCTTTTTTACGTTCTTTTTGAGGCGTGTATACAAAATTAATCGTAATGTTATGGGCCGTTGGACGCGTAGCATTGACAATCGAGACATACTCACCGTTCACTTCCCATAAAAATAGCCGTTCTGCTTTAATAAAAGCTTCTCCTGTTTTGACAGCTTGTTCTTTTGATACAGGGTCTCCAATGACGTCCATAAACTCCCAAATCCATTCTGTCACGAGCGGAAGATGCTCCAACTTTGCTTTTACCAGCATTCCTTCAGCTTCCGCAGCTTTTTTTACTTTGTCTAACCGGTAAATACGCTGATCCATTTTTAAAGAAGCTTCTTGATTTTTTAGCGCCGCTAGTTTTTGAGAAAGATATACAACCGTTTGCCTTTCTCCAACTAAGCCCGGTATGTCGATTTCTTGTAATAGCTCTGCCGCTTCGCTTAGTTCACCCTCCGTTAGCTGCTGTATTTGAGACAGTATGACTTGCCGAGGATGGGTTTGCAGCAACACAAGCGCAGCACGGCTGTCTTTTAAAATAACACCCATAAAATTTGGTTTGCTGTTTTCATGTAAGCTGTGTAAAATGCCAAGCGCTAAGTTATGAAGAACTTCATTCTTTGATAAAAGCGGCTCTACTTGGTTTTTAAATTCCTGTACTTCGCTGTATCTATGTAATTGGATCATTTTCTTTCTACCTCCGCAAATGCTCTTACCGGAAACGTTCCGGCTCCTTTTATTTTAGGAGGCACGGCGTAAAATAAAAAGGACTCGGTTAGTTGATCTAAGCGACATAAGTGTTCAGCAATCACAATGTCCGCTCCTAACAGCAGCGTATGAGCTGGTCTTGCTTTTCCTTTTGTATCATCAATATTCATCGAATCAATTCCAACAAGAGCGGGCTGTTGAGACACTAAATAAGCTGCCGCGCTTTCTGTTAAGTATGGATGATTTTCTAAATAATCGGCTGTATTCCAGTAGTGATCCCATCCCGTATGAATTAATACCGCTTTGCCTTTTACATCTACATGTTGAAAATGAGATTCATCAATCGCTTTTAAAGTCGGGTCAACTGAAACGACTATTCCTTCTAACCCGGCTGTTTTATCAATAGCCGTTTGAGCTAAATCCGCTCCGTCTTTGTATCTGTGAAACGGCACGTCAATATACGTACCGGTATTCGTGACCATTTCAATTTTACCGATTTGAAATTCAGTGCCTGGTTCATACAGCTTTCTAGACTCTTCTCGGCTTAAATAGTCACAAATGATCGGTGCCGGCAAGCCTTTATGTGTGATAACTCCGTCTTCAATGATGTGGCTTAGATCAATATACGTTCTTTTTTTCATACCTTCACCCACTTTTTCAATATTCAGTAAAAATAGTCTAACATAAAAAAGCTCTTCCTAGTTTCCTAGAAAGAGCTTTTTTTAGAGAACATTATTAACTTGATAAACATACATCATACGTATGCTTTGTATAAACAAATCCTTCAAAAATAAGACGGGCTGTACGCACTACTTTGATTCCGTTAACCTGTCCCTTCTTTAAATCCACGCTGGTTTCCATAATTCCCATTGGATGAGCAAGTCGAACGGTATCGCCTTTTAATTGAACCATTTCTGACGGAAGCGTGCCTTTTGTATAGATAGCCGCCGTTGTACAAATTGCTCCTGTAATCGCAAGCGTTTGATGCGGTTTTTGCATCGACATCATGCGGATTAATACGTCCATTTGAGAAGCAGCTTTTTCTCTGCCAGTCCCGTCGCGATGGTCCATAGGAGGAGAAATAATCGTCATTTTTGGAACCGCTGGTGATAGTTTAGTTGCTTTGTCTTGAGGTGCAAGCCCCGCTTTTTCCGCTGCAATGGAGCGAATTTCTTCAAATAGCTTCAGCTGTTTGTCCGTGTATTCATGCGGAAGTTCTGCTCCCTTTAGGCCAATATCCGCTGCTTTAACAAATACAAGCGGATTTCCTACATCAACAATTGATGCTTTTATCGTCCCGATGGATGTTTGCAGAAGATCGATAGTGTTCCCGGTTGGAAGCAGTTTTCCGGTAACGGCTCCTTCTCCGTTTTCAAACGAAAGATAAATGGGTGAACCCGTGCCTGGCACTCCAGGAATCATACAGGATCCTTCTGTTTTCACTTTCCCGTTTTCTACTTCTACTTCCGCTACGATTACTTTTTTGGTATTTGTATTATAGATCCGCACTTTAGTCACCGGTTCCACAGCTTGTACAAGTCCTTGTTCGATTGCATAAGGTCCGACCGCTGAAGAGATATTGCCGCAGTTTCCTTTAAAATCAACGAGAGATTCGCTGATGCTGACCTGCGCAAACGTGTAATCTACGTCAGCTTTCTCTAAATCTGATTTTTTTATAATCGCGATTTTACTTGTCAGCGAATTAGCTCCGCCTAGTCCATCAATTTGACGTTGGTCCGGACTTCCCATTATATCTAGCAAAAACGGTTCCCAATCGGATTTGTTCACAGGCATTTCTTCATGATTGATAAAAACCCCTTTACTCGTTCCACCTCTCATAACCGTTACAGGAATGCGCGTCATATTAATCACCTTTCTCCCCTACTAACAAACGCCGAGGCGTTCATCAAACCATTTTATTTTTTTACTATTTAGAACCGGTTCATTTGCCATTTATCGTATAATAGAGGTGGTCATAAGTAAAATACATAAAATTTATTGTCTTTTTAAAATTTTTTTTATAATCTAAATACAAGGGGGAATCGGGATGGATCAAAAAGATTGGATATTAATTAAAACGCTTCACGAAGAAAAGAACATTACGCGAACGGCTGAAAGGCTCTACGTATCGCAGCCTTCTTTAAGCTACCGCCTTAAAAATCTTGAAGAAGAATTTGGCGTGTCGCTTTTCTTCAAAACGAAAAAAGGAATTGAGTTTACATCTGAAGGTGAGCATCTTGTTCGCTATGCGGAAAATATGTGGAAGCAGCTGCAGGAAACAAAAGACAGCATGCGTAATATGAGCGAAACCGTTACGGGAACGCTTCGCTTAGGGGTATCGAGTAACTTTGCACAGCATAAGCTTCCTAAAATTTTAAAGCAGTTCTCTCTTCACTATCCAAACGTGCAGTTCAGTGTGAATACAGGCTGGAGTACGCAAGTTATGAATCTATTAGACTCTTCGCGTGTTCATGTTGGTATTTTACGAGGCAATTACCCGTGGAACGGAGAAAAATCACTGCTGACAAAAGAGCGGCTTTGCTTAATTTCAAAAAAAGAAATTGCGATCGATGACTTGCCGAACCTGCCTTATATTAACTATAAAACCGATACGTCGCTAAAAGATCTCATTCAAGACTGGTGGCATGACAAGTTTTCAGAGCCTCCGTTTGTGGCAATGGAAGTTGACCGGCAAGAAACAGCCAAAGAAATGGTTAAAAATGATTTGGGCTTTGCGATTTTACCTGAAATTTGCCTCCACTCCAGCGACAACTTATATACATACGGACTTTCATACCGAGATGAATCACCTTTGCTTCGAAACACGTGGCTCATGTATGATCCTTCTTATTTGAATCTAGCGGTCGTGAAAGCGTTTATTGACTTTTTAAAGCTAAGTGAAAAATAAAGCCAAAGCTAAAAAGTTTGCGTCTTGGAAAAATCTCTCTTTTAGACCAAGCTTTTTTCTAGACTACCATTATAAAAATTTTTTATGAACTTTCTAAAAAAACCTATATTTCCTTTATTTTTAAAAATGTACTAACATGAAAACAAGAAACATCAGCGGGAGTAAAGAGCGGCTTTAAAAATTCTTAATAATCAAACTACGACTCATACATGGGGATGAGAAATGTTAGTCACGTTTTTTTACTCTAAAAGAAAACGCTTTCAGAGAAAAGAGGGAAAATAAAGGAGGTTGTTTGAATGCTAGCAATACTAGGTTTTACAATGATTATTGTCTTTACGTATCTCATTATGTCAAAAAGGATGTCTCCTATCGTAGCTTTAATGGTCATTCCACTTCTTTTTGCGGTGATTGGAGGTTTTGGCAAAGGCGTCGGAGACATGATGCTAGAAGGGTTAAAACAAGTAGCTCCGTCAGCTGCGATGCTGCTGTTCGCCATCTTATATTTCGGGGTTATGATTGATGCCGGACTGTTTGATCCATTAATTAAGCAGCTGTTAAAAATCGTAAAAGGCGATCCGCTTAAAATCGTCATCGGAACGGCTCTTCTATCGCTTTTAGTTGCACTAGACGGAGACGGTACAACCACTTATATGATTACGGTTTCTGCTCTTCTTCCACTTTATAAACGCCTGAATATGAGTCCGTTAGTGTTAACGACAGTTGCGATGCTTTCTCTTAGTATTATGAGCAGCATGACGCCTTGGGGAGGCCCGGCTACTCGTGCGATTGTCGCCCTTCACCTCGATGCATCTGAGTTCTTTATTCCACTTCTTCCAACGTTAATTGGCGGAGCTTTGTGGGTTGTCTTTACAGGCTATATTCTTGGAAAAAAAGAGCGCAGACGACTTGGTGCTATTGACATCGAGCAGTTTGAATTAAAAAGCTCGCTTGCGTTTGCTGAAGACGCATCTTTAACTTCTCAAGAAGATATTACACAGCCTAAAAAAATCTGGATTAACTTAGCTTTAACCATTGCACTCATGGTCGTATTGGTTTCTGGCATTTGGTCTGTTTCTGTTTTATTTATGATTGGTTTTGCGCTTGCTCTTATGATTAACTATCCAAAACTTGAGGATCAAAAAGAACGTTTAATGGCTCATGCAGGCAACGCACTAACTGTTGCAGCCCTTGTTTTTGCAGCCGGTATTTTTACAGGAATACTATCCGGCACTAAAATGGTTGACGAAATGGCAAGCCTGTTAATTCATTTAGTTCCTGATTCACTCGGTTCGTTTTTACCGACAATCGTTGCTTTAACAAGCATGCCGTTTACATTCGTGATGAGTAACGACGCTTATTACTTCGGTGTTTTACCAATATTCGCTGAAACAGCTGCTTCTTACGGAATTGATCCGATGGAAATTGCGCGAGCTTCAGTGCTCGGACAACCTGTTCATATGTTAAGTCCACTCGTCGCGTCTACTTTCTTACTTGTAGGTATGGTAGGTGTTGATCTTGGTGAACATCAGCGCTTTGCATTTAAATGGGCCATTTTAACATCTCTTGTTCTAATTGTCCTTGCTATTGTCACAGGGGCACTTACGCTATTTTAATAGGAATAAAAGCCGTTATGGCTCTTTATTAATAAATTGATAAATGATAGGTGGAGGTACTTCTAAAATGTATGTAATTACGTGTTATGTAAGAAAAGGTGAAATGAGAATGTACGAGTTTGATAGCAAAGAAGAAGCCCTTTCTCAGCTCAAAAACCTGAAAGGCTGCACCATTCTTTCAGAAGTTGTTTATTTTAATGATTCATCAGTTATTCCGGTAGCTATTTAATTATTCACCACTCAACCCTATAGGTACAAACTTGATAAGCTTCCTTTCGCTCAAAAGGAAGCTTCTTTTTTATGTTCTTCTGAGATTTCGGTCCCTTTTCTCTCCTCAACGTTTTGTTACGTCTGGTTCGTTTTGTTTCCTTGCTTCAATCATATCAATAATTTGATTTGTATGTGGAGTTAGCACAGCGCATTTTTGATAGAAAGCTCCGTCTACAACGAGCAGCTCTTCATCCATCCCGCAAAACTTGCAGCGGAGCTCTTGTGGTCCTGCGTAAGAGGTGTGATAAACACTATCGTTAAAGATGGTGTAAAAAGTATCTCTTTGCTGGGCATCGTAAAAGCTATATTGCTGGTTAGCGTCATCACGGTAGTTAACTCCATAGTTCCGGTCGAATTCTTCTTGAGTAAATCTATCCTGTAAAAGTTCATTTTGTACTAGTTCCCTTAAGCAATCCTCTATTTCCTCACCGTTAAATGAACAATCATGTACGTAAACTTCTGGTTCTTCGCTATTGTTCTCTTTTACCATCACTTCACTGCCGCAAACCTTACAGGGATGTTTGGGACTCTGTTGATCAAAGTAAGAGAGCGTTTGGACCTTTTCCACTGCTATTTCATCGCTCACCTTTTTAAACTTAATCATCACATTTTCTGTTTGACTGACGTTTTCGTTATACAACATCACTTCATATTCATCTATATTCTTTCCGTTTTCTTTTCGACTCATATGCTCCATTACTTCATACGAAGAAATAGTAAAAAACTCTTTAAAATTCACCACTAACATGCATCCTTTCAAAAAATTTACGTTCTCTATGTACCTGCTCTATACTACCATTTTTTCAAAGGCTCGCACCACTAAACGAACTTCTTTTAGGTTCGCGTATCCTTTTCTTATCTGGCATACATAACACTAACCCTTTTATAAGGAGGATTTCATGAATATGTATATAATCATCAGCATTGGCGTTGTTGCCAGCGCATTTTTATTTCGGAAATATCGAAAGCAAGTTGTTGAAATATATACAATCAGGGAATTTATTCACGCTAAAAACGGCGCGGGCGCTACAAGTTCCATGTGGCTTGAAAAGTTTTTTAAAGAACCTTACGCTACCGGACCAAACTATGAAAAAACAGAGGATGACGTTAGCGAGGATGGAGATGGGGATGGCGGAGAATAAATAAAAGAAAAAAACCTGTTGTGAGAACAGGTTTTTCTTATTAATCATCGCTTCCTAAAATACCGAAAAAGCGAAGCAAGTTGATGAATAGATTAATAAAGTCTAAATAAAGAGATAGTGCCAGCAGTGGAACAAGCTCTTCCGTGATTTCACCGTGCTTCATTTTATTAAAATCATACAGCACGTAAAGTGAAAAAACGATGGTACCAATCACTGAGAATGCCATGAGTCCAGGCGTTGTTAAGGGACTAAACAGCGAGAAAATGCTGATACAGACTAGTGCTAACAGCGCTACTAATAAAAAGCTGCCTAAAAACCCTAAATCTTTTTTCGTTTTTGCCCCAATCACACCCATCACAGTAAAAATAACGAACGTGCTTCCAAACGCATAAAGCACAACTTGCGCCCCCGCTACTGATGCATAGTAGCTAACAATCGGAAACAGCGTGATGCCTGATATAAATGAAAACGCGTATGTAAAACCGTATCCTACGCTTTTTTTCTTTCGTAACATAAATGCCGCAACCAGCATCACAAGTTCAGCAATCGCTAACGGAATAAAATAAGCCGGCGGCACATATTGACCTACGTATAAGCCAACTGTTGAAATAAATAACGAAAAAACAAATGTTACTAATACTTTTTGAAACAGAGACCGCTGCTCTACTCCAATCACTTCTTGCATGTGTAAAACCTTCTTTCTGAAATCTGTTATATTTTATATAATACCTACCTTTTTAAGAAAAATAAAGATAATACTAAGGTCTTTTTTCTTACTTCTATAGAAAGAAAGCATAGACGCTGCCGTCTATGCTTCCTTGGTGTCTCTTTATTTTGGCAACAGAATACCGTCAATAATTCCATAAGTCTTTGCTTCTTCAGCACTCATAAAATAATCTCGTTCCGTATCGTTTGCCACTTTTTCAACCGGCTGTCCCGTTCGTGTTGATATGATTTCATTAATATGCTGCTTCAATTTTAAAATTCGGCGGGCGCTAATTTCAATTTCAGTCGCCTGCCCTCTAGCCCCTCCTAGCGGCTGATGAATCATAACTTCACTATTTGGAAGCGCATAGCGCTTTCCTTTTGCTCCTGCTAGGAGAAGCAGTGCGCCAAAAGAAGCGGCCATGCCCGTGCAAATCGTTTGAACATCCGGCTCGATATACTGCATCGTATCATAAATCGCAAACCCTGCTGAAGTGGAACCTCCGGGGCTGTTAATATAAAGTGAAATATCTTTTTTAGGATCATCTGCCGCAAGAAACAGCAGCTGCGCAACCACGCTGTTGGCAATATGATCATTGATTTCATCACCAATTAAAATAATTCGGTCTTTTAACAGCCTCGAATAAATATCATACGAACGTTCACCGCGGTTGCTTTGTTCAATTACATATGGAATCGTACTCATATATATCCTCCTTATCACACGTAATATGGCTATGCAGCCATGCAGAGAGTGCACTTCGGAGTATACGTTGGTTTTTGAATGACGCTTTTTAAGGAAGGCAAAGCATGAATCAAAAGTGCTGGGTCCTGCGCTTCTAACGTTTTATAAAACAGTTCTGACAGCTCATTACGCTCTTTTTCATCCCAAAAAGAATCTGTAGAAAACGGCTCACCGTCTTTTTCTAACCGCTGCTTAGCACGATGTAAATTGCTTTTTACCGCTGTTTCTGACGTTTGTAAAATCAACGCTATTTCTTTTAGCTGATAGCGAAAGCCTTCTTTTAAGAAAAAGATATCTGCTTGCTTTGGCGTAAACTGACTAAGGAGCAGCTCGACCGAGTGTCCTTTCATATCAAACGCCCGCTTGCCGTCTTGTTGGTCCAAACCTTCTTCTGCGGCTATTACTTCACGCTTTCGTTTTCTCAGCAGATCAATCCAGTGGTGATACGCAATTTTATTTAACAGCGCGGAAGACAACTTGTGCTCTTCACCTTTATATCGCTGAGCTTTTAAAAACGTTTCTTGGGCAATATCGTCTCCGTCCCACGCATTTTGCGCTAAAAAGCGGCAGTACTGCTGCAATTTTGGGTAATGCTCGTTCCAGCATGCATCGTCAAAGCTTTTTGTTTGTGTTTCGATTTTTTTTGAATGTGACATGATTTTCACTCCTTTTGCACTCTCTATTTACTAAACGATTAAAGGAAGTTCAAAAGATACGGGGAATCAAACTTTTTTACACATTATACGCTTAAGCAGCTATTTTTTTGTATTATAATGAAGATACTTTTATCTGAGGAGTGTAAAATAATATGCGAAGAAGAAAACTATACGGCAAGAAGAAAACGAACAAACTTCACTATAAAGACTTAACCTGTGAACACCCTCAGCCTGCTTTGCCTATGAGCTATACAAGTGAAGCTCCTTTTTACTATTATGACGCGTCAGACGATGAAAGACAAAACGACTTTGAACTATATTCAGAGATTTGTATCATGAATCAAGAACATTTTTTCGTAAGAGGCTGTGTTGAAATTCCTGTTTTTAATGAAGAAGAATTTTTCACTTGGAACATATGGGTTTCTTTAAGCGAAGAAAATTTCCGCCGAATGATCGATTTATGGGAAAGTGACAAAAGAGAAAAGGAACCGCCTTATTTCGGCTGGTTTTCAGTTTCAATTCCAGGCTATCCCGAAACGTTAAATTTAAAAACAAATGTGCATACACGATCTGTTGGAACAAGACCGCTCATCGAGTTAGAGCCAACCGATCACCCTTTAGCCGTCGAGCAGCGGGAAGGGATAACGCTAGAGCGAATCAAAGACATACAAAAACAATTGACTACCTATTAAAAAACCAAGACAGCCCCAGACTGTCTTGGTTTTTACCTTTATGGCATGCGCTTGGCTCCGTAGTATTTAGGCGCCCAGTAGCTGTCTACTTTATAGTTTGTAATTTTCACGCCCTCAGATGTGGACACGTGAACGACATAGTCATTTCCAATATAGATAGATGGAATAAGTGAACTTCCTTCAAAAAAGACGAGATCTCCCGGCTTCAAGTCAGATTGTGAAATGGTTTCTCCTGCATTCCACTGCTGACTCGCATAGCGCGGAATGTCTTTTCCAGCTGCTTCTTTATAAATGTATTGAACAAAACCAGCCGTATCAAAGCCTGTAGAAGGACTTGTCCCACCTTGTGCATAAGGTACTTCTCCTACATATTTAAGAGATTCGGTCACAAATGGGTTGTCTTTTGATAGCGATAAGTCATCGTAGCGCCTTGCTCCTGCGTACTTAGACGTCCAGTAGCTGCTTGTCAGGTAATCCATCGTCACATTTTCGCTGCGCTTGGCATGAATAAACTGATTGCCGCCTGCGTAGATACCGACGTGTGAAATCCCTTCACGATACGTGTCTTTAAAAAAGATAACGTCTCCTGCCTTTAAATCTGCGCGAGCAACTTCTTCTCCAACTTGCCACTGCTGATCGGTTGATCTCGGAAGGTAGACGTCCGATGCGTGTTGAAATACATATGCAACAAATGCGGAACAATCAAAACCGTCCGTTGGCGACTCGCCTCCAAATACATATGGTGTGCCGAGATGTTTTAGCGCTTCTGCAATAACTTCATTATCTTTTGCAATTTCCGGTGCTCCTGTAATTCGCTTTGCTTTGGCAAAATGTGATGACCAATAGGCGCTGCTTGAAATGTTTTTCACCACGACTTTTCCGTCTGAAGAAGATGCATAAATCATCTCATCGTCTCCGATATAAATAGCGGCTACGTTCACTTCACCGTTTTCATTGGTGTCAAAAAATAATACATCGCCCGCTTGCAGCTCGTTTTTATCGACGTCTGTTCCAAGCTCTGACTGTTCTTTCACGGAACGAGGCAGCTTTGTATCGAGCGCTTGTTTAAACACATATTGAACGAAGCCAGAGCTGTCAAACCCTTCGCTTAGCGTCTCTCCTCCAGACGTATAATCCGCTCCTTCATACGTTTTTGCTTTGTCAGCAATCACGTTTTCATCTGTAGCAGCCTGTACTTGCACAGCTTTTTCTGCAGGAAAAGCGCCTTCATAAAAAGTGGCAAGACTAAGCCCTAACGCTGTGACCATAAGAGGTTTCATTACTTTCATATTTGTTCTCCTTTGTTTTTTATTTCATCCAAGAAGTTTTATATGTAAATGGTTCCCCTGTTAAAGTATGGTGCAGATGGATAGGAATTGGCTAGTACCTTTTGACTTAAATATGCTTCCCTTCCAAAGTCCTGTAAAAAATCCAGAAAAAAACTCGGCGCATATTACGCCGAGCTTTTTTATTTCATGCCCACCTGGATATTTGCTGCTTTTTGTTTTTGACGTAAATTTGCAATCCACTTGTAGTAAAGTGTAATCAAAAGAACAAAAATACCAAGTGCAAAGTACAGTTTTGAATATCCTAAAGCACCTGCTGCAATTCCTAATACAAATGAACCAACCGCAATACCGCTATCATAAAACGTAAAGAATGTAGCAGTTGCATATGCGCTTCGGTGAGCAGGCGCCGCTTGAATCGCAAGCGTTTGGAAGCTAGGAAGCAGCGTTCCGTAGCCTAGACCTACTAACGCACCTGAAAACAGCAGCATCCAAGAAGAATGTGTAAGGCTTAAACTAAATAGACCAATCGCAAAGACAATACACGATGGAATAATCACAATGTTTGGGCCAGATTTATCAAATAATCTTCCTGTAAACGGTCGTGAGATCAGCATCGCAGCTGCGAATACGACAAAGAAAAAGCTTGCTGTTTTAATCAATCCAAGCGACTGTGCGTACACAGAAATAAAAGAAATAATGCTTGCATACGAAAAAGAAACGAGAATACCTACAGATGAAATCGGCATGGATTTCTTTTCAAACAAATCGCTCAGTGAAAATGATTTCTTCACTGACGGAGCAGCGTTTTCTTGAAGATTTTTGACCATCATTCCGCACAGCCAGCCAACGAGCATAATCACGCCAAATACAAGGAAAATAATATTGTATGCCATGTATTGATGAAGCGTTAGGGCTAAAAATGGCCCTGCAACAACGGCTAAGTTCATTGACATTCCGAAGTAGCCAAGCCCTTCTCCTCGTCGTTTAGCGGGAACTAAATCCGCTGCAATCGCTCCGGTGACAGTTGTTGCTAAGCTGAATGAAATCCCTTGAAAGAAGCGCAGTAATAAAAGCACGTTAAAATCGTGGATGAACATATATAAGAAGGAAGAAAGCGCAAAAATGAGGGTACTAAATACAAGCGTTTTTTTCTTTCCAATGTTTTCAATGACTTTCCCTGAAAATGGTCTAACAATAATCGCAGATAATAAAAAGATGGTAACAACAAGCCCTGCCTGCGTACTCGTGCCTTCTAAGGCGTCTAATACATAAATCGGCAGCAGCGTTAGCAATGCATAAAACACGACAAAAATAAAAAAGTTGGTAATCGCAATGCTGATAAAGCTTTTAGTCCAGATTGGCTCCTGCTGGTTTGTCATTCATTTCACCCTTTTCTGTAGATTTACAAATTTTCTTTAATAACGAGATAAGCTGATCTTGTTCGCTGTCGGATAAAGCAATCAGCAAATTTTCTTCTAAACGTTCAATTTCTTGCTGAATTTCCGGAAGCTTTTTCTTCGCTTGAGGAGATAAATAAACGATGCGCTCTCGTTTATCACTGCCTGCTTTTCGAACGATCCATCCGCTTTTTTCAAGCCTTGTTAACGTGCGGGTAACCGTTGGCGCTTCGACATTTAAATACTGCCAAATCTCCGTTTGCGTCATCGAGCCGAATCGCTTTAAACAAAATAATATTGAATACTGTGAGCTGTATAGCCCGTACGCTTTTAACACTTCATTTACTTCTTTAATAGACAATCTCGACTTTTGATGAAGCTCATGAAACACCAAGTTATTCACTTTTCCCTACCTCACCTTTCATTTTATTTACCTAGGTAACTAATTGTTCTTTTATTAGTATATGTGCTGCTCCTTGATGTGTAAAGGTGGCAAAAAAGGGCGAAAATCAGCTGTTTTCTCTTACTTTCTACTAATGATTTACGCTTTCACTTCTGTTTTCTTATTCTTTTGTATCACGAAACTTTTTGTATATATTTACATGCACCTGCAAACTCTGTTAAAGAAGACGAAACAATATGCGGGAGGCTGGTATATGTTTTCACTGCGCGGCGATGCTCATAAAGTCTACCTTAAACTGAAAAAAGCAGCTCATCAAAACCAAAACGCAGAAGAAATTGATGAATTAGCGGAAATGGAAGAAATCCGGCAGCTTTACCTTACGCTCGAAAGCGCTACTTTGCGAAAAGTGTATTACCGAATGACCAAAGAAAAAAACGGCTCCGGCGTCATTCCCATCCTTGTTTCTGCTTTGCCTTGGCTCTTTTTTTTATTTTCGCAGCGGCTGCAGCAATTTTTATTTAAAGACGGCAGCTGGCTTTGGATTATTTTTGTGGTGCTGTACGTTTTTATGCTCATTCCAAGCGTGTTTCTTCATTTCCGTGAACAATCGTGGGCTTCTGTTCATATTGAAATTATTCAAGACATTTTAAAAGACCGTGAAAAAGAGCCGAAACCCCTTTGAGGCCCGGCTGTTTTTTACCTATTATGAAATAGCTTGTCTGCTTTCTACGTCTCGACCTAACTTTCTTTTGATACGCTGCAGCGCGTTGTCAATTGACTTGACGTGCGTATTTAATTCTTTCGAAATTTCAGCGTATGAATGGCCGTCCATATACAGCGTCAATGCTTTTCTTTCCAATTCACTAAGTGTTTCCGCAATTTTCAACTCGCGGTCTTCCACTTTTTCTTGATGAATCAGCACCGCTTCCGGATTAGCAATTTGATCGCCAGGAATCATATCCATCAGCGTATAATTTGATTCTTCATCATACAGAGGCTTGTCCAATGAAATGTACGAATTTAACGGACCGTGCTTTTGACGAGTAGCCGTTTTAATTGCCGTAATGATTTGTCTTGTGATACATAACTCCGCAAACCCTTTAAAAGATGTTAGCTTGTCTTCATTAAAGTCGCGAATTGCTTTGTACAGTCCAATCATTCCTTCTTGGACAATATCTTCTTTTTCAGCACCAATCAAAAAGTATTTTCTTGCTTTACCCCTCACAAGATTTTGATACTTGTTGATTAAATACTCCAATGATTTTTCATCTCCGCTGTGAACCATTTCAACCAAAACATGATCTTCTAACATAGCATAATTTTGAACTTTTTCAATTACGATGCCTACGCTCACTCATATCCCCCCGTTACACTTAGTTGAGTTTTGATGTGTTCTAAACTGATGCATGATCTACTTGTTACGACGCTACTGCAATACGGTCCAGAAACGTAAAAAGCGTACAGGTAAACTGTCGCTTTTCTCTCTCACTTTATGCTCCCCTGCATCTTTCTATAATCTATTATAAAGAAGTATAACCGATAAAAATCAAAAAGGTTGTCGAAATATGAAAGTGTTTGCAAAAAAAATCAATTTTTATAGAAAATTCACACAAATCACTTTATTATTTCATATAGTGACAGCAATCTGTCAAAAAAGCAATAAAAAAATAATTCCATATTAAATAAACTTACTCAAGCAGAGTAAGTCGAAATTGCAGATTATACTGCGCATATAGGATTAGTTGCCTTCCGGCTTATCAGCATTTTTTGTTCCCTTGCTTTTATAAGGCTTTGCATTTTTCTTCTTTTTTGCACTCGCCTGCCAGCGGTTCCACCCTTTTTTACCGGTGCCTCGCCCTGTGCCGCCTTTACCTTTTGCTTTACTCATACGTATTCCTCCGTTACCTGCGTGTTTGTTACAATAAAAAAAGACCCCGTCCAAAGTCGGAGTCTTTTTTGGATTGCATAAAATTATGCTTTTACAACGTTAGCAGCTTGTGCACCGCGTTGACCTTGCTCGATGTCGAAAGTCACTTTTTGACCTTCGTCTAAAGATTTGAATCCGTCGCCTTGAATTGCGCTGAAATGTACGAATACATCTTCTCCGCCTTCAATTTCGATGAAACCGAAACCTTTTTCTGCATTAAACCATTTTACTGTACCTTCAGTCATACTATTTCCTCCAGTGGTGGAATTAATCCACGCATATATTACTACCCTTGCTCAATCGTACTATTTCCAGACAAAAATTTCTATTGAAGAATATTTCTCTTCTTTCAATTTCATACCGAACAAAAATAATTAACCTTAGTGTAACATATCAATTTAGAAATAGCAAGTTTCTGTTCTAAGACAGGCTTTATCCTAATTATGTATCTGCTAAGAGCCTACAGGGCAGCTTTGAGGCTACCAACATTTCTGAATTGTGATGCGGCAGAAGGTTTTTATATTGAGCTAAACTTATCTTCTGCACAAATGCACAAAAAATCTTTTATTTCATCAATTTGTTTTCTGCTCATTCCAAAGCCTTGTAATGGAAACGTTCTTCTTTTCGAGATCGATTTGATATATATCTGGATTTGTTAAACGCGACCATTCATTAAACCCAAACTTCGGATCAAAATATCTGAGGATTAATGTCATCATATTGCCGTGCGTAACAAACAGAGTCGTTTTCTGTTTTTCATTCATTACTTCTTTAAACAGCTCTAAAGCACGTACCGTGGCTTCTTTCGTCGATTCTCCTCCGTCTACCTTGAAGTCTATGTCATCAAAAGTTCTTTTCAATACTTCTATCCAGTTGAAAAGAGGCTGTCCGCTTAAACGCCTTTCTTCTAGCCTTGTATCTATATGAAGAGGGAGACCAGTATCTTTTGCATAAGGTTCAATTGTTTGAACGGCTCGTTTGTACGGACTTGAAATAATTTTATCAATGGGATAACTCAGCTTGTTCAAATAACCTATTAACTGCTGGGCCTGCTGTATGCCTTGTTCCGTCAATGATGCTTTTGCTTCTTGCCCTTCTGCTTCACAATGCCTAACTAATAACAAAGTTTTCATTCATCTTCCCTCCACGCACAGAAAAATAGCCATTAATTACAAAATAAGATAATAATAGTATATAATGATACGTGATTTATAGCTAAGGAGGAACCACATGATTCGTGAACGATCACTTTTAATAAAAGGACTCACCTTTTTACTAGCTGTTTTTATTTTAAACATCCCTTTTCCTAACTCAACGCCGCTCAGTCATTCTGTCTTTTCTTTTTTAGGTCTTCCCCTCTATGGAGATGAAGAAACAAGGACGGGAATTCAATATGCTAGCAATGCGTGGGGAATCATACTTTTACTTGGTCTTTTTGCCCTTTACAAAAGTTTAAATCGTCATCGTTTAAAACTAACGATGTTAGCTGCATTTATTGTCATATCAGGTCCTGGTCATATGGTTGAAGCGATGCAAAAGACCGTATTACCAGGTATGTATGCCGTTTCTTACGATGTGGAAAACAGCAATTGTACATACAAGAGAAATAAAAAAGAAACCGTATTAACGGGCACCTGTGACCTTTCATTTGAAAATCACAGCTCAAAACCTATTACGTTTGAAGTAGCACTGGATGAACGCTCCTATTTTAAAGAAGATTCCCCTTTTTTACTTATGATGAATAAGCCTAGGCTTCATACTGTTACGTTGGAACCAAAGACGTATCAAACTGTCGAAATCACTTCATCTGTCAAAGCAGCAGATTTCCCTTCTAAAGTCTTTATGAGTGAAGTAAACGGTTTTCATGTAAACATTTATCAAAACGGGAAAAAGCGTTATTTATAAGCATAGAAAAAGCCCTTATAGGGCTTTTTAAATGAGTGAATTACCAGCCAAAGCCTCCGCCGTAGCAGCTGCAGCCGATGATCACTAATAAAATAAATAATACAACTAATAAAGCAAAACCAGATCCATGACCATATCCAGCGTTTCCAGACATACGAACACTTCCTTTTCTTTAGTTACTCTTTCCTCAAGAAAAATGCAGCTTGCATTTCGCTTGAGTTGGATTATCTTATGCCTGAACACGCCCTTTTGACTCTGGTTTTTTCTTTTTTCTTTTTCCTTCTTGCCATGCACCTCATCAATAAAAGAAGAAAACGGCCTAAGAAAAGCGCTGACTTCGCTTCTCCTCCTCTGTTCAAAAGAGATTAAATCAATCCAATCTAAAGACGAACAAATAAGATGCATGAGCTGAAACCTACGTTCACCATTCCAATAAAAAATCCGAACGCGTTACATTCATCGTTCGGATCTTCTTCTTAAACTAAAATGCTTTTCAGCCTCTCTTACAAAATCATTTATTTCACTAGCTTACGTCTTTCGGAAGACCGTACTTCCGTACGCTTACCGATACCTAATACATAGTAGCTCAGCACAACAATAGCTAAAAAGATAATGCCTACAATCAGCGATATGCGCGTTTCATCATTAAACCACATGCCTACAAGCACCATAAGTAAAAACGCGATGGTTACGTAGTTCGTCACAGGAGCAAAAGGCATTTTAAACGGATGTTGGTCCATCGCCGCTCCTTTTGCTTTTCGAAAACGAATTTGACTGATAAGAATTACAAACCACGGAATCATCCCTGGAAGCACGCTCGCACTGTACACGTACACGAAAACGTTTGGCGGTGCAATATAATTTAAGACAACGCCCGCCGCTAAGCCGATCATCACCGCAACGGTACTATAAATAGGCACACCGTTTCGAGAAACCTTTGTAAAAAAGGCCGGAGCCTGACCGTTTACACCTAGCGTGTAAAGCATACGTCCCGCACTGAAAATTCCGCTGTTGCACCCAGACATTGCCGCTGTGATGACAACAAAGTTAATAATGCCCGCCGCTGCTGCAATTCCTACTTTAGCAAACGTAGAAACAAACGGACTGCCGAGTGAATCCAGCTCGTTCCACGGATACACCGTTACAATCACAAAGATGGCGCCAATATAAAAAATTAAAATACGCCAAATTAAGCTTTGAATTGCACTTGTTAACGTTTTTTTAGGATCTTTTGCTTCTCCTGCTGTAATTCCAATAAGCTCTACTCCTTGATAAGCAGCAATAACAAGCGACAAGGCAAAGAAAAAGCCTGACCATCCGCCTGTAAAGAAACCGCCGTTTGCCCACAAATTCGACAGGCCAAGCGCTTCGCCGCCGTTTCCAAGACCGAAGAAAATAAGGCCAAGACCGGCAATAATCATGAGAACAATCGTAACAATTTTAATCATTGCAAACCAAAATTCAAACTCTCCAAACGATTTCACCGAAATTAAATTGGCCCCACCAAGAATGACCATGGCGACAATTCCCGGAACCCACGCCGGTAAATGCGGGAACCAGTACTGCATATAAGCTCCGACTGCAATAATCTCTGCCATGCCCACAATCACCCATTGAAACCAGTTGCTCCAAGCCGTGATATAACCAGCTAACGGATGAATATATTTATGACCGAATGTCGCAAACGAACCCGTACTTGGCTCTAAGTAAAGCATTTCCCCCATTGCACGCATAATAAAGAAAATAAAAACGCCGCAAATAGCATACGCAAGCAGGACGGATGGCCCCGTCCATTTAATGGTGCTTGCTGAACCCATGAATAACCCTACCCCAATCGTTCCTCCAAGAGCAATCATTTGGATATGACGAGATTCAAGCCCTCTTTTTAACTCTTTGTTTGCCAATTTACTTCCCCCTAGCCCCTCGTGATGATTTTCTCTTCTATTAAGAAATTCTTTTATTCCCCTGTCCTGATAGGGAACTATCATCTTTTTTCTTTTTCGTAAAGAAGTACGAACATACCACAAATACAGCAATCAGCAGCGTGAGATAAAACTGAGTGCGAAGTGAATCAATAAATGCCATCGCAATAAAGATACTTGTGATCGCCGCAATCGTTCCATACGTTAAATAAGGAAACAGCCACATTCTGATTTTTAATGCTTCCGGCTTTTCTTTTTCGTATTTCTTTCTCATGCGAAGCTGTGAAAAAGCAATAACAAGGTACACAAGAAGCGCTACGCCTCCCGATGCGTTTACTAAAAATAAAAAGATTTTATCAGGTGAAAGATAGTTAAAACCAACGCTGATGTAAGAAATCACGGTACATCCTACAATGGCATTAAACGGAATGCCTTTTTTATTCACTTTCAAAAACATGCGCGGCGCGTCTCCTTTTTGCGCCATTGAGTAAAGCATACGAGAACTCGTGTATAGACCTGAATTTAAGCAAGACAAAACAGCAGTCAGTACGATAAAGTTCATAATTTGAGCCGCTGCCGGAACGTTTACCAGCTCTAATATCGAAACAAACGGACTTTTCATCAAGCTTGAAGAATCCCACGGAAGAATAGTCACTAAGATTAAAATGGACCCAAGATAAAAAATTAAAATACGATAAATAACGGTATTTGTTGCGATGGTGATCGCTCGCTCAGGCTGAGCCGATTCTCCAGCGGCTGTTGCGACAATTTCTGTCCCCATAAAAGAAAACATGACAATCGCCACTCCTAAAAAGACGGAGCTGATTCCATTTGGAAGAAATCCTCCTCTATGAAGAAGATTTGATGCTCCCGGAGACTCTACTCCCGGTATTAAACCGAGGATGATCGCTCCTCCTAAAAGTAAAAACAGCACTAAACTAACTACTTTAATAAGCGAAAACCAGTATTCAAATTCACCAAATGATTTAACAGAGTATAAGTTCGTTAACGTTAGTAAAAACGTCAGGATCAGACTCACGCCCCAAGACGGTAAAGACGGAAACCAATATTGAATAATCGTTGAACCCGCAATCGCTTCAACTGCAATAACAATTACCCAGAAAAACCAGTACAGCCAGCCGATTGTGTAGCCGGCCCACGGCCCAAGTGCTTCTCTGGCATATGTGGCGAACGAGCCGCTTGAAGGATTAGCCGTAGACATTTCCCCCAGCATTCGCATAACTAAAATCACCAGCAAACCGGCAAACGCGTACGAAAAAATGGAACCAGGACCCGCTGCGTTAATGAGCGATCCACTTCCAATGAACAAACCGGCACCAATGATTCCTCCTAAAGAAATCATGGTTATGTGTCGAATTTTTAATTCTTTTTTTAACTCAGGCGGTTGATGACTCATGTTAAAATCCTCCTTATAGGAACCGTCATTTAAAGAATTACACGTTCTTCGCATCGCGCGTTAAATATGTAAGCCCTTACAATAATATGGACAAATAACTGCTGTTTTTCTACCCTCCTTCTATCTGTACATTCAAATGAAGCCTTCACTTGACGAAAAAGATAGCTTCATTCGACAAAAATTACTTTTCGAATTATATGATAATTTATATTGAACAACTTTGTCTATTGTTTTTTTGAAAGGAAGATCATTTTAATTTACTACCGATAAACTCTTTCCCCTATCGTAATTCTTTACTTCAAAACATCTTTTCTTATACTTTACCGACACTCCTTTCTTTTCGTTTTGTTCAAAATCACTATAAAAACCATAGCTTCATTGTACATTTAAACAAAAGTGTATATTTTTAAATTTTTTTGAACATTTTTGTTAAAAAACTATGTACAAAACGATAATAAGGTGATTATAATACAGGTATAGGGTGTTGGAATATTAATTATGTTGCAAATTTTCTAAAAAAAGGGGTAATGAAAATGAACACAATGAATATCAACGAAATCAAACAATACAAACACGAGCCTTTTACAGACTTTACGATTGCACAAAACAAAGATGCATTTGAATCTGCATTAGAACTTGTACAATCAGAGCTTGGCAAGGACTATCCTCTTGTAATTGGCGGAGAATTAATTACAACAGAAGATCAAATTCAGTCCATTAACCCAGCAAATAAAACAGAAGTTATCGGCCGCGTGTCAAAAGCAGATCAAGACTTGGCTGAAAAAGCAATGCAGGCAGCACTTTCTACCTTTAATACGTGGAAAAAAGAAGCGCCGGAAGCACGAGCAGATATTCTTTTCCGCGCAGCGGACATTATTCGCCGCCGCAAGCATGAATTTTCAGCTTACCTTGTGAAAGAAGCCGGAAAACCGTGGAAAGAAGCAGATGCTGATACAGCAGAAGCAATTGACTTCCTTGAATACTACGCTCGCCAAATGGTGCAGCTAAAAGACGGTGCGCCTGTGGAGAGCCGCGACGGTGAAGAAAATAAATTTAACTACATTCCGCTTGGTGTCGGCGTTATTATTTCACCTTTTAACTTCCCGTTAGCAATCATGGCGGGAACAGCAGCAGCAGCAATCGTAGCAGGAAATACGGTTCTATTAAAACCTGCTAACAACACACCGGTTATCGCAGCAAAATTTGTAGAAGTAATGAAAGAAGCTGGCCTTCCAGACGGCGTACTGAACTACGTGCCGGGAAGCGGAAGCGAAATTGGCGACTATTTAGTAGATCACCCAAAAACACGCTTCGTTTCATTTACAGGTTCGCGTGAAGTAGGCTGCCGCATCTATGAACGCGCGGCAAAAGTACAGCCTGGTCAAATCTGGCTAAAACGCGTTATTGCTGAAATGGGCGGTAAAGATACGGTCGTTGTAGATAAAGATGCTGATTTAGATTTAGCTGCTTCTTCTATTGTGTATTCAGCATTTGGCTTCTCTGGACAAAAGTGTTCAGCAGGCTCTCGTGCAGTTGTTCACCAAGACGTATACGATATCGTTCTTGAAAAAGCAGTTGAGCTGACAAAAACATTAACAATGGGAAGTCCTGAAGATGTGAACACGTATATGGGACCTGTTATTGACCAGGCTTCTTTCAACAAAATTACAAAGTACATTGAAATCGGTAAAGAAGAAGGCCGTTTAATGACGGGCGGAGAAGCAGATGATTCAAAAGGCTACTTCATTCAGCCTACGATTATTGCAGATGTAGATGAAAAAGCACGTTTAATGCAAGAAGAAATCTTCGGCCCAGTCGTAGCATTCTGCAAAGCGCGCGACTTCGATCATATGATGGAAATTGCTAATAATACAGACTACGGTTTAACAGGTGCCCTTCTTTCAAATACGCCTGAGCACATCGAACGGGCAAAAGAAGAGTTCCACGTCGGAAACCTTTACTTCAACCGCGGTTGTACAGGTGCCATCGTTGGGTACCAGCCGTTTGGCGGATTTAACATGTCAGGAACAGATTCAAAAGCTGGCGGTCCTGATTACTTGATTCTGCACCTGCAAGCAAAAACAACAAGCACGACGCTTTAATACTCAGTAGAGCAGCCTTAGGCTGCTCTATCTTAAAACAACAAGGGATTTTTTCTATAGGGGGAGATATTTATGTTAGCAGAGGTATCTAAAAATGTGTTTCTTCACGCTTCCCAAAATAAAGCGCTAAACAAAGCGGCGAAAAAATGGGGTCTTCGCTTTGGTGCAGCTCAAGTGGTAGCTGGCGACACGATTGAACATGCGATCAAAAAAGTACGGGAACTGAATGAAAAAGGACTTGTTTGTACGCTTGATCATTTAGGGGAATTTGTTTCAAGCAAAGAAGAGGCTATCGAAGCGACTCAATATAATGTCAGAACGCTGGAAGCTATGGGGCAAGCCGGTGTAACGTGCAACTTATCTGTCAAAATGACGCAGCTCGGTTTAGATATTGACCGCAGTTTTTGCGTTGAGAACATGCGCCGCATTCTTGAAACAGCGAAAAAATACGATAACTTCGTCCGAATCGACATGGAAGACTACGCTCACTGTCAAATGACGCTGGATATTTTACGAGAGCTTCGCGAGACGTTTGATAATGTTGGAACGGTTATTCAAGCTTACCTGTTCCGCGCTGAACAAGACGTAAAAGAGCTAAAAGGCATTCCTCTTCGATTGGTAAAAGGCGCGTATCAAGAATCACCAACCGTGGCGTTTCAAGACAAAGCCCAAATTGACGAAAACTATATGCGAATCATTGAAGAACATTTGCTCAGCGGAACATACACGGCTATTGCATCTCACGACCACAATATTATTGCAAAAGTAAAAGAGTTCGCTCACAAAAACAACATCCCGCGCACGCAGTTTGAATTTCAAATGCTGTACGGATTCCGCACAGACATGCAGCTTAGCCTTGCAAAAGAAGGCTATACAATGCGCGTATACGTTCCATTTGGCAACGACTGGTTTGGCTACTTTATGCGCCGCTTAGCGGAAAGACCGCAAAACGTCGCATTTGCTTTAAAAGGATTCTTTTCTAAATAAGCAGGCATTTAGTAAGTTTCTTAATGAAAACGCTATCATTTCTTTGTGCCCTTTGTAGATGCTTCTGCAAAGGGATTTTTTATACGATTTCTCTTCCCTTTCAGTATGTATTAAGGTAAAATAAAAATACGAACAAACGTTCTTTTTATTTCAAACAAAAAGGAGAGTACATATGAATCCTCTATCAAAATTAGAACTGCCTCCTAAGCTAGAACCTTACCGAAAAGAAATCGAAAAAACATGTAAGCCTTACATCCACATCAATACGGTTATGAACAGTCCAAAATTATATGAAAGCAAGTTTGGCGGCAACCCTTACCTTCCTCTAGAAGCAAATCATCCTCTTGATTCTCAAGGTAAGCCGATGCTCCTGATGGCACAAATCAATTTTTCTGAAGTACCTTCCTATGAAAATATGCCCATTCAAGGCATGCTTCAATTTTTCATTTGCGGAGCTAATAACGAAAGCACGGGCGATATGTACGGTCTTGATTTTGACCATCCTACGGCTCAAAAAGACTTTCGCGTCGTTTTTTATGAAGACGTAACCACAGATAAAAAAAAGCTAACAACCGATTTTACGTATCTTGAAGACATTGACCGGGATATGTTCCCTATTCCTCAAGAAGTAGGCTTACAGTTTGAAATAAAAATCGAACCCGCTTCCCCCACTGACTATCGATATAATGATATAGAATCAGATTTATTTGAAGATGAAGAAACTGAAGAAATCTACTGGGATGAGCTTACGGGCGAGTATCATAAAATGGGCGGATACGCTTTTTTCACTCAAAGCGATCCTCGAGACTACGATGAAGCGCTGCGAGCATACGATGTTCTGCTTCTTCAATTCGCCATGGACGACGAAGCGGATATTATGTTTGGTGATGCGGGTGTGGCCAATTTCTTTATTAAAGAAAAAGACCTTCGCAACCGTAACTTTAGAGATGTTTTATACAACTGGGACTGCTGTTAACAAAACGCCCTCTTAGAAAAGTATCTAAGAGGGCGTTTTTCCACATTATTATTATTTACTACTCAGCCTGTTTTTTCGTCTCTTGCAGCATTCAGCGTTTCTTTAAACTGCTGTAGCGCTTTTGCATCTGCAAATGTGCTTGTAGGAATAACGTATCCGCTCATTGCGCTAACAAGAATAAAGATATGTTCATCGGTTTCTCTAATTTGAGTGATGCTTGACCAAGGAGTCTTCACTTCTCCTTTTGAGCTTTTCTCTACCAAGCCATCTTCCGTAACCATCATAGTATGCTTACCCGTCAGACTGCTGTTATCTCCTTCATTTATTACCTTTACAATGTTCTTTTTAATACTTCCGTAAAAGTACTTCGGATAAAATAGAAACCACAGCACCGCAAGCAGTGCAAACGCTGCGAACATGCTAAGTAAAAATTCTCCTTCAACCCACGAAACAAGCAAAGGAATAAGAAGAAAAATAAGCGACATCCATCGCTGAACTCTCAGCACTTTTTGTACTCTTTCCGAATATTGAGCGTGATGCATGTTAAAGGCTACGTAATCATCTTTAGTTAACGTATAGTGATATTCCATATTAATCTCCAATTCTCTTAAATAACAACAAAATAAAATATACTTCATTTGGTGTTATATGTATATAAAATAATAAGTTTTTCTTATGAAAAGCATCATCTTTTTGTCATTTATTTACAGTGATACATCACGTAAACTTAACTAGTACTCTACTATTTAAGGAGGAATGTTTATGACTTTTACACTGACGCATATTGATCATGTTCAGCTAGCTGCACCACCGAATTCAGAAAGCGAAGCACGACACTTTTTCGGAACCGTTCTTGGCTTAACAGAAGTCGAAAAACCCGAAAGTCTAAAAAAGCGCGGCGGCATGTGGTTTGAATTTGGTTCTTATCAGCTGCATATTGGTGTTGAACCTGCCTTTTCACCCGCAAAAAAAGCGCATCCAGGCTTTCACGTCAAAAACCTCCCTGCGTTCAAAGATCATCTGGCTAGCTTCGGTATTTCTTTTATAGAAGACAAAAACATTACCGGCGTCGAAAGAATTTACGTGGATGATCCTTTTGGCAACCGAATGGAGTTCTTAGAGAAAGTGAACCTCCCTTTTTCTAACTGAATGTTCGACAAAACAAGAGCTCTTATTTAAAAGCTCTTGTTTTCTTTTGGTCCTTCTTTTTGCTTTTCTTTCCACAGCATGTATAGCAACATCCCCAGCACACAAAATGCCACGCTAAAAATTGTTAAAGGAAATAAAAATGTATTAATAAAATGATGATAAATCCATGAGTCGTTCATCTAACCAGCTCCAATACGCACCGTTTTTTCACAGTATGCCCTAATATAAGCTTTTTTATGTTGTGTTAAATATCATGGTTTCTATCATATTTCTATTTCTTTTTAATAGAGTAAATAGTAGATACATAACATTCTCCTCTTAGAGTTCTCATCCGCTGATTTCAAAATTTTATTAGAGGAGGTTTACTCTATGAAAAATAAGTTTACTGAAAAGCCTAAAAAGCTTTTTTGGATCCTTTCTTATAAATCATTAATTATCGCTATACTATTTGTTCTTTTAACATCAGCCGCTATTTTTACCGTCACGTATTCAACTCTTCAGCATACGCTGCGCTCAAACGTTGTCTATCAAGCACTATCAAATTATAAAGCCCAAAGCTTGTTCTACTTCATGCATACGGAAAACCATCATTTCTCTCATGCCTTTGAAGAAGACTTCTCCCCGCCTCCTCTCTCTTCTGTCGCCCTGCAGCTGGCGACGAATATTCGCGTGGCAGATACAAGAAGTCTATTTGGATCAGAACTGCCCGGCTTTTCTATTTTTGATTCTCATATTCTATTAGCCGGTGAAGGAACGGATTATACCACGATTCCCCATGAATCGGCTCCTCCTCTCGAAAGCATTTCAGGCGAGCGTGATTTGGATCCTGCTGAAAGCAAAACGTACGAAGAAAGCAAAAAACAGTCTCAAGTACAGGCCAAGCAAAGTACGGGAGACAGAAAAGTTGTGTACATCTACCACACGCACAGCTGGGAATCTTATTTCCCTTTACTTGGTATGCAAGGTGAAGCGAATGAAAATAAAGCCGTTGATAACAAAACCAACATTACGCTCGTTGGTCAAATGCTAGGAATGGAATTAAAAGCAGACGGAATCGGTTCGGAAGTAGATACAACTAATATGACGCAAAAGCTGAATGAAAAAGGCTGGGGTACAGGACGAGCCTATATGATGTCTCGCAGCGTCGTGGAAACGGCTCTTCAGCAAAACAAAGACGTCGATTATTTAATCGATATTCATCGTGATTCACTGCGCCAAGAAAAAACAACGGCTGCTATTAACGGCAAATCGTACGCTAAAATGATGATTGTATTAGGTGAAGCGAATCCGAAATTTGATGAAAACGTGAAAATGGCCAAAGCGATCCATGAAAAACTAGAGGAAAAATATCCAGGTCTTAGCCGCGGAGTATTAAGCAAAAAGAAAACAAGCGGCAATAACGGGCTATATAATCAAGACTTATCCGACCGCTCCATTTTAATTGAAGTAGGGGGCGTCGATAACAATATGGAAGAACTCACAAATACCGTCAAAGCTTTTTCTGATGTGTTCAGCGAGTATTACTGGCAAGCTGAAAAAGTGAATGCGCAGTAAACAAAAACTAGCTACCCCAGGTAGCTAGTTTTTGTTTTTATGAGAGTCACGCTTCTCCTCTTTTTCACACGCAAAGCACACCAGCTTCCCTTCAACAACCACACCGTTTAAAAATCCCTCTAAACAGTACACGTTCTTTTGACATACTGTGCAGATTCCAACGTACTCTTTCACAAATTCCTCACTCCTTCCATACGATTAAAAACCATAAAAAAAGCTCTATTAAAGAGCTTCTTTCTGTACATAGGATTTTCCTTCATTTCAACAAACGGCTCATTTCCTCGGGAGAAAGCGGCTTATCGAATAGATAGCCTTGACCGATATGACAGCCTTGCTCCGTCACAAACTGCAGCTGTTCTTCGTTTTCGATTCCTTCTGCAGTTAGATCAAAGTTAAGTTTCTTTCCCATTTGAATAATCGTTTCCACGAGCACTTTTCCAACTTCGTCTAAGTCGTCAATAAATGATTTATCAATTTTTAACGTATTAATCGGCAAGTGTTTGAGATAGCTAAGGGATGAATAGCACGTTCCGAAATCATCCATCGCCACTTTTACGCCTAGACTCCGCAGACGGTTTAACACTTTTTTTGATTCTTGACTGTTTTGAATAACGCTTTCAGTGATTTCAAGTTCCAGAAAGCGCGGCTCAAGGCCCGTTCTTTTCAAAATTTGTTCCATCTCCGCTACGAATCGTGAGGACTTCAGCTGAATAGGTGATACGTTCACTCCTATTTTACTCGCTAGTGAATTCAGCTCCGTCCATGCTTTCATCTGCTTACACGCTTCTTCTAACACCCACTTGCCAACCGGCACAATTAGACCCACTTCTTCTAAAATAGGCAAAAATTCATTTGGATAGACGGTACTAAACTTTGCGCTATTCCAGCGAATAAGCGCTTCTGCCCCTATGACATCAGACGTTTTCAAATCGATTAACGGCTGATAAACGAGCTGAAACTCATCTCTTTCTAGCGCATACTTTAACTCATTCTCCATGCTGATTGTTTTAATTATTCGTTCATTAGATGAAGACGAACTCATTTCATATGTGTTTCGTCCATTCCGTTTTGCTACATACATCGCAATATCTGCTTGCTTGATCAGCCGGTCGATTAGTTCATCTGCGTCTTTTGGAATAATATGCTGCTGACATTCCTTTGAAAATAGGCTGATGCCAACGCTTGTAGAGGTTAACACTTTATCACCGTCTATATAAAAAGGAAGCGCCATTTCTTTTACAATCTGTTCGGTCATTTCTTCAATTTCCTCAACAGTTTTTAGTGAATGCAGCACTAAAATGAACTCATCGCCCCCGTGCCTCGAGATAAAATCAGAGGAAGGAATACATTTTCTTAACCTTTCTGCTACGCGCCTCAGCAGCACATCGCCGTGATGATGGCCATGCATATCATTTATTGATTTAAAGCGGTCTAAATCCAAAAATAAAATGGCCAGCAGTTCAGGAGATTCTCGATTTAGAAGCAGTTTTTTCAGCTGCTTGTTTAACCAGTAGCGATTAGGCAAATTGGTTAACGGATCATAATAAGCCATTTGCTTAATTTTCTCTTCATATGCTTTTCGTTTTGTAATATCATTGCGAATCGATACGTACTGATACGGCTTACCCCGCTCATCTAAAAAAGGAACAATGGTTGTATCCACCCAGTAGGACGAACCGTCTTTTGCCTTATTTTTTATTTCTCCGTGCCATACCTTACCGGACCTGATCGTGCTCCATAACTCTTTAAAAAACAAGCTTGAATGATGTTTCGAATTAATAATACGATGATCCTGACCGAGAAGCTCATGTCTTTCGTACTTAGAAATTTCACAGAATTTATCGTTCACGTGATTGATGAATCCGCGACTATCCGTAATTGCTACAATCGATGATTCATTTAACGCAAGTTCAATATCATTTAGTTTTTTCAGCGCTTCTTTAAATTTATATTCAAAATGCCTATTTTCCATAGCCTATACACCTTTATCAAAATTTTAACGATAAAACAAAACCCATGACGAAATGATAGAGAGGAATCGTGAATAATGAATACAAATTAACCAGTAACGGACAACGGATTGGTTTGTCTGATTACCTTACATTATTAAAATAACAAACGTAGGATCGCTGTTTTCCTCTTTTCACCTTCAGAAACTTCTTACAAGAAGTTCGTAAAAAATTGATAGATTGTTTCGTTTATCCATGTCTTTTATTACAACTTTTCTATGGTACCATTAAAATGATTTTTATAGAAATGAAAGTGTACTTTCTTCACTTAATCGACATACCTTTTGATGGTGAACAAAAAAAAGCCTCTGCTTTAGACAGAGGCTTTTTACATTTTCTTCTTACGTGCTCGTACGTGTCAGCCAAGGAAGAATAAGGTTTTGAAAGGTTTTGTTGTATACAATAATTCGATTCAGATAATAAGGATCGTTATCTTTTGTAATAAGGTGGGGGGCTAGGATAGCTGCTTGGTGAAAACCAGCATCTTTTACAATCTTAGCTACGTCATCATTTGTATTGCCGTATGGATATGCAAAGTAAACCGGGTCTATTCCTAAATGGTTCTTAATCGTTTCTTTGCTTTTTCGTAAATCTTCAGCAAACGCGCTGTATTTAGCAGCCGTCAGAAATAAAGGCTTGTCTTCTTCTAAACGGTGCATATCATATGTATGCGAACCGATTGTCGCAAGGCCGCTGTCTTTCATTTCTTTTAGCTGACTCCACGAAGCCATGTTTAAATTTTGAAAATCCGTTGCCCCCACTTGTCCTGCGATTACATATAGCGTAAACGGAATGTTTTCCTTTTTTAAAATAGGAAACGCGTTTTGATAAACAGTACGGTCGATATCATCGAATGAAATCCATACGCAGCGTTTTGGAAACGTGCCTTTTTGCTGATACGCTTCAATATCTTTTGGTGTAACAAACGTAGTGTCAAGTTCCTTCAGCTTTTTTAACTGATGTTCAAAATCATTGCTATAGACGCTGTACTCTGTCAGTTCGTCAGACTTTGTAACTGAGCTGACAACTCGATTAAACCAATTATGCTTGCGCACGCGATGATAATTTAAACCTAAGCATCCGTTCGTCTCAAGCGCTGGCTCCACGGTCGTTGTTGCTTTCGCCTTGTCTTCCCAGTTCACTACTTTAAAGAAAATAAAGCCAACTACCGCTGCCGCAATCAAAAGAAAGAATACATATTTCTTCATGCGTGCTTCCTCTCTTCAGTATGTTTTAACGGATTAACATCAAACTCGATGTACTGTGCACGCTGAAGCTCTTGAATTTGATCCTTAGATAAAAGCTCAAGACGCTCTAAATCTTTAATACTCGTATACGCCGGCTCTTTTCGTCGGTTTAAGCTTCCAAATCTCTTTTTGTTGTAGGATCTCCATAAAAACAGAGCCAGGAAAAAGAAGCAAAAAATAGCAAGTCCAATTACTAAAAACGTTCGAATTTCGCCGTTCGTCGTTTTGAACGCAATTTTTAATACCCCGCTGTAACGGTCATTTACGCCGATAACAGCTGAAAGAAAAAACCAAAGAACAATGGCACAATAGAGCCAAAAAACAGATGAAACAATGATGCTTACCACTAATCGAGCAAGAGGCTGTTTGGCTTGAATCATGATTTGCTCTTCGTTAAGCCGCGGTCTGGACTGCTCCATGTAGCATAGCCTCCTTTCACTCTAGATCTGATAGCACGAGGAAATGCGCCCACTACCACAATCGTATTCACAATCCAATAAAGCGCTGGGTACCATGCAGCCCATACGTAATACCGCTTCACGTTATCGTATTTCGAATCAATTTTCAGCGCAATAAACAGTTGAATTAAGCTCATAAACACAAGGGAAAATGACGTAAACGTAAACCAAAACAGCATGTCTTGGGGGCTGCTCGCCGTAACAAGCAGCATGATAGTCACAAACAGCCATGCGAATGACCAAAGGGTACTGATCCACTGCTCTAGGTATACAATCCAAATTCTGCGCTGCTTCCATTTTAATAACACTTTCCAGTGGCGAAGCATTACCTCTTGTCCGCCTTGAGCCCAGCGTACTCGCTGGTTCCAAATTCCTTTTAAGGTTTCGGGCACAAGCATCCAGCACAATGCCCGCGGTTCATAGCGGATATCCCAAAAGCGCTGCTGCAGCTTCCAGCTCACGGCGATATCTTCCGTAATCATGTCACGATCCCACAGCTCAACGTCTACAAGTGCTTTCTTTCGAAAAGCTACTACTACGCCTGAGACCGTCATTACTTTTCCTAAAATTCGCTGTGTCCGTTTAATAGAACCGATAATAGAAGAATACTCAACTAGCTGAATGCGACTCAGCAGCGTATTGCGGTTTCGAATGCGCGGATTTCCGGTAACGGCTCCCAGCCGTTCCCCTTTATGAAGAAAATGGTGGATTAGATAATATGGAGCGTCTTGATCTAAAATAGCGTCGGAATCTAAGCAGATTAAAAACTCAGCTTTAGATGCGTGCGCACCTAAATGTAACGCGTTGGCTTTTCCTTTATTTTCATAAAGCTGAATCACACGAACTTCAGGGTGATTTCTGCTGATTTCTTTTAAAATATCAGCTGTTCCATCCGTACTGCCATCGTTAATAAGGATGATTTCTTTAGACGGATAATCTAACGCCAAAAGGTGCTTAAGCGTTTCTTCAATCGTCTCTTCCTCGTTATAGCAAGGCACTAAAAAGCTCACTAACGGCCAGGCAATTGTTGAAAAATCAACTTTAGGATCTCGGTCGCGATAGCGTATGTAAATAAGCGTGCCTGCAATCCAAAATAAAGACATAATAAATGGGTACCAGAAAACAAAGCTCGCAAGCTTTTCAAATCCAGGTATTAATACGTGTTGCATATTCATTTTTCTGACTCCTTCACACCAATTAAAATTGCACAGAGTGACAATTTTATCACTAAATTGGTTAAATAGAACATAGTAATTTTAACCATCTAAAAAAATACTTTTAAACTATTTTTATTCCTATATTATACAACTCTTATATGTAAGTAAGAAGCACCAATAAAGGATGGGCAAGTTACCTACTTAAAGACGTGACATATAGTATCTTTGTAGATTAAAAGCGTGATGATTGCAGGTAGTATACGAAAAAAAACTTTTCCCTAAGGAGGAATAACAACTATGAACGAACAAATTCAAAAGCTGCTCAATAACTTAATTCAACTTGAACACGTCTCTTCGACTTTATACCTAGCTATGTCTAACTATATGAATCGATTAAACTATAAAGGAATGGGCAGCTGGCTGCGTCTGCAGTCTGAAGAAGAACGCACTCATATGCTAAAACTCATTGACTACTTAGTTGACCGCGGCGGAACGGTAGAATTAAGCTCTTTGCCTGCTCAGCCAAGTGAGTTTGGGACACCGTTAGAAACGTTTCAAAAAGTATTGGAGCATGAGAAGTTCGTCACGAATTCTTATCGTCAAGCGTTTCAATTTATCAACCAAGCGAATGACCCTCAAACGTTAGTCATCGTGCAGGACTTTTTACGAGAACAAGTCGACGAAGAAGCTCAAGCTCAAACGATTGTAGACCGTTTAAAAATCGCCCAAAATAACCCTGCAGCTATCTTTATACTCGATCAAGAACTAGGACAGCGAAAAGCTGCACCAGCGGGTGGAGCAGCTGCGCAAGGTTAAAAGCGCAGAAGAGCGTAGAACAATGTGCAGAACCAATAACACGACGCCCCTTTCCTTGTTTCGAGTTGGTATTCATCACGGCTATTATGGATATCCGCCCAATGTGTATGACGCCATTCAAAGGCTTATGAATCAATATATGCATCAGCTTCACTATCATCGGCCTCAATACGTTCACGTCTACTCCGTGCATCCTTCTCTTATTCACTACTACCTTCACTAAGTTAAGGAAAATAGAGAATTTTGCTTCATGAAAAAATTCACCGTTTCTCCACCCTAATTCAGGAATCCCAATCAAAAATTTGGATATTTATGCTAATATAGATTTTGTTACTCATATAAAGAAACAATTAAGGTAAAAATCGAACGGGTCTGAACTGGTTTTTATTATCTCTTGCCTTAGGACCGCTTGCTACCTTCATCTTACTGCTGGTTGAAAAACGATAAAAATTGGTTCAAAGCTCATTGCTTTGAGCTTTTTTCTTTATTTTCCAACTATGACTGCTCTCCAAAACAAGTGAAAAAAGCACCGCTTGAAATTTTTTTCTAGACTTAATATGCATAAATCTATTCATCATTGAGCGTAAATCTGGCTGCATTTTGTTAATAAAAAACCTACTCTTTAGAAAAGGAAGGAAGCTCCTTTTTAAACCTTTGTTTCTGACAATAAAATCAAAAGAAAGAAAAACGCTTTTATTCTATGCTTTTCTAATTAACAGATTAACTGTTTTCTTCAGATAATTACCTTTTACATGGGACAGCTGTGCATCTACTGAATGAGGTCAAACTTCCTGTATTTCTCAATCTGTAGGATGAATAAATACTCATTTGCTTCATTTGACAAAGAAATAAATGCTGTGTAATTTAAGTAACATACCCCATCTAAACTGTTTTTAGAAAGGATTAAGTAGCAAGATGCGTACAAAAAAAGAAGAGTGTATAATTGACGAAATGGGAAGAGTATCCCTTCCTTCTTTGTTTATGCAACTAACAAAACTCGAGACGAACGACAAAGTTTTTTTACGGAGCTGTGATGATTGGATTATTATCGATCATCATGATGGAAATGTCCCGGTTCCTTCTCGTATCTTCATTCGAACAATTGACCACATGAGTAGAATAGTCATTCCAAAATCCCTGCGAGATGACTATGAACTTAAGCCCTTTGATTATGTAGAACTATACGTGGTAGAACAGCAAATTGTGATGAAAAAAAGAGACGAAAAATCGATAGCGCTTTCACAAAAACCTGCGGCGCCTCCCCCTTATTATGCAACATTAACCGGACGGCAGATTCAGCTCACTTCTGAACTTTTAACGTCAGTCGAATTGGATGCCAACATGGAGGTTCAATTTTTTATTAACCAGGAAAATAACGTTGTGATTCAAAAATATGAAATGAGTTTTGGTAAGAAAACGACTTTAACATTTACGGCTCAATCTCGAAAAATTGATGACCGTTTTCGACTTACTATTCCTAAAAAGCTGCGAGATGATTTCTCTATTCACTCAGGTACGATGTTAAAAATAAAGAAGAGTAATAAGCAGCTCATTTTAGAAAAAGTGGAGAATGAAAAAGAGATTAGCAGCGTATTATCTCAGCAAATAGACGCAGCAATTGTTGAAAAATTATCGAAATAAGAACGACGCAAAAAACAAATGGTTCCCTACGACTTCATTGCAAAAGCTAAGAGTTACGCATAGATTCACCCTTTCTATACTCAACTCTTAGCTTTTAGACTTATCTTCCGTAAACGTGTACAAGCCGGTTACTCCACATAATAGCACTACTTCCAAAATAAAAAAGCCATTTCCATATCTATCAAAATATTTGTAAATAATTTCAATATACCTGTATAATGAGGTACTTTGCATAGAGGAGGCTGATTTAGTTGAAGATTTCAACAGGAACTGAATTTTACGATAATGACGAGACGTTTTTGGCCTATACAAAACGCCGGCAGCAAAAAGAAAATGCCAACGATACGATTGAAAAACCGGCCATTTTACAGCTTCTAGGTGATGTTACAGATGCAAACGTTTTAGATTTAGGGTGCGGAAACGCTGGATTTGGCACGGAGCTTCTTGAACAGGGATGTTTCTCTTATACCGGGGTAGACGGCTCGATCAATATGATAAACGCGGCTCAGCAACAGCTTTTAAACTATCCAAATGCAAGAGTGCTCCATGAATCGATGGAGCATTATACTCCACCACGCACCGAATACAATTTGGTTACTGCAAGACTGTCTCTCCACTACATGGAAGACTTAGCTTCCATTTTCACTAAAGTGAATCAAGCACTCAAACCTGAAGGAAGATTTATTTTTTCCGTTGAACACCCAGTCATTACTTCCACTTTGCAGCCTTCTGCTCTGCGCACAAACTGGACCGTGGATAACTACTTCTCAATGGGATTCCGTCAGCAGCACTGGATGGGCGGATACGTTCAAAAGTATCATCGCACGCTTGAAGAGTACTTTTCTTTGATGCAGCAAAGCGGATTCACCGTTACAAATTTAAAAGAAGCATGTCCTCAAAAAGAATATTTCGACAGCGCTGAAACTTACGAGCGGCGAATGCGTATTCCTTTGTTTTTACTGATGAGCGGCGTGAAGAATAGATAAGCGCCTAGATGAAAAGAGCATCAAAGCCTTTGTTAAGGAAACAAAGGCTTTGATGCTCTTTTACACTTACTCTTCACAACAGCAACATACGCTATGTCTCTGTTGTTTGGCGTCACTAAATCCCTCTTTCTTTCAAAAAACTATTTTAGTTAATCGTCTAACTTTTTATCAAAAACAAAAGTAGTCATCGCAACATCTTCTTCAATATTAATGTCTGAAAAAACTCTTACAATTTTTGCATGAACAAGTTTTTCAAACTTATCTCGTATCTCGGAGCAATCATAAATTTTTTTCACTAGCTCTGTACGTGCCTCATGAACCATTCTTTTGCCTTCAGGAGAAGTTATCATAAATTTTTCTACATTCGTAAGATTGCCTTTCATTTCACTAACAGCCCACGCATCTACAAAGCGAGTAGTAATTTCTCTCGGTCCATTTCCAACCTGCTCCTTACGGATTTCGCGCACTAAATTACTAAATTCATGCTCCTTATTTCTACTCATATTCAAATTCTCCTTTCATTATCTTCTAATCTTTTTTTCGTTAACATTAAGTAACTAATCGTTAAAGCAATAATTCCTAGCGATAAAAATAAACTTCCAATTTGATAATTGTTATTTACAATAATAAATCGTATTGTAGCAGTAATTCCAATGTATAAAAGATAACTCAACGGAAAATGGCAGCTTTCCTTAAAGTAAGTCATAATCATCGAAACAAAAGCAAAATATAAAAAGAAAACCAATACTTTTCCAAGGATTTTATGAACATTATTATTTCCTGTTAAGGCATCATTCATAATATAAAAAAGCTCTCTCAATAAAAAATAAACGAGTATAAACCCTAGGACAATAAGCGAGACGTTTAAAATAAATTGATATGTCGTAATTAGATACTGCCTTTTTTTACGTAAAAATAGTTCCAACACCTTTGTATCCCTTCCTTCTATCTAACTTTCTTACATTGATTCTATTCATGTTAGCAAAACGCTCAAAAACTATTAGCCTGTTTTAGAGCTTGCTGCTTTATTAGTTGTCTTCAACATATCCACTCCTCCACAAAAAAACCCATCATAAAGAGATTTGTGCATAGCTGTACAAATTTCTTTATGATGGGTTAACGACTCAGCATTTTTCAATACTTGTTATCCAGCCCTTCATATATCTACATATAGTCAAGTCACCAAAGATAAAAAAACATATATAATGAATTTCTATCAATAAGCTTCTTTACAATTAATTATAGCGCAATACGTCAAAACTTCAAATAAAGATTTACTTAGCGTTTGCACTGATATAGTTTTTAACTATTTCTTCATTTAACATTGATCGGCAGCGGAGCATAAGAAGCTACAAGCTTTTGTTCACGCATTTCTTCCCAGAAGGCTGCCGGAATTACTGTATTTAATGCCGCTTTGTCTTCAGCAATACGCTCTGGACGACTAGCGCCAGGAATAACAGCAGCAACCGCTGGATTAGCCAGTGAGAACTGTACAGCAGCGGCTTTAATGCTGATCTGATGACGATCTGCAATCGCTTTGATTTTTTCTACTTTTGCCATAATGTCTGAAGATGCTTTTTGATATTCAAAGTGTGTACCTCCAGCAAGAACGCCTGAGCTGTACGGTCCGCCGACAACAATGTCCATATTATGCTTTACGGCTTCGGGCATCACTCGCTGCAGCGCACGTTCATGATCTAACAGCGTGTATCGGCCCGCTAGCAATGATACATCCGGCTTTGCTTCTTCTAACTCCAGCATGATTTCAATTGGTTCTACTCGGTTTACTCCAAGTCCCCATCCTTTAATAACTCCTTCTTCACGCAAGCGCGTAAGCACACGAAATGCGCCCGTTCGAGCAGACTCAAATTGTCCTACCCACTCATCTCCATAAAAATCTTGCGCAACATCATGAATATACACAAAGTCCAAGCGATCTGTTTTTAAACGATTTAAGCTTTGCTCGACCGAACGAAGAGTGGCATCTGCGCTGTAGTCATTGATAATTTTATTTTTACGGCCAAATTCGAAAAGTCCGCCTTTTTCTCCCATATCACGTGAAGATGTGTCTTCTAGTTCATCTGAAATGACGCGACCTACTTTCGTACTTAGCACATACTCATCGCGATTTCTTTTTGACAGGGCTTCACCAAGGCGCATCTCAGCTAAGCCAGCTCCGTAAAGAGGAGCTGCATCAAAGTAACGGATGCCGCTTTCCCAAGCTGCATCGACCGTCGCTATAGCCTCTTCTTCTGGAATATTACGATACATATTGCCTAGAGGTGCCGTTCCAAAACCTAGTTTTCCTTGCAGTATCTCTCTCATATTCATAAAACCTCCTGAAATTTTTATAATTCTATTTTAGAAATTGATCAGTATGAAGGTAAACTCAACGACTGATCTATTCATTAAATGTCATATTATCTCCTGACAAAATTTATTATGAAGCATATACACAATAAAAAAAAGTACGCACTTCAAAGTAATATGGGAACTAAAAAGTAACCTACTAAGGAGTAAATGAGCTTTTCAGGCTCTCCTTTTATTTATGTACTTTCTACTTCTTACTCATGCAAACAAACATTTTGCATACAATAAGCAGAAAGCTACTTTATAAATGAGGTGAGATTCTTGAGAGATGAATACTTCAAAAAAATTGAAGATAAGCTCGATAAGCTTGATGAAATGGACGATTCCACAATGAAAGAAGAACAAAAAGATGAATATTTTCAAAGTCTGCTAGATGATATGGATGATTTATTGAAAGACATGCGCCAGCGAGAAAAAGACTCGAATCATCTCGTCAGCGAACATATGAAGACGGTTAATGACATATTTGATAACGCAATCAAAAATTTAAAAAAAGACCGAAGCTAGCGTTATAGCACTTCTACTCCATTTTAATATACTGATTTTTCTGTTTTTTAAATATAAAAATATAGTATTTCACATGTGAAAATGGTATTTTCAGTATACGCAAAAAGTAGGAGTGAAAAAAAGCAATGGAAAACAGTCATTTTAAAGAACAAGTAAAAACGAAGGAAGAGCTTCGCGATATAGTCGGCGCGCCTAACAAATTAGCGCATCAAAAAATAATTTCTTATTTAGATCGACACTGCCGGGAATTTATTAAACATTCCCCTTTTGTTATCATCGCTACAGCTGATTATAAAGGTATTTGCGACAGTTCTCCGCGAGGCGATCACCCTGGTTTTGTACAAGTTGTCGATGAGAAAAGGCTATTGATTCCAGAGAGGCGTGGCAATCAAAAAGTAGATTCATTGGAAAATATTTTATCTAATCCTCAAATAGGGCTGCTTTTTTTGATTCCAGGCATAGAAGAAACACTGCGAATTAACGGCAAAGCTTGCATTGTAAAAGAAAAAGCGCTGCTTGAAACAATAGCGGTTCAAAACGAAACTCCGCTGCTCGCTATGGGCGTCGAAGTACAAGAATGCTTTCTCCACTGCAGCAAAGCATTCAAGCGATCAAAGCTGTGGAATCCAGAATCTTGGGAAAGAGTCGAAACGCTTCCTTCCGCAGCTCAAATAGTCGCAGAACACGCAGGCTTTTCCACTTTAGAAAGTCGTACCAATCCCGAAGAAAGCAAAACTCAGCACCTCTATGAAAAAAAGCCGCTGTAATGCGGCTTTTGTCATTTTACCATCAGAAACAGTATACCTCCGGCAATGATCAGAACTGGTAACAAAGCAAGAAGCACGCCTTTTTTCGAACTTCCTATGTATTCATGATCACCATAGGCGCGGCCTGCTCTAAAATCTACTTTCACCTGAGATTCTTCTTTTTTATGTTCTTTTTTCATCCTCTTTGCCTCCTAGCGGCATTTGAGCGTCAATTTGCTTAATATGATGCTTTAAATGAGCAATATAATCTTTAGTCAACCACTGGAGCGAAACGAACTTTCCATCTTTTAATTCGAATTGATACATATGCTTTTCTGTTGGTATATGCAAAAGAACGGAAGCAATTTGCTTATTTAAGCTGTGCCATAGGGCAACTATTTCTTCCATGGGCATATCTTGATAGTGCTGCAGTTCTACCCATTCATCTTGTTTGTAAGGCGTCAGGACCAAAGGTGTTTTTTCATGCTGCACGTTGACAAACCGCTGCAAATTGTGAAGGGCTGAGTCACATAAGTGCCCCACAATTTCTTTCGGTGACCACTTCTTAGGAGCAAGACGGTTTGACGCCGCTGCTTCAGAGAATACTTCAAGCTTTTTAGGAAGCTTTATCATCCATTCATTTAACTCAACAACCGTCGACTTCATGTTCATTTCCCCTTTAAGCACGTTTTTTAAAAAACCTTCCCCATATAATATTCATCGACTAATTTTCCATCTACAACGAGCGAACATATTTTTTTCCCTTCTATTTTAAAACCCATCTTTTTATACAGCGAAATGGCCGTTTCATTGTGGGTCATAACGGTTAGCTCTACTCGTTTGATGCCGATACGCGCCGCCCAGTTCTCCATTTCTTCAAACAATGAAGTACCAATCCCCTGGTTTCCATAGGAACGCAGTACGCCAACAGCTAAGTATGCGCTGTGTTTTTTTCGATTAACGCTTCCGCCAATCACAGATAAATGTCCGACAAGCTGTCCGTCTTGTTCCGCCACTAAAATGGTCGAGTTCGGCATCTTTAAAAAAGTTGTAATCATTTTTTTCTGCTGTTCGAGCGTAATCGCACGCTCATTTTCCTCGTACAGCATATATGCTGTTTCTCGATCAAGCTCTTTATTTAACGCTAAAAAAGCGGCTGCATCAGAAGCTAAAATTTCTCGAATCACGTTTACCCCTGCTTTCGTGAATAGTAATTAACTAGAAAAAAACGCTAAAAAACGGATGATATCCTTACACACGTGCTGAACGTTTTCCAAGAAACGCCGTGAAGATAAAACATACACTAAAAGCGACCGCTGAAACGAAAAAGCCAAGCATCCACCCTAAAGCTCGCATAAACGTATCTTCATTGGGATACAGGGGCTTAACGCTTACCCACTGGATCACCATAATTAATGCCAATATTAAATAAAAGCTGCTTCCCGTTAAAGCCATTTTAAGACGGTTTTTAAATGATCCTGTCCACGCTGTACTAAAGGCGCTCCACGTGAAAATACTTACAATTGTCGCTAAAAACATAAGAACAAGATGCAAATAAGGGATATTAGTAAAGATAGGAAGGAAGAGTAAACATATCGTAGTCCCAAAATATAAAGCATTAATGCCAAACAAATAGCCTCCGCTTAGCCAATGGTTTTGAAACCACTTTTTCTTGCTAAGACCTTCTATCATTCCGCTGGGCACCCACAGCGTACGCGAAAAAATAATCATCGCCAGCACAAGTACAGTGCCGGCTAAAAAGAATATTAACACCTTTTTATCAGCCTTTCTATTCAAAAGAAATATGGTTAATTATACTATTAATAACAGAATTAAACTATTGTTTTCTTTACTAATAAAGAGGCTTAGACATAACAAAATTACTCCAACCTAAAGACGAACAGATGGGATAAATAAGCTGGACTGCCTGTTACACCGCTGTTGATTTCCGTGCAAGGCTTCGCTTTCCGCGGGCGGCCGGTGAGCCTCCTCGTCGCTTGCGCTCCCGCGGGGTCTCACCTGTTCCGCTTTTCCCGCAGGAGTCTTCGCCTTGTCCTCCAATCACCAGCTAGAAACTACTATATACATGACACCTACGTCCACCATACTAATAAAAAAACCGAACGAAGTTGATTCTGCATTAAGAATCTCGATTCATTATTCAGATCTTCTTTCAACGAAAATACTTTTGTCACAGCTTTTTTTTACGCTTATTTACATTCTTCCTCCGGTAAACGGATTGATTTCCCCTGTTAAATCACGTCCTGCTTTCTTTTCTTCGTCTGCGATGCGCTTGCCAATCGCAATTTTATTCCAAATTAGTGGCACCCAAATACACGCTCCGAACAAAATTATCCAAAAAAGTTCTCCCATTTCTTCCACCCTTTCATTTTCTGCTCTTATTTTGAAGACAATAAGAAACGCGTACACGCTTTTTACTCTTTGTTTGAATCACTCATGCCGTATGAAAAGAAATAAACCAGGATTGATAAAGCCATTCCGTACACGGTCCAAGCCGCTAGTAAAATGGCATACTGATGATTGATAAAAAAGACTCCGCTTGAAATCAGCAGCAGGATAAAACTAATCCATTTTACTTTTTTCATTACTCTATCCCCTTTACTTAACTTTTACAGTAAGTTTCTTATTGTCTACTTGTTATTACGGAAAAACTGTATAAAAGTTCCATATTTTAAAAATAAACGGAAAATAATTTGATAAAACGTTCAACTATCGATTATCATATACCTTAAAGTAAGCTTTAGGATTCATAAGTGGGAGTGAACAATCTTGTCTTATAGCATGAAAGAAATGAATGAAAAAACCGGGCTTTCCGCACCGACTTTACGCTACTATGAAAAAGAAGGGATCCTTCCTTTTGTAGAGCGTGATGAAAATGGAAAACGCCTCTATAATGATACGAATATTGAATGGATCCGTTTTATCTTAGCTCTGCGCTCAACGGGCATGCCTCTTGCAGAAATCAAGCGCTATGTAGAGCTCTATAAACAAGGCGAAAGCACAATTAAAGAACGAAAAAACATGATGCTTCAGCACAAAGAAGCGGTCGAAGAAGAAATGGCCAAAACTTTTAAATACCTTGAACAAATCAACTATAAGCTTGCTTTGTACGACTCACTAGAAGCAGAATTAACGCAAAAGGAAATTAAAATTTAAACACAAAAGTCCGCAGGTGCACCTGCGGACTTTTTATTAATACAGTGAATTCACGGTATTCAACAACTCTTCTGACCATGTCCAATCGCTGATTTCAACCGCATCTGTTACGTGATGCAATTTACTAGCTCCGATAATGCTTGATGTTACAGCGGGCTGATTCAATACCCATGAAAGAGCAAACTGAGACAAGCTTACTTCATTTTTTTCTGCTAACTTGCGATACTGCTCCACCAGCTGAAAGTTTTGGTCTGTAAAGTAGTTTCGCAGCAGCTTTTCACCATGCGCAGCGCGACTTTCTGGCGGCACGTCATTTGGTGTTTTATATTTGCCTGAAAGCATGCCTCGTGCTAACGGACTGTATACCATGACGCCTACACCTTCAGATTGACTAAACGGCAGCAGCTCTTGTTCAATTTCACGAGAGAGAAGATTATACTGAGGCTGAACGGAAATGAATTTTTCAAGATTCATTTTGTCACTAATATGATGAGACTTTGCGATTTGCCAAGCGGCATAATTGGAGCAGCCAATATAACGAACTTTGCCTTGACGAACTAAATCATCTAGCGCGCGAAGCGTTTCTTCCATAGGTGTATTCGGATCAAAAAGATGGACTTGATAAAGATCAATGTAGTCTGTCTGCAGTCGTCGCAGCTGATTATCCACTTCTCTCATAATATGTGTGCGTGAAAGGCCTTTATCATTTTGGCCTTTTCCTACGGCAATGCCGACTTTTGTTGCAAGCACAACATCATCTCGTTTTCCTTTTAACGCACGTCCAATAATTTCTTCAGATTCCCCTGTGCCATATCTAAATTCTTCGTCTTGCCCTTTTCCATAATAGTTGGCCGTGTCAATGAAGCTAATTCCGTTGTCAATGGCGCTATGTAAAATAGCTGCCGACGCTTTTTCGTCAATCCATCGTCCAAACGCCATAGTACCTAGACATAAATTTGATACTTCCAGACCTGTTGTTCCAAGCTTTCGATATTGCATCGATACCCTCTCCTTTTTATGGCTGTCTCTACTCTCTCTTATCATACACCTTAACGTCCACTTTAAGGCAAGCCTTAAGCGTGCGTGCATATACAAAAAACGGCTAGGAACAGGCAGTGCTTCTAGCCGTTTTCGGGTTCATTTCCGCTTTTTTTTGCAATTCGCTTCTTCAGTAGACATAATATGGTAAGATAAATCATAGCTTACTCGTTATCGAAACTACATTAAGCTGCCGCTGTTAAAATAACGGCGATTCCATTAAAACAAGCATGAATGATCATACTTGGAAGCAGCGACTTTGTTTGTTCGTACACCCATGCAAACACGAGACCTGATAAAAAATTAACGGGCAAGGTATTGTACGTTGGAATATGCACCAGCATAAAGATAAACGAGCTTCCTACTAATCCAACGACAATCCCTCCTTTACGTTTTAGCCACGTATAAAAAAATCCTCGGTAGATAATCTCTTCATAAAAAGGTGAGATCACAGCGGCTGAAACAAAAGCAAGTATAAATGAAAACAGCGACAGGTCTTGCTGTAAACTGGCTGTTTTTTTATTTTCATATGTCATACCAAACCATTCCATTAGCACAACAATTGCCACACTTCCTAAGATCAGCACAAAAAGCCAAAAAAGAATGCGCGGCCAGTGCCGTTTTGAAAACGATTGAAAACCAATTTTTCTATCACCAGCCTGAACCATCAGCCCATACAGAGCTGATAAAAACACAGCTGCCATAACAAACCCAGTAGCTGTTCCAGCATAAAGTTCATTTTTAAACAGGGAATGTAAAGCATCCTGCAATATGCCTTCAATTAAGATAGGCACCCCAACAAATGTGACGACCAGCATAATTACGAATGATTTTATTGTCCATAATCCTTGATTTTTTTGTTTCAATTTACTTCGCCTCCCTTTTACATATATTCAGTGTAAAAGGTGACGTAACGTTACCTGCAAGCATTTTTTTGGAGGGGTTAAAAATGATTTATTTTTCTACTGGGCAAGCCGCTAAAAAATTAGGCCTCACGGTGCGTACGCTTCGTTACTACGATCAAATTGGCTTGCTTCATCCATCGTCAAAATCAGAAAATGGAAAACGCTCCTACTCAGAAACGGATTTAGTCACACTAGAGAAAATTACTTTGTTAAAAAACTTAGCCGTTCCTTTGCGAGATATTGAACTTATTCTTCACAAAGTGAGTATCGATGAACTTCTAGCCATTCATCAGCAAAAACTTCAGCAAAAAGCGATGGAAATTCAACAAGCTTTAGAACATACTCACACGCTTCGCAACAGTATAAAAATAGAAGGTGAATTAAACTGGAAGCAGCTCCTTCCTTTAGTTGACAATGAAACTAATGCCAAGAGCAGCTGGAATGATCTGCTTTCGGTTTCAATAGAAGAAAGTGAGATTCTGCAGCATGATTTGCCTAAAATGGAGAATGCGAGTGCCGGTAAATGGATTAACATCATAAAACGAGTTCAGCTTTGCTTAAAGCATCAGCGTGCATCTCAATCTGAAGATGGACAGCTAATTGCAGCTGATATACTGCTTTTATCGAGTAAGCTATTTGGCTCTCATACGACTTTAGAAAAAGCCTTTTGGGATGTTCGCAAATCTCCTGAGGCATCAAGTTCACTTAATCTCTACCCTATTGACAGCGAAGTCCTTCAATTTATTGAAGATGCGATTATTTTTCACGAACAACATGCAAAGGAATGAAGGTATTGAAAAAAGAAAAGCTGTTTGCTAATTCTTCTTATAAAAAATTATTTATTTCAAGCACTGCAGCAAGCTTCGGAGATTTATTTGATATGTTTGCGGTGATGACGCTTTTTACATACGTGTGGCACGCAAATTCCCTCTGGATTACGCTTATTCCTGTCGCGTACGCTTTACCTAGCATCCTGCTAAGTCAAGCAGCAGGAAATTTAGCGGACCGCTATGATAAAGTACAGCTGATGTTTCTGTCTGAACTAGTCCGTCTTCTGTTCACATGTCTGTTATTTTTCACAAATGAACCGCTTTTGGCACTTGGGGTGCTGATGCTGCGCTCTATGAGTTCTGTTATGAAAGTGCCCGTACAGCTCTCTTACGTTCGAGAAGTGGTCAAAGAAGATCAGCTGATGCAGGCCTCTACTTTACAAAACATTATGTTTCAAGTTACCAAAGTTGTGGGGCCGTTTCTCGGAGCCGCCGCGCTGACGATTACAACGCCAAAAGCATGCATTTTAGTTAATGCCGCAGCTTGTATGATTTCTATTGGCGTGCTGTTTTCACTTAAAAAAGCAGGTAAAAACATTCAAGGGCAAGCTGCTCGTTCTTCCCATCAAGCGAAAGAAACGTACTCAAACGGCTGGAAAATCGTTTTTCAGCACTCACTCCTTTTACGCGTCGTTATTTTGTTTCACCTTTCGTATTTTGTAGTGATGCTTGTTGACGCTCAAATTAGCATCTTTCTACGAGATGTGCTGCCTCACCATCCGGAAATGCTCGGCTGGCTGCTTTCTGGAATCGGACTGGGGGCGCTAGCAACAGGAGTGTATCTTAATAGAAAAAAACAGGTTCACCATCCATTTAGACTGTTATCATTTGGACTGCTTCTATTTGGAGGGGCTTTATTTTTCATTAGCTGCTTTAATCCAGCCGTTATGTCACGCTATTTCATTTTGATTGCTGCACCTATTGGAGGAGCCGGAGTTGGGCTTAATTTACTGCTGTTTAACTATATCGTTCAAACATACAGCGACAAGGAACACCTCGGAAAAGTGTACGGATTCATCAACACCTTAACGAGTGCCGTTTTACTTACTGCTCCTCTTCTTGGAGGCATGCTCGTAAAGCTTGCAGGTGCTCAGACGACTTTTTTAGCGGCGGCAATCATCATCGTAAGCGTTGGATTTGTGAGTATGCTGATGCCTCTGCGTGATAAACAGGAAAGAAACGTTCAGATTGACGCATAAAAAACAGCTTGAGGTTATACCTCAAGCTGTTTTTATAGACTCCTATTCATCAACCAGCGGCTATATAAATCAAAGCAGCTAATATGTTCGGTACTGCAATAGCTCCAAATCGTTTTGCATCTTCAACTCGGCTCACCTTGCGCGTCTTTTTGGATGAAAAGAATGTGCCTGTACTTCCTAGCACGATACTGTCAATAAGGTATGCCAAAGCTAAAACCAGTGATACTGCTCCCATTGTGCCTGACACAAAATAGAGATAGCTCCACTTTTCTGTAAAAGCAGCAAGGGCAAGAACAATCCCTACCGTCACGATACCTACTATAAATCCTTTTTTAATCATTGCATCCCTCTTCCCTTCCTGCTCCTTAAATTTTACCATATACTTCTTTTTTTGTAAGATATCTTACATTTCATTCTACTATACTCGCACCTTATGGTAAAATTAGTAAGAGAGGTGGTACATATGAAAAAACGTCAAGGAATCACGCTGCTTTTATTTATACTCGGAGCAGCCTCTATTTCTTTTGGGATGGCTTTAAAAAATATCTTTCCTTATTCCCCTGCAACCGGGTGGATTTTAGGAACACTGCTTTTGTTAGGAAACTCGTTTTATACGAGAAGATACTTACATAGAGAGTCAATTAAGAAGTAAATATACGCCCTGAGCCGTATATACAAACCTTCATTCGGTTATGGTAAAATAGATAAGCAAAAACTGGATGTAAGGAGATTTTGAGTTTGAAAACAGGATTAATATCTGGCATTATATCTTTAATTATTGTGATTATCATTTCTATTACAGCAGGCAACTGGCAGTATATTTACTATATTTCAGGCCCTCTTGGCATATTACTTACGGCAATTGCACTCGTAACCTTACTGGACACATTTCGATTTGAAACGAGAGGACCTTACTTTACCCCGGTCCGGCAGCGAGAGGATACCGAATGGATGAAACGTTTTATTATTGCAGCTGTCCCTCATTTAGTTGCTTCATGTATTTGTATCTTATTTTTATAGAAACCAAAAAGCCAATGAATGATCTTCATTGGCTTTTCTTTTTTATTATGTTAAATACCGCGCGACATACCGTAATAATCAATACGGTAATCCACAGCCCCTTCTGCAAATACATTTACAGCTGATTTGGAATCTTTTTTCGGGAATACCCGGGAAGTGAAGACAATTTTGCCGCCGTTTATATAAATTTCGACGATGCTTTTGTCGACAAATACACGAACATCGACTTCATTTGACGCTGTCCATTTTTCAGAGCGAACCACACCGTATTCCGTTGCATATTGATGGTGGAATGAAGAACGGTCGAGTCGCACTTCTTGCTTTTCTGTATCAAACACGAGGCGAAGCTCTTCTTCTTTACTATTAAATAGCTCTAAACCAAACTGTTTGGCCCCTATCTCGCGGAACGTCATATTGATTTCATATGCATTGTTTGTTGCTTCATCAATGATCACTTCTTCATTTTTTAGCGTTCCTCTAAAATGAACTGCTTGATCTCGAAGCTTATGTAACTCTTCTACAGGCTTTTGAACAAGTTCATTTCCTTCAAGCGAAAGCTCACGAGGAAGCGTTAAGGCATGGGCCCATCCGTATTCGTCTGACGGATAGTCAACGTCCGGGTTTCCAATCCATGCAAATAGCAAGCGACGTCCGCTTTCATCTTGGAACGTTTGCGGTGCATAAAAGTCAAACCCTTTATCAATTTCACGGTAATACTCCATTTCAAACGTTAAACTTTCCACATCAAATGTTCCCACCGCGTAAATTACATTGTAAATATTATAAAAATTGTGGCCATCCGCTTTGATTCCTTGCGGCGAAAAGACAAACACATCTTTTCCATCCAGTTTAAAGTAATCCGGGCACTCCCACATATAGCCAAAGTCAGGAAGCGATGTTTTAACTTCGCCTTTAAATGACCACTGAAGCGCATCGCTTGATTCATACACAATTAACGCGCCCGTTTCGTTTTCACGCTGAGCGCCTAGCAGCATATAATATGTATCATTTTCTTTCCATACTTTCGGATCACGCACATGTCCTGTATACCCATCAGGAACGCCTTGTACCGCTGGATTATGCGTGTATTTTTCCACACTTCCATCCCTGTTTAGCATCGCGATACATTGATTAGCTGAACGTGAGCCGTCTTCGTATTTTACATTCCCCGTATAAAACAGCAGCCCTTGACCATCTTTTTCAATCGCGCCGCCTGAGTATGCGCCGTGCGATTCATATTCTTCCGTTGGCGTTAACGCAACCGGAAGGCGTTCCCACGTTACTAAATCCGTAGATTTCACATGAGCCCAGTGCTTCATTCCATGCATCGCACCGTACGGATACCACTGATAAAACACATGATATTCACCGTTTAATTGAATCAATCCGTTTGGATCATTCATCAGCCCGTACTGTGGATGAATATGATAAATCGGCTGCCAGGTGTCTTTGATTGCTTTGTCTTTTAATGCTTCTAACTCTCCAGATTTTGCTTCTAAAATCGTTCTGTACTTCGATTCAGCCATTTCTTCAATCCCTCCAGCATCTAAAAAAAGAGAACGTATTCTCCTTGCCCTCTATGATATAAAATTTTAAGTGAAAATGCTACCAAAGAACGAATGTTGTCGTTTTCTTGTGTCGGATTTTATAGATAAGTTTTTTTCTGTTTTTATAGCAGAAAAGAAGGTTTTTCTGTCAGGTGGTTGAATACTATATACAATCAAATTTCACCAGCCTGTACGAGCGTCCGACGGCACTTGCACATTTTTTTAGCGAATCATTTGCGTTTTACAGGAAGTATTCAACAAAATGGTAAACCCTTCATATTACATATTATAAAAGGAGGAAATGTCATGACAAAAGAAAACGTAAAAGAAACAGTGGGTAAAGAAACAAAAGGTGGAAGCAAAGAGTTATTAGTCGGCACGTTAGTAGGCAGCGTAGTCGGTGTCACAACAGCTTTACTAGTAGCGCCAAAGTCAGGAAAAGAGCTGCGTGCTTCTATTCAAGACGGAGCGAATCAAGCACTTGCTAAAACAGGTCAAGTGAAAGAAACGGTATATGCAAAAGGCCAAGACCTCAAACAGCGCACGGCCCGCCTTTCACAAAAAGTCTCCGAACAATCTTCGCAAGTTGTCAACAAAGTGAAATCTCTGCGCACTGCTAAAGAACAGCCGCTTGCAGAAACGGCTGCAGCAGAAGAGCTTGAAACGACAGAAATCGTTCAAGATCCTGTTCTTGAAGCTGAAGCGGTGCAAGAAGAATTAAATACAATTACGCAAGAAGTAAGTGATTTAGAACAATCTGTCGATGAAACAAGACGTTAATAACAAGCTGTAGAGATATCTCTACAGCTTTTATGTATATTCGCTACCCTTCCTTCCACCCTTCAAAAAAATAGCCTGCGTACGGACACAGCTCTGATTCCGGCAGTTCTTCATAACGCTGTCCGCTGTAATACTTCGCCAGCACAATCTTAGGCTTAAAAGCCGCTACCCCTTCACTGTCTTCTTTCCCCGCTCCGCTTTCTCTCATCAAACAAAAAATATCCATTCCCGCAAACTCTCCGTACCCTTGATAGCACGACTCATAATAAACTTTACCAGGTGTCACCAAATAGCACTCCCGCTGCCACGACGGCTGTTTACTGTAGACACTCGCAATACTTATTCCACTCACTGCACACTTCCAGCTGCAAATTCCAACCATACAACGCCTCCAACGACTTGATAGTCTATTCATCTACAACTTTTGATGAAATCAAACATCTGTTGACATGTACAAAATTTTATCCTCCACCAAAAACCTATACTACCAGATATCCCGTCCCCTTGACTTCACCCCAAAAGTGTTACATCGATAGAAATAAAAAAGGTCTGATAAATCGACCATTTCTGGTGATTATCAGACCTCAAGTTTTTCTGCATTTGAGCGGCTTATTTGCTGTTCAAGCGATTTAGCCAGCAGTACGATTTCATGATCTACATATTTTGTTTTGATTTCTTCGATTTCCATTAATGTTTTAGAAAAGCTTTCTGCATTATTTCCCTGTCTGTGCTGCACATCTTTAAAGAAATCCAGCAATGCCTCGTTAGACTGCGTTGGACGGCTAAAATCAATCGTGTACATTTTGTACCCCAGTGTTAAATTTGTTGTAGTTGTCATAATTATTTCCCCCATTCTTCCTATAGTGATATATCTTCTATTCTTTACCCTTTAATTCCTTCTTTTTAACCTAAATTAATTATTTTTTTCAAAAAAACCTCCCATTATAAGAAAAAACATCCTTATAACAAGGATGTTAGAGTATTCTTCCCTTCGGTACAATTCCAGATGCAAAGTCATCTTTGAACTTAAAGCTAGCAGAATTGTTTTCCGTTAGAAAATGTATTTCCCATTTAAAGACCGGATATTCGGGCTTGTACATTTCGACTTTCTGATCGGGATTTTCTTCTAATCTTGCAATTACTCGTTTGAATCCTTCATATGCAATCCACCAATCGCTTCTAGTTTCATCGGTAATAAAACAAATAGAACCGTCAATTAAATGAAGGTTTTGCTTGATATCATCAGCATTTGTAAAATACGCATTTCCAAACGTTTGAAGACAATGATCGCAATAACCTGCTTTGCCTCCATCTTTATAAATCCAGTGCGCGATTGGCTCACTGCAGTCTTTACACGTATTCGACACTTCTTGGAGAAATGTTTTTCCGCTCCACTGTTCCTTTTCATCTTCAAAAACGGTCCATACTAAATAACTTTCCGTTTGCTCTGAAATAAAAAGGCGAAACGGCTCGTCTCGATGCCAAAAGTGAATATTTTGTTCATCTGATTCTTCAAAGTCAATGACAAAATTATCTCGTTCTAATATATGTCGAATAACATTGGTTAAAAAGGTAACATCCATATAAGGACCTCCCGTACTAAACGTGACTTCTAGTAAAAATAGCGTTTATGAGTTAAAACATATCATGCGTGCTGAAATAACGTCAACGATTACCTCTTGCTTTCTCCGAAAACTGGAAAAGAAATGGTCAAACGCGTTATAATGGTAGTCATGTTGAAACGGAAAGGAGATTTTATGAAGTTTACCGTTCAATCAACTGCACTTTTTCTTCTCTTTTTTATTTGTTTAAGCGGCTGTTCTGATAACGCCGAGCAGTCAAAAAAGCCGGCCGGCTATTTAGTTCAAGGGCGCATTTTAGAAGTGAAACGGGATGAAATTCTTATTGCAAACGTCATTCCGCGAGATACTGCGCTTGACTATACAACAAAAGAAATACTTGGTTCTAGCGATGTACAGCCTATTTATGTAAAAGTTTCGGATGATCAAACATACAAAAAAGGACAGCTCGTTAAAGCATGGCTCAAAAAAGACAAAAGCGTTCAGTATTCCGTTCCGGCAAAAGGCGAAGCTGTTGAAGTCAACATTTTAAAACAGCCGTAGAAAAGCTCCTGTTACGGGAGCTTTCTTCTTGTCAGCTGCCGTCCGGTCCGATTCATTTTATGCTGTTCAAAATCCCACTTTTCTAAAAAGCGCTTTGCTGATATATAACCAGATTCATATAAAAATTCAATTTCTTCTTCCTTTAAGGCAAAATCCGTTGCCGTAATCACCCCCGTTGGAATTTGCACCGTTCGTTCTTTTGTCTCCGCGTTCAAATACCGCAAATCATGAGCTTGCAGCATCGTGGTAAACATACTTTTAAATAGATGAACTGGCGTCGGAATAATAGCGGCTGTATCAATTTCTTCTTTTACAAATCGAAAACCAAACGTCGGGAAACGCGGATGCTCCGTATCAAACAGCCAAATTGGAAAATTGCTTAAAAGCGCTCCATCGACAATGTATGACCTCTTGAACCCTTTGGATTTCCAGATGACGGGACGAAAGAAAAAAGGAATGGACGCACTCATCATCACGGCTTGTGAAATCTTCATATCGCTTGGCTTCATTCCATATCGCGGCAAGTCGTCAGGCAGCACAAGCATCTGTCCGTTCGAAATGTCTGAGGCAATAATTTTCAGCTTATCTGCCGGCAAATCCGCAAACGTTTCGATTCCTTTTTCACGCAGCAGACCATACACCCATTTTTCCAAATAATCATTTTTATAAAAGCCTAAATGAACCATCAGTTCAATCAAGTTTCCAATCAGAGGAATTCGGTTAATGATCGTTTTCCCGCGAAACTTAGCATAGTCCATGTTTTGAAGCTCTCTGCGAATTTCACCGCTTTTATAGCCGCTCGCTAAAAGTGCCGCAATTAACGCTCCCGCTGACGTACCTGCTAGACGCTGCCATTCTACATTGCTTTCTTCCATCGCTTCAATCGCACCCGTGAATGCAATTCCTCGAACGCCTCCCCCTTCAAATACAGCATCTGCTTTCACATTTTTCCCTCCAATACAACTCTCTACTTTTTATATACCCTTTTTTTATATTCAGGGTTTCATTACTCCATACCTTTTATTTTCCCAACAAAAAAAGACTGTTTCTTTGATCGAAACAGTCTTTTCTTTACAGTCGCTTTATTACCATTCGGTAGTAATTCATTGTCAGCCAGTAGAAAAAGAAATAAATAATCCCGTATACTGCATCCGCTATTAAAACAGGGACTATCAGACTTTCACCGGTTAGATTCGTAATGACCTTAAGCGCAAATAGACTGTGCAAGATGCCAATTACTAAAGGCAAACCAAACGTAAACAGCTGCTGCTTTCGAACGGCGCTCATCATTTGAGACACTGAAAACCCAAGCTTACGCAGAACTTCAAATCTTTTGCGCTCTTGTTCGGCTTCGGAGATTTGCTTAAAATAAATAATACTGCCCGTGGCCATCAAAAAGACGAGCACTAAAAACCCTCCAATAAAAATAAACAATCCTTTACTCATTAAGCCTGCCTGAAACACATCATAGTATGAAGTACGGCTTTCGCCAGCTTCTTTTGCGATTTGATGATAGTTCTTAGTAAGTTCATTTTGTTTGTTTCCATCATCGGTATTAAATACGTACACCGCTTGCTTTTGTCCAGCTTTTAAAAGCTTGTTGAATGTATCGTGGTTGACTACAAACTGATAGCCGGCACTGTCAGAATCAAGAATGAGGAAAGGCTCGGATTTAACGACTTTTAAAGCAAGCTGTTCTGATTTGTTCAGCTCCACAGCTGCGGTTTTACCTGTACTAGGTTTAAACACTTTTCCTTTTGCCATTGAATCAAAAATAACGGTTTCGTTTGCGCTTAGCGCAGGGACCGAAACGCCATTCTTTCGTACTTCTTCTTCATCTAAAAAGCTGATTTGTTCCCTATCTTTATAGTAGCCCGATGTAATAAATCGAAAATCCGATAAATCAGCAGAGTGCTTCACGATATGATACACATACTGATTTGATTGGATATCTAAATCACGCAGCACTTTCATAAAGTCTTCCGCTGCTTTTTTGCTGTGCAGCGTATAGTCATAAGGCTGCATGCTTCTGGCGTCGGCTTTTGTATTATAGTACGAGGAATACGTCACACCAACTGCCACAAGTGTAGTAGCCGACAAAATCGTAATTAGGGTTAACACTCGTGCATTTGCTTTAATTCGATACATCATAGTAGAAACGCTTAGCATATTTGCAAACGAATAATATCGGCTTGCATGCTCTCGGTAAAGCCCCATCAGCCACTCAATTGTGGCTTTAAAAAGTAAAAATGTACCGAAAATGACCGAGAACAGTACAACGGCTACAATTAGAAAAAACTTAGGTGTCACAATGTTTCCCGATGAAAGGTAGTATCCGTAGCCAACGAGTAAGATACCCAGTCCTCCCACTACAATTGAGCGTTTCGAATTCATTTTATTTACGCGTTCACTTTTGCTTTCTGCTTGAAACAGATCTAATAGCGTATAGCGGTACATAATAAAATAGCCTTGAAACGATATAAAAATGGTAACAATCAAAAACACTACGGCTGTTTTTAAAACCGCTTGAAAAGAAAATGTGAGCGTAATCGAAAGCGACAGTCCCATAAGCTTTAGTAAAAACAGCACAAACAGCCTTGAAAACACGGTACCTAGTAAAATACCGACCACCAGAGAAAAAATCCCCAGCAGCATATTCTCATAAAAAATCATTTTTCCAATCGTACGTTTTTCAATGCCGACTAAATGATACAGCCCGAGCTCTCTCTTACGCTGCCCGATAAAAAATGAGTTTGTGTACCAAATAAAGACAACAATAAAGGTAAGCAGAACGTAGTTTGAAGCATTAAAAATGCCCTGCAGCCTCAGCTCTTCTCCAATAACCTTTGAAATCGATTGGTCGTACTGAAGCGTAGCAAACACATAGTACACAATAATACTAAAAATCATTGAAAAGAAATAAAGGCTGTACCGGCTAATATTTTTGCGCATATTCTTTTTAACAAGATCAAATACGGTCATAGCCTTCACCGCCTAATGCGCCTTGAATGTTCATAATTCGTTTAAAAAATGCTTGTCTCGTTTGTTCGCCTTTAAACAGCTCCGTGTAAATTTGTCCGTCTTTAATAAACAGCACGCGGCTGCAGTAGCTTGAAGCCAGCGGATCATGCGTCACCATAATAATCGTGGCACGGTCTTCTTGATTTAATTGCGACAGCTTTTCAAGCAGGCTTGAAGCAGCTTTGGAATCAAGAGCTCCGGTAGGTTCATCGGCGAAAATAACAGCTGGATTCGTAATCATTGCTCTCGCTGCTGCAACGCGCTGTTTTTGTCCGCCAGAAATCTCATACGGATACTTATCGGCCAGCTCATAGATGCCTAGTCGCGTTGCGGTGTCTTTAAGCTTCGCTTCCATCTCTTTCTTAGACATTTTTATAACCGTAAGCGGAAGAAGAATATTTTCTTTTACCGTTAACGTATCCAATAAATTATAATCTTGAAAAATAAACCCTAAATGATTGCGTCTGAAAGCAGACAGCTTCTTATCTTTCATGAGCGCCACGTTTTCTCCTTGAATCCATATTTCGCCATCGGTGGGACGGTCAATCGTTGAAAGAATGTTCATCAGCGTCGTTTTTCCCGCTCCAGATGGTCCCATAATACCAACAAACTCTCCTTCTTCGATTGTAAAATCAATTCCTTTTAGCGCTTCGTATACATTTCCTCTTGATCCAAACGTTTTGGTTACATTTTTTCCTTCAAGAACAATGCTCACTTTTCCTCCTCCTTTCGTTCTTTTGTAGGCCACACGCTTTTCACTCGCTGCGGCAGCTCATTCTTTGTTATAACGTCATATTTCCGAACTTCATTGCCTCGAACGAAAAGGTCAATAACCGTTCCTTCTTTTAACTGTTTAATCGTTGTAAATGTTTGAAACGTTGTTTGTCCTTTTTCATTTATCACTGAAATTGTATATTGAACTCGTCCATACTCATCCACTTTTTTTGCTTCTTTTGGGATCATCCCGTATTGATGCTCCGTTGCGGCTTTTTGATAAATCTTTATTCCTCCTATACCTGCTCCTACAACCAAAAGCAGAGCTAAGAGGCTAATCCACTTTCGCTTCATGTACGTTCCCTCCTTGTGTATAGCTCTATCTTACTTTGAAACAAGGAAAGATTCGTTTGAAGCAGATGACAATCTCAGCGTGCAATCTTACATTTTTGAAAGGTTATCAAAAGAATTCGGTTTGTAGAAGGTCAGAATCACCGTGGTTCCTTCGTGTAAAAGTGAATTCACCTCTATTCGATGGCCAAGAGCATCTGTAATTTTTTTTGAAAAATACAGCCCTAGCCCCGTAGCTCCCTTCGTTTTTCTTCCCGCATTTCCTGTGAATCCTTTTTCAAAAACCCGGGGAAGATCTTGAGTTGGAATCCCTTTTCCTTGATCAGCGATAAATAACTTTACGTACTTTGGCGTTTCTTCACTAAAAAAAGAAAGCTTTCCTTCTAGAGGGCTATATTTAATGGCGTTAGACAGCACTTGCCTCACAACAAACTGCATCCACTTTGAATCAGTGTACACCAGTATGTCTAGATTTTTTTCATCAATATGCAGTTTCTTTTCAATACACCATTTTGAGAAGTACGCAACGTTTGGAAAAACAAGTTCGCTTAGCGACACTGCCTGCACCTGATAATCTTTTTCTAAGTACTGCAGGCGTGCAGAATATAAATTCTGATCTACTAATCCGTCAATTTTCATCCACTCATCTTCAATATCCTTTAGCCAAGGCCATTTATAAAGCTCTGTACGATGAGCATTAATAAGCAGCTTCATCGCAGTAAGCGGCGTCTTGATCTCATGAACCCAAGTCGTTACATATTCCTGCTGCTCTCGCTGCTGTACGTGAAGAGCATGAGTTTGTCTGCGATATACACGATCTATATGCTGCAGCAAACTCAGCATGTCTTCTTCTGCTTTTGTTCGAACATATGGCTGCATTTCTTGTAAATCGTACGCATCATTCCGCAGCATTAAGCTCAACTTTTTCAGAAATCTTCTTTCTTTTATTCCTCTCCATAAAAGAAACAGAATCAGCAGACACAGCGTTAGTAGATTCAAATACCAAAACGAAGTGGACGACACCTTAATATCATACTCAAGTAGCAGCAGAGCATCGATTACACTCAGCCATATAAGAACAAATAAAATCCAGCTTAGTCTTTCTCTTAAAAAACTTTTCCACATCTTAATTCACCAAATATCCTTGGCCTTTTTTGGTCACAATTTTATCATTCAGCCCGATTTCTTCCAGCTTGGTGCGAATGCGTGTGATATTGACAGAAAGCGTATTGTCACTTACAAATTTCTCATCTTCCCATAACCTTCGCATAAGCTCTTCTCGCGATACAATCTTGCCTCGTTCTTCCAAAAGAAGCCGTAAAATAAAAAATTCATTTTTCGTTAAATGAATTTCTTGATCTTTGTAATGCAAACTTCCTTTTTTTAAGTCTAGTACCGCGCCGTTCCACTCGATAACGTCTGAAATCGTGTCTCCATATGAATACGTTCTGCGCAGAAGCGCCTGCACTTTAGCAACAAGAACATCCAAGTTAAACGGCTTTTGAATATAGTCATCCGCGCCAACATTCATTGCCATAACAATATCCATTGGGTGTTCACGAGAGGAAAGAAAGACGATAGGAGCTTTTGAAACTGTACGTATTTGCTGACACCAGTAAAACCCGTCATATACAGGCAAATTCACATCTAAAATAACAAGCTCTGGGCTTTCTGCAATAAATACTTCCATTACCTTTTGAAAGTCTTCTACTCCAGCCACTTCAAATGACCACTGTTCAAATTTCTCTTTCACTAATTCATATATTTTATCATCGTCTTCTACAATTAAAATTTTCATGCATTCACCTCTGTATTGTCCTATATATTATGTATAACCCACTGTTGAATACTTTCTTAAAAGCTCATCTAATTCATTAGCATGACAGCAATTTTCTTAAAAATAAACCATTTATTTCTGTAAAACGAAGAATGAACGAGTATTATCGTAGTGTAAACTTGTATATGTTACAAGTTTCCCTGTACAAATACTACAAAATAATGACAATATCGTTAATAAGTAATCTTTAAACTCCATTAAATGCTCATTTTTTGTTACTATAGTATATAAGATGAAAACTTAAACTAATTTGACATGTGGATATGTAAAAAGGAGCTAGTTATCAATGAGTGTACCCAACAAATTACGCGACAACGCAATGGTGATGTTAAAAGAGACAAGCCGAACATTTTTTATTCCAATTAGCCACTTGCCGGCAGAATTGCAGGATGCAGTAGGATCTGCTTACTTATGTATGAGGGCAATTGATGAAATTGAAGATCACCCTGAGCTAGAAGCCGGTGTAAAAAGCCGCTTGCTTTACGCCATTAGTGACCTGTTAAAAAAGTCTTTTAACGAAGACGAGTACATGGCATTAGTAGGTCCTTATCAAGCTGATTTACCTGACGTAACGCTTCAGCTCGGCAACTGGATTGCGCTTTGTCCGACTGGAGTTGCAGATCAAGTATTAGATGCAACTTCTATTATGGCCAAAGGAATGGCCGATTGGGTAGAAAAAGACTGGCATATTCAAAATGAAGCGGATTTAGATGACTATACGTTCTACGTAGCTGGTCTAGTAGGTGTGATGCTTAATGACATTTGGAAATGGTATGACGGTACGGAAACAGACAAGGAATTAGCTATTGCGTTTGGACGCGGCTTGCAGTCTGTTAATATCCTGCGTAATACCTCGGAAGATTCAGAGCGCGGAGTCAGCTTCTTTCCTAACAATTGGAGCAGAGAAGATATGTTTGCCTACGCTCGCCGCAATCTTTCACTAGGAAAGAAATATTTAGAAGATGTCAAATCGCTTCCGATCCTTCATTTCTGTAAAATTCCGTTAGCGCTTGCTGACGGAACATTAAACGCCTTGATGAAAGGAAAAGAAAAAATGACGCGTGACGATGTAAATAAAACGGTAAATGAAGTTGTGGATATGTAAAAACAAAAGCACGGAGCCCCTGGGTTCCGTGCTTTTTATATTTCCACCTGCAGACTTTCATATAAAGCGACGATTTCCCCTTGAATAATAGGGTAGTGTTTCAGGGTCGGAACACTTGAAAGCTTTGGCGCTCGTTTTTGCTCAGCTGCTGCAGCTAGCTGAGCAAATGTTTCCTGAAGCTCTCGTTTCTCCGTTTCTGACAGCTCATATCCTTCAAACGAAGCAAGAAGCATATAACCTAACTGCTGTGTAGCGACAACTGCAGGCCACAACCCTTCTAGTTTGACGGCCGTTTTAGAATATTCTCCAATCACATTGTCGTACAGCGCCCGAAGATTAACGAGTTCTCCTTGAAGCTTATTTCTTTCTCGTTTAATTCTTTCTTCATCTTGTTCGGTGCTTAGCATTTCTAAAAACTGTCCTTCTTTTCGTATCACATCTCCAAGTAAATATGGCAAACGAAGCGAAGAAGCTCGTTTGAAAATTAATACCGTGCCGACCACTCCAATAACAGAACCAATGACAATATCAATCACTCGAGCAGACGTAAAGTAGCTAATCGCTTTATCCGGATGACCGCTTTCAGCAATTAAAAGAGCATTCGGTGTGATAAAGAGCGTGCCGAGCGCGTAGTTTTTGACAATTACAATTTCAATCGTTGACTGAAGCACGAAGACAATGAGCGCAATGACGATTCCCGTTGGTTCAAGCATCAAAATTCCGGTTCCAATTAAAATACCTAAAATAGTTCCGACAGAGCGCTGAATACCTCGCTGAACCGTTGCACGAACGGTTGCTCCAAGCATTACTCCCGCGCACGTAAGCGGAATCCAGTAAGACCTTGGAATATTTGTCGTGTAGGCAACGGCTGCGGCGATGATCATAATAATTCCGTAGCGCAAAGCATTTTTAAGCACATACGAACGTTTGTGAAAAGCAGCTTTTAACCGTGTTTTTACGCTGCCTTGTGAAAATTGAATATACTCTGTTTCTTTTAATTCTTTCATTTGAAGAACGTCATTTACATCCAATAGCAATGTACGCAGCTCTTCTTTGATGGACAGCTCTTCAATTTCTTCTCGAACGTCTCGAATTTTTTTATGCTTTTTTAACGTGGCCATTTCGGATGCGAACGTTTCAATCACCGCCTGTGCTTTTTTAGAAACAGCTGGATTAAAATCGTTCGCAGCGGCCATCACAAAGATAAATAGCCCTTCGGCTTTTTGATTTAATAAAAACAGACGATGCGCAAACGATGATTTTTTTCGATTAATTTTCGCTTGTTTCATCGCTGTTTCCGCTGCTCGAAGCTCGACAACCGTTTTATGCTGCTCGGCGTGAAACGATTCCGTACCAAGAGACCCGACAAATGAAGCTAGCTGCCTATACGCTTTCGCCACAGCGGCAGTTTCAGGTCCGCGCGGGTTAATAAGCCAGCCGCTCATGCTAATACACCAAGATAGTGTCCCTCCTAAAAAAACGAGTCCTGCGTGCAAAAAAATAGCCTGCAAATTCGGCGCTGGAATGCCCGTGCTCACAGCAAATGAAAGGACAAAAAACATGGCAGAAGGTCCTGGAATTTTTAACGCTCCGAAAACATAAACCGATACAGCTCCAATAACACCAAATAAAATAGTTTTCATCCAAGCTACGTCAGCAAATAACGAGCCGAGTGTAAAGCACAGTGTAACGCCAAGCAAAGCTAAAAATAACTTAACGCCACGCTGCGCATAAGGCTCATCTTTTGTATACAAATATGTAAAGCCGCCAATGCTTGCAATGAGTCCGTACTGCAAATGATCAAACAAAATCCCTATCAAAATCGGCAGGCTTGAAGACAAGCCTGAGCTGATTCCTCTTACCCACGGAGAAGAAGCGTGGTTAAAGCGAAAAGCGGCTTTGATTCCCGGCGCTTTTGGAGAAGCCTCAATTTTATGATGAATTTCCGTATGATTATATGCTGGTGAATTTTTGTCATCACTCACCTTGACCTCCTCCTTTCTCTCCATATATCTTTCCTGTTCTTAAAACGAGATAAACCTAAAAAACCGCTGTTCCTATCCGTATTGTGTTTAGGAACAGCGGTTTTTATCCTTATGAGCAGCGTACAATAAAAGCAAAAAGCAGATGAAACGAATGTCTCATCTGCTTTTTACTAACAGCTCTACTGCTTCTTTTACTAAGTTTTCGGTATTCTCGCCTTTTTCAATACTTTCTCTTACACATTGTTCAAGATTGGTGCTGACAATAACACCCATCGTGCGATCAATTGCGCTTCTGGCTGCTGAGAGCTGTGTCACAATGTCACGGCAGTCTTTTCCTTGTTCCATCATATTTAAGACACCTTTTAACTGACCTTCAATACGTTTTAAACGATTTTTAACTTGCTTATCATATTCCATCATACTACTACCTCCGCTCATGCATAATTGCGCTTCTTGCTTTTAAGCTGTACGCAAGAAGTAAATGTATACACAACTTTATACCTATCAGGGTATGATGTCAAGTAAAGGAAGTTTAACATAAATGTTAATACTTGTTTACACCGTATTTATTGTCTTGTAATCTAAACTTAGCAATCTGAGAGTATAGTTAAGCTGTAAAAACGACTTACACTGGAGGTTTGAGATGGCTACATACGGGAAAAAATTAATAGCAAGTCTATTCATCATGGCATGTATTTTAGGGTTTATGGGACATGGAGCTTTTTTAGCTCCTGAAAAAACGGAAGCTGAAGTAAATTATGATGCGACACTTTATTTTCCGTTAGACCGATATCCTGAAACGGGTGATCATATTCGTGACGCGATTGCCGCTGGGCACTCTTCCGTTTGCACAATTGATCGCGACGGTGCTGAAGCGAACCGAGAAGAATCCCTGAAAGGATATCCGACAAAAACAGGTTATGACCGTGATGAATGGCCAATGGCTATGTGTGAAGAAGGCGAAGCAGGAGCTGAAATTCGCTATATTTCGCCTTCTGATAACCGTGGAGCCGGCTCATGGGTTGGAAATCAGTTAGAACAGTATCCAGATGGTACACGCGTACAATTTATCGTTCAATAATAGCAGAACAAGCTTTACTTTGAAGAGGTGAAATCATGAAAACAAAATGGAAAGAACAAGAGCTAACCATGTCTTATCATCAGTTTACGCTGTTTCAAAAAGGACAGCCAAAGCCCCATCACGACTGGAGCGATGAAGATATTCAAAAAGGATATGTCGCAGACGATAAAGCTATTTCATTTGAAGCCGTATCAAACACAAGAGCCATTATTGAAGTATGGGTAAACGAAACTCCAGACGCATCAAAAGCTGAAAAGACCACTCGCCTTCCTTTTCACGTCGAAAGCGATGGGATCGAAATCAAAAGCGTCCTATCTGAAACCTTAAGCTATGACATTCCAAACGGGTATTATTACGTCACATGCCTGACTATTCCTCTTCAAGAAAAAACAAACTCAGGCCTTTATTTAGTGAAGTATTTGCTGCATTTTGAAGGTCAATAAAAGAAGGCAGCCAGTAGGCTTCCTTCTTTTATTGACCTTGATAGTCATAAGTTTCTTTATCTGATATAAACGGGCTGATTTCACCAAGTGAGAACAAGTGCAGCTCATGCATCGCTCTTGTGCATGCTGTATAAAATAAATTTCGCTCATATTCATCCTGGTAACATTCACTCGATGCATTGTAAATGATGACGGCATCAAATTCAATTCCTTTTGCTAAGTAAGCTGGCAGAACAAGCATGCCTTTTTCAAATGAACTTGTTTCTTTTGTCAGCAGCCTTGCAGACATCGCTTCAGGCAGTGCTTGGAATGCCTGAAGACTTTCCTCAGCTGTTTTGGCAATAACGGCAATCGTTTTATAGTTTTGCTGCTTCAATTCATTAATTTTGTGTATGATTGCCTCATGAAGGTCTTGGACGTTATGTGCAGCCGTAACGGTTGGCTTTGCACCGTCTCGATTAAACGGCTCGATTAAATGACCATTTGTCACCATATCTCTTGAAAACTCGACAATTTGACGTGTTGATCGGTAGCTTCTCGTAAGAGTCAGCGTTTCTGCTTCTTTCTCTTCGTACAGTTCGCTTGAAAGAATGGTCGGTGCGTTCAAGGCGTGCGCATAGATCGCTTGATTCAAGTCTCCAAGCAGCGTCATTCTGGCATGCGGAAACAGCTCTTTTAAAAACGCCAGCTGAAACGGTGAATAGTCTTGTGCTTCATCAATAAACAAATAGCGAATGACAGGATTGGCTTTGCGTCCTTCAAGTTGATCTTTTATATATAAGTAAGGCGTTACGTCTTCATAAGACAGCTTCATGTTCATGACACTTTGCACCGTGTTTTTAGCAGTGTCTTCCCATCCCTCTACATGTAGAAAAAGGTGACTCCTTTCAAACAGCTGCATATAGATACGTCGAATGTCGATAAATTTAAGCTGCTTGATCGCCTGCTTAATAAATTTCATTTTCTTAGCTACAACGGCTTTGGCTAAATACGCTTGTTCCCGGTCGAAATCATCAAATGAGCTTTCCGTATAGCCTTCCTTTTTCTGCAGATGCTGATAGGCCTCTACATAATCTTCTTTTTCTAAGAGCTGAATTTCTTCTTGAACCCAATCTTTTTTGCGCTCAAGTTTTTCAAGCTGATTAATGAGCTTAAGCGCCCACTCAGCTACGAGCTGCATCCTGTTGGGTATGGAAATTACCGTATCAAGCGAATAGAAATAAGACAGCAAACGCCGAGCGGATAAAACAATTTCGCCGCGGAACTTAATGTTTTTAAAAATGATGTCTTTAGTAGACAGTTCTTCGATATACGCATCTACCTGCTTTTTAAATTCACGGCTTGCCTTGTAGCGAATTTCCTGCATTTTTTGCTTTTTTGCTGCGGCATCTTTTTCCGTTAGCAAATATTCGATTTGAACGAATAAGTCCTCCACTTCAAACTCGTTTCCTAACCGGCCATCGGCATATTGCTGAAACGTTGTTTGTTTCATATTGTCTTCTCCAAGCTCCGGAAGAACGGTTGAGACGTAGCTGTTAAAAAGCGGATTTGGTGAAAACAGCATCATGTTTTCTGCAGTCAGCTGCTTTCGGTGACGATAGAGAAGATAAGCCACGCGCTGAAGAGCCGCAGACGTTTTACCGCTCCCTGCTACTCCTTGAACGATCAGCACTTTATTTTTTTCATTTCGAATAATTTGGTTTTGTTCTTTTTGAATGGTCGCTACAATACTTTTCATTTGACTGCTTGCATTATGTCCGAGCACTTCTTGAAGCAGCTCGTCTCGAATAGTAATTCCTGTATCAAACATGCTTTTAATTACGCTATTTTCGATAATAAACTGACGCTTTAGCTTCATCTCGCCTTTAATCGCTTCACCTGGCGTTTCGTACTGCGCTTTTCCCGGTGAATAATCATAATAAAGACTCGAAATAGGCGCACGCCAATCATAAATTAAAAACTCTTCATCTTTTTGATCCATTAAAGAGCCCACGCCCACATAAATAGCTTCTGCTTCTTTTTCACCATTTTCTATAAAATCAAAACGTCCAAAATAAGGGGATTGCGTTAGTTTTTTTAATGTTTTTAATTGATCATACGCTTGTCTATGGGTAATTTCACGTTCAGCTAAAAGTTCTGCCTGCTGCTTAATGCTCGTAAATGTCTCAATCACGTCATCTGGCTCATCCATATTAACCGTAACATCGTCCCAAAACGTGCTTCGCAAATCGACAATTTCGCCTTTTACGTTTCCTACGCTTTTACCTATTTTTTCAGCTTTTTGGCTGATTTCTTCTACTACCCAATCAACTCGCTGCTGTTCTTCTGTTAAATTTTTGTCTTTCACTTATCCACACCCCTTACACACGTTACCCGATAACAAAACTTGTTACCGGGTAAAAGCGATCGTTGTTTATTTTTTTCAGAGTCTACATACTTCCCTACTGAGTTCGTAAATCCCTGCTATGTAACCATATTATGTCTTAATTTCCACCGTTAGTATACTGAAAAATAATGAACTCCACAACAAAAAGGGCTGAGAAAGTCTCAAGCCCCTTATCTTTATAGGTCGTTCCTCTACTTATTAGCTATTACTGTTTCCAAAAAGTTAGCAGATGAATGATGGCTGACACCACTTCTACCCCTTGAAACGCCAGTAAACCTGCTGCTGCCGCTGTAAACAATCCGACTACCGCTTCTTTAAAAATGAATGGCATTGATACCAGCTCCTTTGCTTATTTAAAATAAGTAGATTTGTTATCATTCTACTCCTTTTTTCAGAATTTTCAATACCTTTTTATCAACAAAACAAAATAAAAACGCTTTCACTTTATAAAAATAAAGTGAAAGCGTTTTTTAAGCTTCCTTTTCTAATGCGTTCAGCGTAAGTGAATATTCTAATCCTTTTCCTTTTTGCACAATGTGCTGCACTTTGCCCATGTTGCACGCTTCTTGCGCACTAACGGTCATGCCGTTTGTTAACTTGAGCTGCACAGGTTCTTCCGCAATTCGTACGTCGCATGCTAAAGCTAACTCATATCCTCCGCCAAACGTAAAGTTTGTAAGAAGCGCAATCGTTTGTTTGGAGCTGCATGAAATACGCTGAAAAATCGCTCGAGCTGTTACTGCATGAATTGGCTGATAAAGCCTTCCTGTTTCTTCACGTAGGAAAGAGGCTGTTCTATGATCTCCGTTCATTTTATAGTACTGTCCCATAAATACAATAGATCCAACCGACCCATCGTGCTGCAGCTCATTCATCGTTTCTTGCAGCTCATACATGACTTCACTGTTCAAACGATTAAGCATTGACTGATTCATTCGTACAACCGCCACATGATTTCTTTTTTCTACTTTGATAAACCTTTTCATCGTTCCTCCGCCCTTTCCCCTGTTGTTCTTTATAAATAAAGCGCTTTCAAAAAATCCGCTTTTTAATAGAAAAGTTATTTTCATAGTTTCATCATACAACAAACTCATAATTATTTCCATTACTTTTTTAATTTTCCGTCAATAATTCTATAAATCATATCCATGTTTTTATCAAATAAGACGTGCTATAGTATAAGCAGCACAAATGCAGCTGAACTCACTGATAAAAGGAGTAATCACTATGAAATACGACTTAACAAAATGGGAGCCTCACGGCTATTCTTGCCCTGTGGAAGCAGCCGTTGATGTAGTCGGAGGCAAATGGAAAAGCGTCATTTTGTATCAATTATCGAAGGAACGCCGGCGCTTTAATGAGCTGCGCAGACTCATTCCCGGCGTGACGCAGCGAATGCTCACGCTGCAGCTTCGCGAACTCGAGCGCGACGGAATTATCCACCGCCAAGTCTATAAACAAGTCCCGCCTAAAGTAGAATACTATTTAACACCTTTTGGAGAAACGCTCATCCCTATTATCGAGCTGATGTTTAAATGGGGATATGATCATACCGATAAAATTGCTGAAGCAAGAATTCAAGCAGAAAAAGAGTAAGGAATGAGAAACGATATGAATAAAAGAAAAAAATTCCCTTTAATCTCCCCTTTTCTTTCGCTCAATTTAGTAAATACTGAAGCCGTCAGTCATGGCCGTCGTCACGAGTTACTAAGTGAAGACCAAGATTTATTAGACTGGCTTCATATAATGTGTGAAGAGATCCCTTCTCTTGATAAAACAATATTGACTATGTCTCAAAGTGAATTAACAGAAGTGTTACATCTTATATATGATTTTCGATTGTGTTTAAGAAACAACTTTGAATCAATAGCAGATGGAAATTCCATTGATAATAAGTGGATATTATCTTTAGAAAGAAATATTGAAAAAGCTCCTTATGTTTTTAAAATTCATGCACAGCAATTGGTACAAATCCCAACCGGGAGCATCGTAAATAAACTCTTTTCCTTACTATCATTAGATGCTTTGCAGTTAATCAGTGAAGGCCAACTAAACAAAATAAGAAGATGTAGCAACCCTGACTGTGTATTGTTATTTATTGATACAACTGGAAGACGTAAATGGTGCTCGATGAAAATCTGCGGGAACAGGCAAAAAGCGGCGCGTTTTCAAGATAAAAAGGATAGGGGTGAAAAAAAGCTTGAATTCTAATCATGAATTCAAGCTTTTTTCACCTCGCAAAAAATAACCATTAAAATCATTATTGACAGGTTAATTTATAAAGAGTTAAAATAATTGAAAAATAAAGGAGTTTTTATATAAAGATGAATAGTTCACCTAAAGCGTCGGCAAAAGAAGACATTTCATATACGCAATCATATTTTTCTAAAATGATAACGACCGCGAGAAGCCCTTTAAAAATTGACGTAAAAGATGCAGTTACAGGCTTAGTCGGTGGAACGGTTAGTATTTTACTTCTAGCTATACTGACTCAGCTTACATCAAGCCCTTGGCTTATGGCCCCTTTTGGAGCCAGCAGTGTATTAGCATTTGGACTTTGGAACGCTCCTCTATCGCAGCCCAGAAATATTATTGGAGGGCATTTAGTAGCGACTTTGGTGGGGTTAACCATCTATCATTTATTCGGTAATAACCCTTACACTTTAGGGATAGGAGTCGGCCTAGCCATTTTCTTTATGATGCTTACAAAAACAACTCACCCACCCGCAGGAGCAGACCCCATTGTTGTGATCTTGGGCGCTTCTTCTTGGAATTATATTATCAATCCCGTTTTAATAGGATCGATTGTAATTGTAATCGTTGCCCTTCTTATAAATAACGTACGAAGTAACAGGTCGTATCCTACCTACTGGATATAAGAAATTTGCTGATAAGAATTCAAAAATTTATAAGAATAGTCGCTAGAGTGAATCTACATAAAAAAAAGACTTCCCACAGGTCAGTGAAATTGACCTGTGGGAAGTCTTCTTTATACGTTTTTACGAATCAATAATTCTTTTAACCCGTACACAAACGTGCTTTCAATTGGCTTTAACTCAAATGACGGGCTCCAGTCCATCTGCGGATAGCGGTCAATCAGCTCGGCCAGCATAATTTTTGCTTCTATTCGAGCAAGGGGTGCTCCTAAGCAAAAATGAATGCCTCTTCCAAATGCCATGTGCACATTTGGCTTTCGATCGATTTTAAATACATCCGGATCTTCAAAATACTCCGCGTCTCGATGCGCAGATCCCATCCATGGAACGACGTGTTCGCCCGCTTTTAGTTTCTTGCCTGCAAGAGTCACATCTTCTTTTACGATTCGGTGAAGAGCCTGAACGGGTGAACGATAGCGAAGAACTTCTTCAATCGCAGAAGGCAAAAGTTCTTTCTCTCGTTTGAGTCGTTCAAAAGAAGCTTTATCTTCCATTAAACAATAAATCGTATTTGAAATTAAATTTGTGGTTGTTTCGTTTCCAGCAATCAGTAGCAAAATAGAAAAACCGACGATCTCTTCATCCGTTAGCTGTTTCCCTTCTTCTTTTGCCTGAAGAAGCAGGGAGATAATATCATCTCCTGGACGCGTGCGTTTTTCTTCAATGATTCGATAAAAGTAAGTTTCTAGCTCATCATTTGCTTTCATTTTCTCTTGCTGGAGTTTTTCGAGCGTTTCACGTTCGTTATTAGAAGGACCGGCTACGATAATATCCGACCAATCTTTAAACTGACGCTGATCTTCTATCGGCACGCCTAAAATATCGGCAATTACCATAACCGGAAGCGGATAGGACAGATGCTCGACTATATCAATATCTTCAAGATGCTCAACTTCTTGTAATAATTCATTTGTAATACGCGCAATTTTAGGCTCCCATGCTTTCATTGCTTTAGGCGTAAAAGCTTTATTAACAAGCGCTCTCATTTCAGCATGCTTAGGCGGATCAATATTAATTAGGCTCGTTCCTAGAGCAGTTTGTCTTTGGTTTTGTGGAGGTCTTCGATCAGAAGAAAAAATATTCTTTTGTTCTAGCACTTCTTTGACCCCGTCATAGTGAAAAACATCCCATACCTGCCTTTTTTCATCCCATTGCACAGGCTCGGTGTTTCTCATCTCTTCATACCATGAAAAAGGATTAAAGCGTTCTTCTTTTGTTTGAATCGTATTCACTTGACGGACAATTCCGTTTTCTCTTTCTGTTTTCATGTTAAAACCTCCCCGTATCGTTCAAATAGAATGACTATCTAGTCATCTATGACCAAATAGTACCATATATACGAATTTCCTTAAAAATGATAGCTGTATATTTTAATAAAAATGAATCGATAGAAGGATATATTTTACAAAAAAGGGTAGGCGCATAGCGCCTACCTTTTTAAGAATAATGTTCTTCTGGTTTTTGTAATCGGTTGTCTAACGCGTACGCGCCGCTTCCTGCTAGAATCATATGAAGCGAAACGACAAAAAGGGCAACCTCAAGCTCATAGCCGCCTGTAAAACCAGCACCGCTTTTCGCTGTAAAAATAGCACCGATCATCACAATCGCAAACAAGACACCGATTAAACGCGTTTGAAATCCAAGAATCATAGCGGCTCCCCCTACGAATTCAATAACCGCAACCGCATAAGCGAAAAACGCAGGAATGCCCATGCTGTGGAAAAAACCGACCGTATTATCAATACCGCTTTGGAATTTGCCAAGACCATGAATAAAAAACGTTAGCCCTAACATAAGACGAAGTAAAAACGTTCCAAGCTGATAGCTTTTCATTTCTTTTCCTCCTTTTTTACTTTTGTCTGCACATGTAACAATTTTAGTTACAACTGTGAACAAATTCAAGGGGTTAGAACAGAAAAACAAGATATCAGCAAATTTCTTTATCTCATTTTAAACGTTTCTTTTGAAAGTAAGGCAATACTCCCTGCTCAGTCAGGCTGAAGATAAGAGAGAAAAGCAAAAATATGGTCATGAATAATGAGTTCTGCTGTAGGAGAATGGTTCTTTAATGGCAGGTGCTCAGAATATCGAAACCGATTGAATTTATTTACGTCAACATGGTGAACGGCCTGCACATGAAAATCTTCTATTATCGCTTTTACTTGAGCAAAAGGCGGCATCACAAGAGATTCGGTTCCGATTTTTTGCAGGCACTCTCTGCTTATGGCATGAGGAACAGCTGTCATCGAGCTCATTAATAAATCTTTTCTTCCTACCGTTTCATTTAACACGTACTTCCACCCCTGTACAACATGCGTGAGCTTCGCTTCATCTTCACATACGTTTAAAGCTACATCAACGCCGCTCGCTACCGCTGAAGCAAACGGATACAACTCTTGAGCTGAAAGAACAAAATCCCCGTCTATAAAAAGAAGAATATCTCCCGTTGCTGCAAGGGCCCCCGCAGCTCTTCCGCAATCGTGCCCTAACCGCCCATCGTAGACGAGGGTTTTGACACCCTGTTCTTTGGCATACGCCTCCGACTGATCAGTGGAACCGTTAATCACGACAATGATTTCTAACGGCTCAAGTTTTCTTGCTTCTGCAATCACTTGTTTGATTGTTTGTTCTTCGTTGCAAACCGGAACAATAACAGACAGCTGTTTGCCTCCATAAAAAGAAGATAATTTCCCCCAGCCGTGCTCAACAACTGGAATGGGCTGCGCAAGCATATCCACTCGCCTTTTACGATTTGACGCCAGCGTATAGTATGTTTGAAGAAGCTGCTGGTAGGATTGAATTCGCTCTTTGCTGCGCAGCGGGCGATCAAATGGACGAAAGCTTCCTTTCCCCTGTGTTTCAATCGACATAGACATACTTACGCGGTACTGTGTTAAAAATGTCACAAATAACGAAAGAGGCGGCAGCTCCCAGTAGTTCTTCAACACGTTTAACAGCACCCCGTAAGGCGCTTTTAAATAAGCGTTGGCGTGGTGAGGCTTCCCAATCGCATGATGCATAACCGTACTCCACATCAGCTCGCTGCGGTTAAAGGCATTCATTTTCATTTTCCCCCACTTGTTTAGCACCACATCGCTATGTTCAAATAACAGCGGCTGAACAAAACGCTCGAGCTCGGAAGCTGAAAGAATAATGTCTCCGTCTACAAACAAGACGGCATCTCCTTTGGCAGTCTTTGCCCCTTCCATTCTCGCTTCATGTGGAGACATACGCTTTTCTATTACTTTTACCGTGCACCCTTCTTCTTTCGCTATTTTTACTGAAGCATCTGTACAGCCATTTGCGACCACAATAATCTCAAGCACGTTCACTTTTTTAATTTGCTTAAGCACGTTTTTTAGCGTTTCTTCTTCATTGTAAACGGGCAGAACGACAGAAAGAGTTTTCATTGATATCCCCCCTAAAAAAAGAACCACTGAACAATTCAGCGGCTTCATTCATTTAAAATACCTCTTGTATCCACAACTTTTTTTGCGTATTTTACAATCGACCAATCGATTTGACTGTGATCGGTTAACACAAGTACAACATCGCTTTTTTTAACTTCTTCTTTTGTCAGCAGGACAGAGAAATACACTTGCTTATTTAATATAACGGAGTCAATGTAAGGGTCATGATACGTCAGCTCATATCCTTTTGCTAAAAGACCTTCACATACCGTCAGCGCCGGCGATTCACGCATATCATTTACGTCTTTTTTATACGCCATGCCTACAACAAACACGCGTTTCTCATTTGCTGCGAGCTGCTTTTCAACACGTCTAATTACTTTATTTGGCATTTCTTCATTAATATGATGAGCAGCTTCAATAAGTTCGCTTGTTAACCCATTTTGCTTTAGTTTCCATAAAAAATAAAGCGGATCAACGGGTATGCAGTGTCCTCCAATTCCGGGACCTGGATAATACGGTGTGAACCCAAACGGCTTAGTAGATGCCGCCTGTAAGACCTCATGAAAATCAATCCCTAATTCCTCACACAGTTCATTTGTTTCATTCACCAACGAAATATTGACAAGGCGCTGAATGTTTTCAAACAGCTTGCACATTTCCGCTACTTTTGGAGAAGAAACAGGTACGACTTGCTGAAAAATACTTTCATAAAACGTCTGCACGTGATAAAGGCAGTCTTTGCTGTAGCCGCTAATCACTTTTGGAATATACTCAATGTCGTACGACTTGTTTGCTGGATCGACTCGCTCTGGAGAATAAGCTAAATAAAAATCAACTCCTGCTTGCAAATCAGACTCCTTTAAAATAGGTAAAACGACTTCTTCCAGCGTGCCTGGATAGGTAGAGCTTTCATAAATAACGGTTTGTCCTTTTACCATATATTCTTTCAAAAACGTAGATGCGCTAATAACGGGTCCTAAGTCCGGATTATGATTCTCTGTAATAGGAGTTGGCACGGTCACCACTACATAATCGCATGCTTGAAATGCGGAAATACCTTTTTTTAATTCATATGCTTGAAAGTTTTTCTCTCTTTGAATCACATCATTACGTACGTCTGGAATATAGCTTTTTCCTTGTTTTAGCGCTTCAATTTTTGGAACGTCAATATCAAGTCCAATCACGGTGTAGTTTTTCTTAGCAAACAAAAGAGCAAGCGGCAGTCCTACATACCCTAGACCAATAACGGCAACTTTTTTATTCATTCTTCAACACCTCAAACAAAAGATCATGTCTTCGTATGTCCGGAAGAAATTCGCCTCTTTCGCTAGTTTGGCTAATATAGTACGCCATGGCCTCTACATAATCTCCTAGAATTCGCTGAGTTGATGCTGCTAGACCTTTGACTTTCATATGCTCTTTTCGAATCCGGTTCGTTCGCGCCACATCTACAAAATGAACAGGATGAACCGTAAAGCCGTACATGATACTTTTTAATTGAAATAAAGGTGGAATGATAAGAGAATCATAGCCCACTTTCTCCATTACATCCCGTTTAATTACATGCGGAATCGCCGTTGTTGTATTAATCGTTAAATCAGGACGTTTACAGACAAGGTTCAGAAAATATTTCGCAGCACTTACCGAGTGAATAGGATGCACTTCGTCAAGCAGACATTCTAAATTATTAAGCGCTACATCAATGCCTTGGTCAGCTGCTTCTAAAAACCGCCGTAAATCTTCCGCGGAAATCACAATGTCTCCATCTATGAACAAGCAAATCTCACCGCTGCTGTACATCGCACCGATTGCTCGAGGTACGTTATGCCCAAGCCGCTGCTTGTAATGAAGAACAGTAGCACCCTCTTCAATTGCTCGCTTAACCGTCACTTCGTCTGCCCCGTTGGCAACCACAATGATTTCTTCCACTCCGGCTTTTTTTACTTCTTTAATAACGTTTGCAATCGTTTCTTTTTCTTCACCTACTGGAATAACAGCACTGTACTTAACGCCTGCTTTCCGCTTCACGCTTGGTGTATAAGAGGAAACAACGTCTCGATTTCGATCGCCGTCTGTTAGTCCGCCTCTTATGCCTTTTTCTTCGATAAGATGAGCTAACGCTTTAATGTGATCTCCAATAATATAATTAGTGGAAATAGGAAAAGGTGAATTGGTAGGAATTGTTTTGTGGGTGGTTCTAATCTTATTTGTATAAATAACGTCTGAAGAACACGGTGCAACGATTGACATTCCTTTTAAAAGAGCAATCGTTTGAGCGAGCGGGGGATGAGCTAAATTCTCATATCCAATTTCCGCAGCCGATGTTTTTTTTATGGCATGAGGAATGGCTGTTAATGCTTGAACGGATAAATCTTCACGCTGTAAGCATAAGTTCAGCATGTATTTCGCAATGGAAACAGAATGAGGACGCACCTTTCGTTTCATAATCCACGTAAGGTCGTTTAACGCTATATCATGACCGGTTTCTATAGCCTTCGTATATTTCATCAGCTCCTCATGAGGAACCGCTATATCTCCGTCCAAAAAAAGCAAAATGTCTCCTTTTGCTTTTTTAGCCCCAATGGCTCTTCCGATATTAATGCCAAGAGCTTCCTCATAATAAATGACGCGGCAGCCTGCATCCTCGGCTATTGCCTTAGTTGCGTCACTAGATCCATTTACTACGACAATAATCTCAAACGGCTTTATTTTTTGAGCTTCTTTAAGCACCGGTAATAATGAATCTTCTTCGTTACAGGCTGGAATAATCACTGATACTTTCAAACTCACTCAACTCCGCTGAAAATTCGAACATACGTGATGGCTACTAGTGGAATGGTTACGTCCGTTGGCTCACCATATGAGCTTGATGTACGTACAACAGCCGCTGCATCCGTAACAGCAAGCAGTGTTCCATTAATAACGTCAATAGCTGTGATGATTTGCACAAATGAGCCAACATTTTCTCGTAATGTATCTTGAAACATACTTTTCTCTCCTTTCGTTTAAGCGCCTTGAATAGTAACAATGCTTGTAAATGGAAGTAATACTGTTGATGTTGGAGACTCTACTAATTCTAAATAATCATCTCCTACAAATGTCACGACACCTTCTAGTGGACCAGCCGTTGTTTCAATCACAACTTCTTTTCCGATATACTGCTCGGCAATTTCTTTAAAAGGTGATTCTTGAGATTCTTTAATAATACTTATTACGTATTCTTTGAACGTGTCAGAATAAACGACTTCTTCTACTGCTTTCTTTGTGTTTTCCTGAATAAATTCAGCAAATCGATTTGAAAACAACAGGTGTTTTATCTTTTCTATATAGCGACGGTAACAACAAAAAAACATAAAGTTTGTTCCTCCTTTTTATACTGTTATCCCTTCAAATTACCTACAACAATTGACGTAACCTAAGAGATTACTTTATCAATATATACAAGCTTTATCAGAAAGGTGACAGAACTTTTATTATATTTCCATACAAATACGCACATGACTAGCCCGTTTTGCATATGATTACTTCCTACTTCCTCCTACCTACTGAAACCTAAACAAAAAAAAGACAAAGCTCCTAAGCTTTGTCTTGTCTTATCTATTAAATGAAGAATCAGTTGGCTGCAATACGCTTTGCTCCTATATAGCGCTCTTTCCAATAGCTTGAATTTTTATCGCTAATTGTCACGCCTTTAGAAGACGATGCGTTAATAAATTTTCCGTCTCCAAGATAAATGCCTGCATGAGAAGGGCCTTCTTTGTACGTTTCAAAGAACACAAGATCTCCTACCTGCGGTTCACTTACATTTTCACCTGATTTATAGATATCTTCAACCGTTCTGGGAATATCAACGCCTACGCTTTCTTTATATACATACTGAAGATATCCGCTGCAGTCAAATCCTGAAGGTGTAGTGCCGCCCCATTTGTACGGCGTGCCCATTAAGGATTTTGCTTTGCTGATTACTTTATCCGTATTCACTTCTGATTCGCCTTCTACAACGCCGCCTTTACCTAATGCATTGTATGTATTCTCTCCAACAACTCCATCTGCTTCTAGGTTATGTTTCTCTTGAAAAGCCATAACCGCTTTTTTTGTTTCATAATTAAAATAACGCGATACTTCGCCTTTTAAAAATCCTTTGTCTTTTAACACCGTTTTAACTTGTTCAACATCATCATTTGTCATCCCTTGTTTTAAAACCGTGTCGCCAAACGCAGCATGTCCCATTGCCGGACTTGCAAATAAAGCTCCTCCTACAAGAAGCGCCGATAGCATTTTTTTCATTTCGTTTCCTCCCCGAATCATGTTTTAAGCACCGTACAACCATACCATCTGCGGATAACAATTCAATTAATAGAAGATAACAATTTGATAACAATCTTCTTAAACACCCTCAACTCTTGGATGTAAAACGCCGAAATATAAGAAGAAGAGAAAAACAACTATTCTAGCAAATAAAGGTGATAAACATGAATTGGTTTAAACGAAACAAAGCGCACGCCGAAGCAGCCGCTGTCGAATCCATCACTGTAAAGCTTCATGTATCGGACCCGATGATAAAAAAGCAGATTAACATGATTTCCTTAACAGCAGAGGATCTCGAACGGATTGCCGGATTTCAAGTTCACGCGCTAAATGCCATCGAAGAGATCGTGAACGATTTTTACAAAGCTATTGGCGAACAGGCCCATTTGGTTGCGATTATCGAAAAGCACAGCAGCGTCCATGCATTAAAACAAACGTTAAAACGGCATATTTTAGAAATGTTTGATGGACAAATAGACGATGCTTTTGTGGTAAAACGTCAAAAAATTTCCAAGATGCACGTTAAAATTGGACTTGAGCCAAACTGGTATTTGTGCGCATTTCAAAATTTATTTACATCACTTCTTTCAGTATGTGAACGTAGGATGGAATCAAAAGAAGAATGTCTGGCTTTTATTGCAAGTATGACAAAGCTTATTAGTCTAGAACAGCAAATTGTGTTAAAAGCCTATGAGCTTGAATATGACGAGCAGCGGGCTGGACTTCAGACTCAAAAAGAGAAAATTCAGCTAGAAATCTCTCGTACATCATCTATCCTTTCTTCGCTATCTGAAGAAACGAAGACATTTATGAATCAAATGCACAACCAGTCCTCTGACGTCGTTTCTTATGCAAACAAAAGCTCTGAACTAGCAGAAGTCATTGAGAAGGAATCCGTTACGAGTCAAGCAAAATTAAAAGAAGAACAAAACATGCTGGGAAGCATACAAAAAAATACGTCGCTCATTCAAAACAAAATGAAAACGCTCGAACATACATCACAGCAAATTCATCAAATCGTTTCGATTGTTACTTCTATTGCGGAGCAAACGAATTTATTAGCATTAAACGCTTCGATTGAGTCTGCTCGAGCGGGCGAGCATGGAAAAGGATTTGCAGTGGTGGCACAGGAAGTACGGAAGCTTGCAGAAGAAACGAAGAAATCTATTGCTAATATTTCCACTTTTATCGGAGACATTCAAAAACAAATCGAAAGCGTCTCGGCGCTAGGCGGAGAAGTCGCTACATTAACAAAAGATACGGCTGACAATATGAACAACATTACTTCTTTTTTCACGAACGTTCTTAGCATAACAACGGAGAACAAACAGCAAACCGTGCTAACCAAAAAAGAGCTTGAAAAAATAGCCGATGTATTGAAGCAGCTGTCTCTGCGTATTGAGAAGATGGCCCATTCCTCAGAAGAACTTGAACGGTTAACTGAAAAAAGTTGATATGCAAAAAAGCCTTCTCAGCTTGCACAAGAAGGCTTTTTTATTTTTTTAAGCTAGCAGCGGGCTCTTGAGAAGAACGCTCGATAAACTGGACAAAATCCTCTCCGTATATGCTTCGAATCAGAGCCGTCAGCTCAACAAAGTCAGGCAGCTCTCCGTAAACATCTCGCAGCGGCATCGCTCCTTGAAACAAAGGATTTTCAAGAGGATTATAATCCTCGAGCGTTTTTAAAAACATCTTTTTTCCTTCTTCTGTGAGCTGTACGTATGTATTCCGCTTATCTTTCTCATTTTTAGAAAGGGTAAGATAGCCCCGCAAGTGCAATTTTTTTGCAAAGTTAAAAGCTGTGGATAAATGCATGACGCCTAGCTTTGAAATGTCAGTCATCGATGCAATTTCCAGCTGATAAGCAATCCCCAAAATGTGATGCTCATTAATGCTCAGATCGTACGGCTTAACCCACTGTTCCCAATCCTTCTCAGTAGACTTCCAAAGAGCTTTGCTTACTTGCATCACAAGCTGGTTAAACAGCATGGCATCTTTAATCGTATCTTGATTTAACGTGCGTTTCACCTCTTCACTTCCTCTCTAGAAATGCAACCGTTCACATCATTTTCCCCTAAGACTTTATAAACAAAAAGAATGAAAATATATACAAAATATTATACATGATTGCTTATATATTTCAACTTATTTTGCATAAAAATAAATTTAAACGTTTCTTTATGTAAAAAAACAGACGTGAACGCTGAACGTTCACACCTGTTTTTTAATGAATATACCGTTTACCAACCAGAAGGTTTGAAATAACGTCCGTTGGAATTTCAAACTCAATGTTTCCCATATATCCTGGGGCGACTTTGTATTTATCAAATACAATTCTAAGCTTGTGATCTTTTGTAATGTAGAAACTTTGATTTTCAGCAATCTCTTTAAAAGGATCCATATCTTCTTCAGTCAGCCAGTAGATTTTGCCTTCTTCATGTTTCATTTGACCTTTCATTTGCTGTTTAATATTTTCACTAATGACCTTTATATAGCTTTTATCTTTGAACAAACTTGGAAGCGTTACGAGCACTTCATGTTTTTTATCAATCGTGTCGTACTGATTGATGCTCGACGTTGAAGCTCTCGATTCTTCCACATATCGATGAACCACAAGCAAATCATCGGTATCCGTCATAATATCATAGCCGCTGCTGACAGCCACGTTTCCTTTCTCTCCTTTTTGTAATGTTTTCATCTCTTTTTTAAACTGTTCATACAGCTGCTCATTTTCTTTTATATACTTTTCATTCAAGCTTGTTTGAAGACCTTTGTTTTCCAAGCCTGAAATCGATGGTGTTTTCACGTCAATACGAGAATGCTTTTCTTCTTGCTTTAGTTCATCAAATGTGATCACTTCTACTACTTTTCCAAGCACAGGAATTTTTGCCATTGCATTTGCCGCATCTGGACTCACATTCACTGTTGTGATAAAAATCATCGCTGCTGCCGCAATCGCGCTCGGCCAAATATAGGATTTCTTTTTACGTGGATGTGAAGAAAGTGCCTTTGCAACAACATCATCTAATTCCTCTGGAATAGGAATGTCATGATACTGCTTCTTTAACTTTTCTATTTTATCATTCATTGTTCTAAGTCCTCCTCCGTCATCGTAATCCGCAACAGGTTCAACCCTCTGTATAGCTTTGTCTTTACCGTATTTACATTTTCCTCAATGATTTCCGCAATTTCGTCCATTTTTAAATCTTCGAAAAACCGCAGAACAATAATGGTTTTATATTTAACCGGCAGCTGATCCATTGCTTGCTTTAAATCGATATCTTCATACTGATCTTCACGTCCGCTGCTCAAGTACTCAAGCGCTTCATCGTCCATAAGCGTTAAACGTTTATGCTTGCGCAGGAAATCGATTGCTGTTCGTACAACAATTTTATAAAGCCAGCTTTTAATCGATTGAATATCCTTGATATTGTCTATTGAAATGAGTGCTTTTTTAATCGATTCTTGCATAATATCAAGCGCATCTTCTTGATTTTTTACATAGCTGAAAGCAAGCCGGTAAAAATCCGCTTTATGCTCGGTTATGCACGCTACGAGCATCTGATGTGCATCATGTTTTTTCATCATCTTTCATACCCTTCTATTTTCTCTTGCTGAAGTACATCTATAAGGTAGACGGAATAAGTAGAAAAATAGTTTGGTTTTTTTAAAAAAAGTAAAACTAAATGATGGTCTCATGCGTCTATTAGGTAGATATATACAAAAAGGGGAATATTACTACATGAAAACCATGGGCTACAAACGTATTTTGACACTGCTTGGATGCTGTATTTTGTTTCTTGGTACAGCAGGGTATATCGTCAAAGCAAACAGTACAGAGAAAAAAACGGCAAGTATTCAAACAGATCAAACCTATCCAAACGTTGAAATTCAAACGCTAGTTAAGGACCTTACCGACGGAGGCTACGCCATTAGCTACCCTTCCTTTGGTAAAAAAGAAATCGATCAATACATTCAAGCTTACGTAACAGATCAAGTGGCACACTATGAAAAAAAGCTGAAGAAGCTGTCAAAAAAGAAAAAATCTGAATTAACGATTACATATAAAATCGTCCATTACAGCAAGCAAACGCTAAGCATTGTCTTTGATGAATATGAATCGGTAAATGGAGAGAAAGGAACGTCTTCTCTCAAAACCTTTACCTTCGACCTGCCTGCTCAAAAACAAATGACGTTAAAGAATTTATTTAAAGAAGATGCAAACTATTTAGATCGCCTGTCGGCTATTTCATATGCTGAATTAAAAAAACAAATGAAAACAGCTGATTTTGACCCTGACCTTCAAAAAGGAACTCAGGCAGCTAATCAAAATTTCAGTCAGTTTGCGCTGCTTGAAAACAGTATTGTGATCTATTTTAAGCCTTATCAGCTAGGTGCTGAACAAATGAAAACCAAAACAATCGCTATCCAAAAAGATTTATTTAAAGACATGCTGAGCGATGCTTACAAAGACGAAGCAGTAAATAAAAATAAAGTCAAAGAAACGCCTCCAAAACATATCGTTAACGAAATGCCACAGCAAGGAGCGCCTATTGATCCAACTAAAAAAGTCGTTGCGATGACCTTTGATGACGGACCTAACCCTTCATCTACCAATGTGATTTTAGATGGATTAAAAGAAATGAACGGGCACGCTACCTTTTTTGTGTTAGGAAGTCGCGTTCAATATTATCCTGAAACAATCGAACGTATGGTCAAGGAAGGCAACGAAGTCGGAAATCACTCTTGGGATCATCCTCAGCTCACACGTTTGAACGAAGCGCAGGTCAAACACCAAATAGGCGATACCCAAGCGCTCATCAAACAAGTGAGCGGCTATGAACCACTGCATGTACGCCCTCCTTATGGAGCCGTGAACGCAAATGTAAGACGTTATATCGGAAATGTTGGTGTGACTCTGTGGGATATCGATCCCGAAGACTGGAAATACAGAAACGTTCCTCACTCCGTTCAAGCGGTTATGAGCCAAGTCGGAGACGGAAAAGTTATTTTAATGCATGATATTTATCAAACAAGTGCCGAAGCAGCGGTTGAAATTATGAAGCAGCTTCACGCACAAGGGTATCAGCTTGTTACGATTTCACAGCTAGAACAAGTAAAAAAAGAGCGGGAGCAGCTGCATGTGCAGTAGCAGATAGCAGGCGAACGCGCTGCAGTCATTAGGATGGCTGCAGCGCGTTTGTTTTTTTATGCGATGTTTAATAAATGCTATACAGAGCAGCATAAACGGAATCACTACATGAAAAGGGATAAAAAGCAACACTGGCATAATCGTTAGCCCTTCTTTTAAATGCTCTTGAAAATTACTTGCAATTGTCAAAGAAAAAAATAAAATCACCGTGCCCACAGGATATGTCAGCGCAGAAGGTCGTTTCACCTTAAACAGTGTGGAAAGTCCAACAATCACGGCGTAAAAAAAGACGCTGATTTTAACAAATGCTCCGATGACTAATGCACTCATAAAAAACACGTCCAGCCGTTCTAGCTATTACTTCAAATCCTTTGTGCACCGTATAAATAATTAACAGCATCAGCATCACATTCATTACAAATAAAGGCCTGTCGCTTGTTCCTCTGACGCCGAACCTTCTGTTTCCTTTTTATTGTCTTTGCTTTTTTTATTTTTAAATAAAGAAGGCACGATTAAAAACACCTTTTTTAGTTTTTTCTAAATAAATCCTTTTTATGCAATTTTTAATAGAGTAATCAAAGCGTAAGACAAAAAAATAACAAAAACTAGCGGTAGAATGTTTTTAAGAAAAAAACAAAAACGGAGAGTGAAACGTATGAAAATCGTTTGGATATCAGCTTTGTTGTTAGGATGCTTAATGGGATTTTCTATCGGAGTGGATATGGTGCAAGGATTTAGTTTTTCCATGACCTTGCAAAATGCCTACAGTCCGTTTCGTGTTATGGAGTTCGCTGAACTATTTGTCCTTTTTTTCCTTTTGTTCTGTTTTGTAGCTGAAGTATTTTATCGTTCATTTAAAGTGAAAAAAGCAAAACAGCGACAAAAATAAAACTCCGTAAAAAACACATATTTCTCCTTTTTACCACCTATTCTCCTTCTCATTTAAATGTTATAATTTTCATAATTGGAAAAACTTTTACACGCCTTTCTACATAGAAAGCTGTACGCTTAAACTACAAAATAAACATTGACTTTGAACTAAAAGGTGAAGAAATGATGAAAAAAAAATTAGCCGTTATTAGTACAGCTTGCTTACTTATTCTTGCAAGTGATCCCATCCCTTCTTATGCTACTCCTGATTCCCCGGATTCCTCTTCCGACGTTTTGGACCAGTCAACAGACGTGGATACAACTGAAGATGTAAAAGCTATTTTTGACTCTCTCTATCAAGAAGGCTATTCGCTTGGAGAAGAAGATGGATACGCAGAGAAAAAATTTGAACAGTTTGATCAAACAACAGGACTGGACAAATCTTCTGAAGAATTCACGTGGTTTATGATGGGATATACGGTAGGATATAAAAAAGGACAGCAGCAAAAAGAGGAAGAACTCAAGACTGAACAAGAAAATGAAATGGCTGCCGGCGAAGAGGAAGGCTATCAGCAAGGCGTCCTTGATTACAAACATGCTACTATTCAGTCAGAAATCGACCCTTTCCCTTCTAAGTCATCCGACTGGAATAAAGGGTATGTTCAAGGCTACAAAAAAGCTATTTCTTTAATGGACTTATCTGTTAAAGCAAAAAAAGAAGGCTATGACCAAGGTCTTGAAAATGATTCAATGAGTGTTCCGAGCATGTATGATGATGAGGATGTCACACGTCAGGCTTTTACAGAAGGCTTTGAAACCGCTCAAGCCGAAGTGCTGAAGCAGCAAAAAAAGCAGTTTGAAAAGCAGGGCTACGTACAAGGCTATCACGACCTTCCACTCGAAGTACCTGCAGAAGCAGAAGGCGAATTGCAAACAGCCTTTGAGCAAGGATATGAAAAAGGACAGAAACAAAAGCAAAAAGACGTAAAAGCGGACGGATACGACTCAGCTTTCACTTATCAGACCTATAGAGCGCCTAAAAGTCTTCAGGACAAGCCCGAGCTAGAAAAATGGTACAAAGCAGGTTTTTATTCGAATAAAGATGTGAAATCTTTACAGCAAAAAGCTTATAAAGACGGCTGGAAACTTGGAAAAGAAATGAGCGTTCCGAAAAAATACAAGCAAAATAAAGCTGCGGTGGCAATGTACAAGAAATATTTTGAACAAGGTCAAAAAAAGCAGGATAAAACAGTGAGTCATATCCTGCTCGGCAGCGGTATTGTTCTTACACTGGTTGCCCTTATCACACTATGGAGGCTCCGCCGACGTAAAAATGAAGAGACAACACTAGATAGCTAAAGAAGAGTACATAAAAAACCCGGAAAATCACGATTTTCCGGGTTTTTATGTTAAATAATCATTCGTTTATTTTCCGCAAGCTGAACTTCTTGCTCGTGTTTTGACTGATTTTGTTTTCGAATTTTCAAATAATAATAAACATAGCAGCCTATAAAGAAAATACCTCCGCAGTATAACGCCATTCGCTGCTCGGGATCAAACGCAAGACTGATCATAACAATACAGTTCGTAATAAGCGCTACGATAGGAAGAACCGGATAAAGAGGTGTTCTAAATTTCAGATCTTCTACTTTTCCACCTTTAGCCACGTAAGCACGACGAAATGCAAGCAGTGAAGCGGTAATCGCAATCCAGCCAATTTGAGCGCCGAGTCCAGCAAGTGAAATCAGCCATACAAAAACGGTTTTAGCTGCCACTACGCTTGAAAGCAGCGAAAAACATGAAATCACAAGCGTAATCAATAGTGCATTAAACGGAACTCCTCTTTTGTTGACTTTTCCAAGCGCAGGACTTGCCATTCCTTCTCTTGAAAGAGAATAAAGCATACGTGTAGCCGCGTAAAATCCAGAGTTTGCGACTGAAAGAAGAGCTGTTAAAATGATAAAGTTCATAATATCCGCCGCGTAAGGTACACCTACACTGTCTAACACAACAACAAACGGGCTTTCTACGACGCCTGCTTTTTCACGAGGAATCATGCTTGCTAGTACAAACACGGATAAAACGAAAAAGAAAAGCGTACGCCAAACCGTTTGCTTGATCGCTTTTGGAATTGTTTTTTCCGGATTTTCACTTTCTCCTGCCGCAATTCCAATCAATTCTGTTCCTTGAAACGAAAAGTTCACCGTAATCATTGTAATTAGCAAAGCCGTTACACCATTTGGAAACAGCCCTTCGGCAAAGAAGTTTGATAGAAGCGGTGCTTCCTGTCCGCTTTTCATATCAATGAGTCCAAACATTGCCGCTCCGCCTACAACAATAAACATAATGATGGCGAAAATTTTAACGCTTGAAAACCAAAATTCTGTTTCACCAAATGCTTTAGCTGAAAGTGCATTTAGTGAAAAAATTAACGCTCCAAAAATGGCGCACCATAACCAAACGGGCGAGTCTGGGAACCACCTTTGCATTAATTGTCCGGCAGCTAAGAACTCAAGTGCCACCGTTACTGCCCATCCTAGCCAGTACAGCCATCCAATCGCAAAACCGGTTGCAGGGCCGATAAATTTAGTGGAGTATGTTTGAAACGATCCTGCAACTGGCATAGCAACGGATAATTCTCCAAGACACAGCATCGTTAGATACATAATGATCCCTCCTACTAAGTAGGAAATCATTGCTCCCATCGGACCTGCTTCATTGATGGTATAACCTGAACCAAGGAAAAAACCGGTACCAATACATCCTCCTAGTGATATCATAAAAAGATGCCTTGTTTTCATCGTTCTTTTTAATTCTCCTGGCTGTCCCTGTGGAATATTCATCCCATTTCCTCCCTTTGCTGCATAAAAATGAAATCGCTTTCATTTTTTTAGGTTTATTTTGTTTTTATAGCCGCTTACTAGGTAGCTCTTCATGGCTGAAGTCCATGAATGCCGGATGTTTTTAAAATGGCGCCAGCCCCGTAGCGAGGATGGCAGCCGATTAGCCCTGCATGACCGTTTATTGGATCATAACAGATTTTCTTCTACACGATACCTGTAAGTAGCTCTTTCTTATAAAAGCTTATCACCAAACAATGAACTCATTAACGCAACCGCTACTTCTGCAGTTTTGTTATGCTGATCTAAAATGGGGTTCACCTCTACAAATTCAGCAGATGTAACTATGTCTGCTTCCGCTAGCATTTCCATTGCTAAATGACTTTCTCGGTAGCTGATGCCGCCTTTTACAGGTGTACCTACGCCTGGTGCATCATCCGGATCTAAGCCGTCTAAGTCCAGCGACAGGTGCACGCCGTCTGTGCCGCTTAAATAATCAATCGTTTCTTTCATCACTTGCGTCATACCTAAACGATCAATTTCATGCATGGTATACACTTTAATTCCTTTTTCTTTAATTAACTCTTTTTCACCATCATCCAATGAGCGTGCACCGATAATAACGAGATTTTCAGGTTTAATTTTTGGGGTATATCCTCCAATATTTAAAAGTACAGGATGTCCAATACCAAGGCTCACCGCTAATGGCATGCCGTGAATGTTGCCTGATGGAGATGTTTCAGCTGTGTTTAAATCACCATGAGCATCATACCAAATAACGCCTAAATTTTCTGAACCTTTTGCGACTCCTGCAAGTGTTCCAATCGCAATGCTGTGGTCTCCGCCTAATATTAACGGAAAGCGGTCTTGCTCTCTCACTTCTTCAACTCGTGCAGCAAGCTGTTCATTTCCGCTGGCTACAGCCGCTAAGTTTTTCAAATTCGTATTTTTATCTACGTCTGCCCGCTCTTTAATTTCTACTTTAATATCGCCTTCATCGTGTACGGTATAGCCAAGAGCTTCTAAGCGTGTATTCATGCCTGCATAGCGGATCGCGCTCGGCCCCATGTCTACACCCCTTCTTGTTTGTCCGTAATCCATGGGTACACCGATAATTGAAATGTCTTTTTTCATTTTCTATACCTCCGTTGCATTTTATTCTGTGTGAAGTAAACATAGGTGTTTATTTAACTATGTATTTTTTCATTGATACAGCCCCTCATCTATTTCTTATGCAAAAATGATGCCAACTTTGTTTGTAGCATTCTATCAGTCTTTTTATCACGGGTTTTCTTACACATGCCAAAAAAACTGTCGATTTCTACAACTTTTTGGCAAACCACGCAAATTTTTTTGTCGTTTCGTTTAAAATCGCCAATTTTATTTGCTTTCATAAAAAAGAGATTGCGACATAACAAATTCCATTCAACAGCTAGAAGTAACTACACACAGAAAACCTAAGTTTGTCATACCAATAAAAAAATCCGAACGAGTTGGATTCTTCATCAAGAATCTCAATTCATCGTTCGGATTTTTCTTCACCTAAAATACTTTTGTCCCAGTCTCTTTTTTAATTTGTAATAACATCTCCGTCTTCATCATCGCCTGTATCGTCTTCACCAGGATCTTTTTCTAATGAGACCACTTTCTTTTCGTCATCCCATTTCACTTTGTAGCCAAGTGATTTGGCTACTTTGATAACTGATAAATAAGAGTGATGATTTGGTTTATACAGCTTTAAGTCACTCGAATCAACGACGCCTAAGCCTAACAGCAGGCGATCGGATTGAACGTAAGGCTTTCCATCAATCAGCTTCACTTGCTTATCAGTAAATGGATAAACGGCACGGTTGACTTCAACTGTAAACTCTCCTTTTTTCTCTTCTTTAATTGGTTTTGGCTGTTTGGATACATATTTAATTGCGTCTACTCCTAATACCGTGCCCTGGCGCGTATTATCAGCGCCTCCGTACATTTTCCCCGTTTCATAGTCATAGATAACCGCTTGAACGTTTCCAATATGCTCAGGCTTTTCCTCAAACGCATGTCCTTTAGCCATCATTTCAAGAATTGTATCTTGGCTAAAGCCAGGTTCCCATCTTACGGTTGGATAGCCGCCTGAATAAATACGAGGTGTTAAAATCGCTTTTTGAATCGGCATCTTATGGTCAATAACATTCATAATCGTTTCTGCTACAGACGCTATAATGGTTGGGCCTCCCGGTGAACCAATTGCCATGAACGGCTTTCCGTCTTTTAACAGCATCGTTGGAGACATGCTGCTTCGAGGACGTTTTTTAGGCTCAACCTGGTTCACGCCTCCCGGAGTGGCGTCAAAATCCGTCATTTCATTGTTGAGCATAAATCCGTAGTCAGGAACCATAATTCCTGAACCAAAAACTTGTTCAATGGTAGTCGTGTAAGAAACCATGTTTCCCCATTTGTCTACAACGGAGAAATGAGTCGTTTGGCCGATTGGATTTTCTTCCTTTACTGTTGCTTTATTTGGATTTTCTTTTCCTTCATATTTCCAAGGGTCTCCTTCTTTGACATTAGGCGTTGCTTTGTTTGGATTAATTAATTTACGACGTTCTTTAATATAATCTTCATCTAACAGTCCTTTTTTCGGCACTTCGTAAAAGTCTTCATCTGCCATATACGCCGCGCGGTCCGCGAAAGCTAAGTGCATCGCTTCCGTTAAATGCTGCAAATACTGAGGCGTATTGGAACCCATTTTTTCTACATCATAACCTTCCATTAGCTTTAAAATCTGCTGAACGGTTAATCCGCCGGAGCTAGGAGGAGCCGCACTAACCACATCGTAGCCTCGGTAAGTTGTTTTAACCGGCTCACGTTCTTTTACAACGTAATTTTTCAAATCATCCATGGTCATGCTTCCATCGCGTTTTTGAACTTCTTTAACAAGCGCTTTTCCAATTTCTCCTTTATAAAGAGCGTCTGACCCTTCTTTTTGAATAAGCTTTAATGTTTTAGCAAGATCCGGCTGAACAAGCTTATCTCCTTCTTTTAACGGCTTGCCATTCGGCACAAATACATTACCGGCCGTTTGGTATCTTTCAAGCTTGTCCGCATTTTCATCAATGTACTGAGCCATCGACCAATTTACTTTGATTCCTTGTTCTGCTTGAGTAATAGCTGGTTTAATAACATCTGATAAGTCCATTGTTCCGTAATCTTTAAGGGCTGTTTCTACCCCTTTTAGCGTACCAGGAACTCCAACTGCTTTTCCTGTTATGTGACGCTTACTGAAAGGGATGACTTTTCCTTTTGAATCTAAAAACAGCTTAGGCGTGACATCAGCTGGTGCCATTTCACGGCTGTCTAGCATCGTAATTTTATCTTTCTTTTTTTCATAAATCATCATAAAGCCGCCGCCGCCGATACCTGACATCATCGGTTCCACAACGTTGAGAGATAATTGAATGGCAGCTGCCGCGTCTACAGCGTTTCCGCCTTCAGCTAAAACTTTCCTTCCCGCTTCAGCAGCCAACGGGTGAGATGCCGCTACAATTCCTTGTGTAGCACCTCGTTTCATTGAATGGTCGACACCCGGAACTTCAGCAGCAGCTGGTGTGACAACTAAACTTAAACTAAATAATGCAATAACCAACATCTTCATAACCTTCACCTGGGTCTCCTCCTTCAAATACATTATTTCACATCGTCTGAAACGATGGATTCCACAAGGAATAAATTTGTTTATTATGATATTTCTTACATATGTGTATAAATAAAAAGCAAAGTAAATCAGACCTTTGCTTTTTTTAGTTAGTCGCATGTTTAACTTTTCTCTCTATCCATTTACAATTATCTATATTTTCTAACAATTTATCCATAGGCTGATAGTTTCTTACTATTTTTGGAATTATGTAGACTGAACGCTCTAATAATGTAGAAAATCTAGCAGTTAAGAAGTCGTTGGACTTACATGCACTTCTTAAAATTTCTATAAATATTCCTATTGTTATATAAAAAGCAATTCTTTATGAAAATCAGCATATGTTTCCTAAAAACCAAAAATAAAACAGGACTTTTGATTCACCGTCCTGTTTGCAGCATGTTTTCGACTTTTTTGATATCCGCGTGAGTAGGATTGATTTCTCGGGCATAGGCGATTTGTTCTTTCGCTTTTTCCATTTCTTTTAATTGAATATAGGTTTTTGCGAGTTCGAGCGGCAGCATAACCCCTTCAAAACCAAGATCTTGTGCCCGCTGCAAGTAAGACAGCGATTTTTCGTAATTCCCTCCAAACATAAGCGGAGTTTCCCGGTATTTTATTCCTCGAACGAAGTGCGCCAAGCTTGAAGATGGATTTAATGTTAATGCCTGATGAAGAGCTCTGTCCATTTCTAAATTTAATACCATTTTTTCAAAAATAATTGATTCTTCGATTTGCTTTGCTAAACAAACCGCTAAGTAACAGTACAAATCAGATGCTTGAGGTTTTTTCTTCATTTCTTGTTGAATTTCGCGCTTGATCTCTTTCCACTTACCCTCTTCTAGCTGATTCATGACGTATTCTACATGTATTCCCACCACTTTGCCCTCCTTTTCCTCTTTATCATAAAGGATTTCTGCACAAATGAAAAAAATAAGTGTTCTTCATTTTTCTCAAAAGATCGTTACCGTTAAAAAACAGGCAAATTTCTCAATCACTTAACCCAATTAGTACATAGGATATAGAGAATTTTATTAAAGGAGGTTACACATATGGGCGCAAAAGGCGGTTTTGGTTTTTCATTTATCGTTGTTTTATTTATTCTATTAGTAATCGTAGGATGTTCTTGCTACTACTAATTTTTAGAGGGGATGAACATCATTCATCCTCTCCTATTTCAAAAAAAACCATGCTTTCGCATGGCTACATACCGATTAGATGAATGAGTAGAGGAACTCATTGTTCGGCAATATTGAAGAAATTTTTGGTTTTTACTTCCGCCTAGTATGCCCTTTTTGACGGGGGCTATGCGCAAATAAAGTTAACGTTTAAAAGCGAAAGCCAGACGCACCTACAATAACAAGTAAAACAAATAACACAACGATTAACGCAAAATTTTGTTTTCCCACGTACCATCCCTCACTTCCTGTTATCTGCTTTTAGTGTATGCAACAGCTTGGCAAAATGTTTAGGACAGGGGTGCGGATTTTTTTAACGAGAAAAACCTTCAAATTTCGCCAAAAAAGTGAATCATATTTTTGTTTCTTTCGTTATATATAGTAAGAGATTTTTTTACTATAAAAAAGGGGGGCCTTTAATGCGCCGACATTCTAAATTGCCCATTGTTCTTGTCTTTGCCTTCTTTTTATTCATCGCAACAGTTTTGTGCGTAACCTCTTATATGTCTTGAACGTATAAATAATATAAAAAAAACGCCTCATCGAAGGCGATTTTTCTACCCTAGCATTATATCTTCATTTGGATAACGAACGGCTTCACGCTTTTGCTTAGATAATGAAAACGCAAGCGTTAATGGCCCCACTTTTCCTAAAAACATGATAAAGATAATAATCACGCGTCCAAAGTACGAAAGTTCAGGAGTTGCTCCCATCGATAAACCTACTGTTCCAAACGCAGAAACAACTTCAAACATAATTTTTACAAACGGTAGGTTTTCCGAAATATTTAACAGGAAAATGGCTCCAAATACAAACATAATTGAAATCATCGTGATGGCTAGTGCCTTAAACACGTGAAGAGGAAGAAGTCGTCTCTTTAATAGCACAATATCTTCCCGGCTTCGTAAAAATGCCCATACAGAAAAAACAATCACCACAAACGTTGTTAGTTTAATACCGCCTCCTGTTGACGCACTTCCTGCACCAATAAACATTAATAAGACCATTAAAAAGACCGTTGCGTCATGCAGGTGAGCTAAATCAATTGTATTAAATCCCGCGGTTCTTGTCGTTACCGCTTGAAAATAAGAAGCCCATACTTTGTCTCCTAACGATAAATTTCCGAGCGTATGCGAATTGCTGTACTCTAAGAAAAAAATAAAAAGCATGGCAGTCACATTAATCGCAAACGTGCTGATAATCATAATTTTTGAATGCAACGTTAGTTTTCTATACGATTTTTTCACCCACATATCAGCAAGAACGGTAAACCCTAACCCACCAATGATGAACAAAAAAGAAATCGTTATGTTAATAATAGGATCTCCAACATACTGCACTAAGTTATCAGAAAGTAGTCCAAACCCTGCGTTATTAAAAGCCGAAATTGAATGAAACAAGCTAAAGAACAGCCCCTTAGACCATCCGAACTCCGGAACCCAGCGTATCGCTAGAAAGATAAGTGCAACAAACTCAATTAAAAATGAAAAGATAAACAGCCTTTTAACTAGCAGGACAACTCCGCCGACGCTCGTTTGATTTAGTGCCTGCTGAACGAGCATACGCTCTTTAAATCCAATTTTTTTACCTAGCATCATAAAAATCAACACGGCAAATGACATAATGCCAAGACCGCCTATTTGAATTAACAGCATAATAATGATTTGACCGATGACGGTAAAACGGGTACCTGTATCTACGACGGCTAAGCCGGTTACTGTCATAGCGGAAGTAGACGTAAAAAGGGCATCTACCCACCGGATTGGCTCAGTAGTAGAAACAGGCATCATCAATAGAAGAGCACCCATAATAATTCCTCCGCCAAAAATGGAGACAAGCAGCTGCGGAGGAGTGAGTTTAATGATTTGTTTTTTCATAAGTTAAACTCCTTCTTCTTCAAAACGGTTCAAATCGCGGTTATGTCCGATGACAATCAGCATATCTCCTTGTTCAATTATTTCATGCGCGGTAGGCGAGATCACCATTTCCCCGTCTTTTCGCTGAAAGCCGATAATATTGCAGCCATACTTGGCACGAATGTTTAAATCAAACAGCGTTTTATTATGAAGTTTCTTAGAGGCGACAATTTCGACGATACTATAATCCTTTGACAATTCAATATAATCAATGATTTTTTCTGACACCACGTGATGAGCAATACGCTTAGCAATATCGCGCTCAGGGTGAATGACTTTATCCGCTCCTATTTTTTCGAGCACTTTTTGATGATACATATTCACTGCTTTTACCCATACTTGCTTAACGCCCATATCTTTTAAAAGCATCGTTGCCAGCACGCTTGCTTCGATATCATCTCCAAACGAAATAAGAGCATGATCAACATTGCGAATACCTAGCCCCTTTAAGCTAGCTTCATCAATCGCGTTTGCTTGCACAACATATGTAGCTGAGTTGCTAAATTTATTTACTACCTCCTGATTGCGGTCAATAGCGAGCACATCCACATCCAGATTAGCAAACTCTTCAACCAAACTGCCTCCAAAACGACCTAATCCCAATACAGCAAACTGTTTTTTCATAATGTATTTATTCCTTTCTTCAACTGCTGTGTGTTCTCTTAGCTTATACTTTTTCTAAAAAATTACATCTTTTTCTTAAAAAAAGCGCAAAAAAACACAGGAAGGCTCCTGTGTTTTTCCACACTCTTCCCCCTCAAAACGCTTGCGAAGTTAGCTGTCGGGTTCGGGTTTTAAGAGTAACCCTACCTTTTTAAGGATTCACCCCGGAGCACAATATGTGCGTACATAATGGGTCCTCCGCTCCGTAATGGATTAAGCGATTTTTATTCAAATATCTATGATCTATTTTTTAGAATAATCGATTCGATTCATGATACGTTTCACTTTACGAAAGCTATCTTACTCCTGTGGATTTTGTCTGTCAAGATATTTTTAGCGAAGACCTCACTTGCCCTGCAAGCTGCAAAAATCATATAAATCTAAACTGACAATCATTTTGTGAAATTGATCAAATAAATTAATAACAGCTAAAAGCTCTAACAGCTGCGTATCACTGTAAAATTTCTTTAATTGATTCATATCAGCATCCGTCAACTCCCTTGGACGCACCCGGTATACATCAATAAATCGAAACAGCAGTCGATCTTTTTCTTCCAGCTCTTTTTCTCTTAACACTTTTTGATTAATCGTCTCATCGCCTACATATGACATGCTCATACACGTCTCACAGCCGTTAACACCTGCTAGATAAAGCCTTATTTTTTCCTTAGTCTCTTTTTCTACTATATCGCTGTTCCAAAGCGTGTCGTAAAGCTCATCATACAATCTTTTTACATGCGGAATTAAATTCAATGCTTTTTCAAAATTTGTTCCCTCTTCGTTTGCTAACAAAACTCTTGCCATTTTTCACTCACTCCTTTTTAATTATTATAGTAAGAAAAATGGAAATTTCAGATTACAGATAAAACATCTTAGCTACTATTACTAATCAAATGAAACGTTAATGAGAAAGAAGGTTTTCAATTGAAAATTGATGAAATTGATTTATCGATTTTGCAGGCGCTGCAGCAAAACAGCCGCCTTTCCTTACGAGAGCTAGGAAAACAAATTAACTTGTCTCCTCCTTCGGTGGCAGAGCGAGTACGACAGCTAGAGAGCTTTGGCGTTATAAAAGGGTATACGATTGATATTGATTATGAAAAGCTGCATTTGCCCGTGTCGTGTTTTATTGAAGTAACGATGAAAAACGGAGAGCACGAGCGTTTTAAACGATTTATTTCTCAGTATCCCTACGCTTTATTCTGTGAACGCATCGCCGGGCAAGCCTGCTTTATTACAAAGCTTCAGCTTCCTCACCTGCACGTACTCGAACAATTTATTAACGAAATTACACCTTATGCCAAAACGATTTCACACATCGCCCTTTCTCACGTGGAGATGGCTCCTGCATTATTGAGTCATTTAAAAGATGAAAAGTGATTGAAACGTAACGAAAAAATCCGAACGATTGGATTGATCGTTCGGATTTTCTTTCCACTAAACTACTTTTGTCCCAGCCTCTTTTATTCGTCCAACAGCATAAAAAATAACCCTCCAAAGCTGGAGGGTATAAATTTTCCGAATAATGAAAGTTTTACAACTTCATTTTATCAGGTGACGACATTTCTGTCTACTTAAAAATGTAAAAGAGCTCTCTAGTACTAGAGAGCTCTTTTACTTGCTTGTTTTGGAGAAACAATCAATCTATATAAAAGGGAACTACCTAAGGCTGAAAGTCACGTGAAACCTTGGCAGTTCATCCTGGATATACCGGTTGATATGATTCAAAACAAGTTCTTTCATCATTTCTTCTTTGACTTCTGATTCCGTTTTTTTATCTTTTTGTTTTAAAATAAGAATATAATAGACTTTACCCATTTTAATGGGCTTACTACTCTCTCCGATGTGCTGTTTTTTTAAAACATCTATAAAAGAGGGAGATAGACTTGAAAGCTTTAGATTATCAGCATTCTCTATTTTGCTGCCTGTCTGGACATCAGCATATTTTTTTTGAACGTCCTGAAGAGATGTTCCTTTTTGCAGTTCAGCCGCAGCGGCAGCGGCATCATGTAAAGTAGAAAAAGCCAGCTGCGTAAAAGATACGCGCGTTAGATCGTTTTCAATACGTTTATAGTAAGCAGTTAGTTCATCAGACGTAATTTGTTTGCGGAAATATTCTTCTAATTTAAACTGATTCGTTAGCTGGTTGGTTACATCACTAGAACGAATATTTAACACTTCATAACCTTGTTTTCTTGTATCCTCGTTATATGAGCGTTTAATTTGCTTCCACATATCCTCGACTTGTTTTTGTACTTTATCGCTTGTCTTTAGATGTGAAATTAAGATTTTTTGCATAACAAGCTGCCGCAATAACTCTTTGCGGTAGCTTGTATCATTTAGCGGAGCATCTGGATTTAAGAACCCTTCAACGGCTAAAAAACGGTTGAATTCAGCTCCTGTCACCTTGCCTCCCTCATACGCTGCCAGTTCTTTGGTAGAAGATAGCTGACTAATTTCTACAGAAGGAAACATCGTGTTTGAATGCTTCCCTCCGCAGCCGGTTAAAAATCCGAAGGCTGTTAATACTGCTAGTAGCAGCTTTAACGGTGTTGAACTCATCCATTGTTATCCTGCTGCTCTGAAAGCTTCAGAGAAATAGTTTGTTTTTTTCCATTTCGATACACGTCTAATTTTACCGTGTCTCCTACTTTACGTTTTGTGTATAGATATTGACGTAAATCACTGGATGTTTTGACTTCATTTCCATCGATGGCAACAATCAGGTCTTTTGATTGTAAACCTGCATCAGAAGCAGAAGAGAATGGTTCAACCGTCGTTACGACAACTCCTTCAGACGTATCGCTGGTTAGGCCTAGCTGGTTTTGTTTTGTTGCAGCTGAAAGCTGACCTACATCTTGAAGACCTACCCCCATATATGGACGCGTTATTTTTCCGTTTTTCATCAGCTGTTCAATCGTCGGCTGCACTTCATCACTTGGAAGAGCAAAGCCGATGCCTTCTACATTGTCTTCTGAAATTTTCATACTGTTGATACCGACTACTTCACCGGAAGAATTGATTAAGGCACCGCCGCTGTTTCCTGGATTAATCGCCGCATCCGTTTGAATTGCATCTACGTTCCAATTTTCTGAAATAGGGACAGAGCGTTTTGCTGCGCTCACGATACCTTGTGTGACCGTACGAGAAAATTGTTCACCAAGAGGATTTCCGATTGCAAGCACCGTTTCACCTGCTACTAAATCCGATGATTTCCCGAACTTCGCCACTTGTTCAACATTTTTGTCAGACATCTCAAGCACCGCTAAATCCGTTAGCGCATCAGCTCCGACAATCTTAGCTTTTTCTTTTTGTCCGTTGGAAAGTGACACTTCTACTTCGCTTGCGCCGTCAATAACGTGGTTATTGGTCACAACGTATGCTTTTCCATTTTCTTTTTTGAAAATAACACCGGAACCCGTTCCTGCTTCTTGCGTTTGGGTATCTCCAGAAAATGGATTTGTTTGCTGTTGAATATTGTTCACGCCTACAACAGCAGCTGATACTTTATTTACAACTGAAACAAGATCTGACTGATTCACGGTTGTGCTTACTGTTCGAGGCGTTGTGCTCGTTGTTGTTGCGGTTTGAGTCTGCGTTGTTTGATTCGCTGTTTGCGTATCAGCTGAATCCATTAACCCCAGCTGCGGAGCACCGTATAGCACAATTCCTCCACCTAGCACTGCTCCGGCGATAGAAGATGCAATCACTGGAAATAAGCGTCTTCTTGGAGGCTGTGATGATGACGCAGGCTGATACTGATCGTAGCGCTGCTGGCGGTTTTCATATTCTTCTTTTCGTTCTTGCTCTCTTTCATAATCACGTGGATCCATAAAAACACTCCTTTTAACGTAGCAAATTTTATGTTATCTATACTATAAAATAAAAGTTTGGGATAAGTATCAAAACAATGTGTGAAATTGTGAAAAATTTCTTTATAACAGCAAACACGTAGTATAATAGCGGGTACATAGACCTTTAGAGAAACGCACACATATGGCGTAATATGCTTTATTTACCTTAATTTTCATATATTCAGAGGAAGGTGTCAAATTTGAGCTTTACACTATATTTAGTAGAGGATGAACAAAATTTAAACGAAGTTTTAACCCTTTACCTTCAAAAAGAAGGCTGGGATGTTCGCTCATTTTTTAACGGCACGGACGCCAAAGAAATGATTACAACCCCTCCGCATCTGTGGATTTTAGATATTATGCTGCCTGATATTGACGGGTATCAGCTCATTCGCGAAATCAAGCAGCAAACGCCACATGTGCCTGTTATTTTCATCTCAGCCCGCGATGCCGATATTGACCGGGTTCTTGGGCTTGAAATGGGCAGCGACGACTATTTATCAAAGCCTTTTTTGCCTCGTGAACTAGTTATTCGAGCAAACAAACTGCTAAACCGCGTATATGGTTCCAATCAAAAGAAAACCGATACCATTACGCTGACTCCTTATGAAATCGATTTACATACCCGTACAGTCAGTGAAAATGGAAAGCCGATTGATTTAACGTCTAAAGAATTTGATTTTCTCGTCACTATCTCAAAAGACCTTGGACAGGCTTTTTCACGGGAGCAGCTGCTGAATCTCATTTGGGGAGAAGATTATTTCGGCACAGACCGAGTGGTGGATGATTTAGTAAGGCGCGTGCGTAAAAAAATGCCGCAAGCACGAATTGAAACGATTTACGGATACGGATACCGGATGATGAAAGCATGAAAAACAAGTCGCTTGCATTTCAAATTTGGCTCGTCATCTCCGGTATTTTACTGCTTATTTCAATTTTGCTCGCTATTTTATTCCCAACGACGCTCAGGCAGTTCTTCACGAATGAAATTTATACTACTATTGAAAATGAACAGCATATTTTAAAAGAATACGGACTGCCCAGCCGCTCAGGTGAATACTACTTTAGCAATGAAGACAGTGAACCAACACTTGGAAATCGAACCGTGGATCATATTTTATTGCCTGAACATGCGGATATCTCTTATTTTTCATCACGGGTGTTGCCTCAACACTTTTTGAGAAAAGCACAGGAAGATGCAATCAGCCAGCGAAAAATCGTCGCTCGCTATGAAAAAGATCTTGGCAACCGGACGCTTTTTTATGTAATTCGAAAAGTAAGCGTAAACGGACAGCCTGCTTTTTTGCTTTCATTTTCGTGGGATACGTATCGCAACGCGCTCACTTCTACTCTGTTTAAACAGCTGCTTCTTGTAATTTCAATTGTATTTCTATTCAGCTGGCTTCCATCTATTTGGCTATCAAGATATTTAAGCAAGCCGCTTGTATCGCTTGAAAAAGATGTGAAAAAAATTGCCGAACAAAATTGGCATGAGCCCGTTGCAGTCAACCGTTCCGATGAAATTGGCAAGCTAGGCGCCTCCATCGAGCAAATGCGCAAAAGGCTCGTATCTAAAGATGAAGCACAGCAAACGCTGCTTCAAAATATTTCACACGATTTAAAAACACCGGTTATGGTGATTCAAAGCTACGCTCAGTCGATTCAAGACGGCATTTATCCAAAAGGTGATTTATCTCAAACGGTAAAAGTTATTGAAGATGAATCCAAAAATCTTGAGAAAAAAATCCGCGATTTGCTTTACTTAACCAAGCTTGACTATATGTCCACTCATCAGCTTGCACAAGATGACTTTGATTTTACTGCACTTCTTCATGAAGTAGTGGATCGCTTGCGGTGGAGGCGCCCTGAAATACAGTGGGAATTTGACGACGAAAACGCAACGATTAAAGGAGATAAAGAACTGTGGACAAAAGTTCTTGAAAATGTACTCGACAATCAGCTGCGCTATGCCGAGACGAAGGTTTCACTTTCACTTGCTAAACACCAAACGAACGTTCAATGTACAATCAGCAACGATGGTCCGCCGATTGATCAAAGCGTGCTTCAACACTTGTTTGAACCGTTTAAAAAAGGAGCAAACGGTGAATTCGGTATCGGCTTAAGTATCGTAAAGCGTATTGTTACGATGCACGATGCAGCCATTACGGCTGAAAACACAGACACCGGAGTAACGTTTTCACTTACTATTCCTATATAAACTAAAAAAGCAAGGGATTCGAATCCCTTGCTTTTTTATGAAAAAATTGATGTATAGGCATAAAGAGCCGGTGAACCGCCTGAGTGGACAAACACCACATTTTCATCCTTATTAAAATAACCTTTTCGAATTAAATCAATTAGACCAGCCATCGCTTTTCCCGTATACACAGGATCCAATAAAATCCCTTCCGTACTGGCCACAAGTTTGACTGCTTCCACCATCTCTTCTGTCGGAACAGCATACCCTGGACCTACGTATTCATCCATACATACAATCTCTTCTTTTTTAAAAGGCGTTTTACTATGTAAATGATCATAAAGTTCACTCGTCAGCTTGGCAACTTTTACTTCTTGCTCTTCTTTAGCACGACTGACATTCATTCCAATAACAGATACGTCACTTTGAAGACCTTGAAAGCCTGCCACTAATCCTGCATGCATGCCTCCGCTACCGCTTGTACAAACTACGTGGTTAAGCTTTATTTGCTGCTCATAGCTTTGCATAAGCAGCTCTTGTGCACAGGCAGCGTATCCGGTTGCACCGATAACATTCGAACCTCCTACTGGAATTAAATACGGTTTATGACCTTTTTCAATTAGCTCTCGCTCTACTGTTTTCATTTCGGCTGTCAAATCAGAACCTTCAGCGACAAACCGCATGTCATGAGCGCCTAATAAATGATAAAGAAAATAGTTTCCTGTGGGCTGATCGCTTGCTTTATTTTCGCCTTCTTCTAATACGAGCACGCATTTCATTTGTTCTTTTACAGCCGCAGCGAGCGTCAAACGACAGTGATTGGATTGTATCGCACCGCACGTTACAAGCACGTCTGCTCCTTGCGCTTTTGCATCAGCTACTAAATATTCAAGCTTGCGCGTCTTATTTCCGCCCCCTGTCAGTCCAAGCATATCATCTCGCTTCATATAAATTGAAGGTCCATTTAACTGCTGAGATAAAACCGATAGCTTTTCTAAAGGTGTAGGGGAATCCGTATATTTTCTTCTAGAAAATTGAGTTAAGTTCATGCTCTCATCCTCTCTTTCATATTTGTTCTATTTTACCATATAGAAGCTTTTGAAGAGCTTTTTACGGAAGGGCTTTCTATAACTTGTATACATAAGAACAAGTAGTCAACATACATTAAACCATATAAACAGTTTGAAGGAGTGTTTTCAATGAGTGAAAAAGCAGTACTTTGCAGCGTCTCACGAGTAGTCAAATCACAGCACATTTTTCCAAATGACCTAAACAATCATCACACCCTTTTTGGGGGGAAAATTGTCGCTGACATGGACATGACGGCTTCTCTTTCAGCAGCTAAACATTCCCGAAAGACGTGTGTTACGGCTTCCATTGATCACGTTGATTTTATCGAACCCGTCACCGAAGAAGATTTTATTTCATATGAAGCATTCGTTGTTGTTACAGGAAAAAGCTCCATGATTATTTTTGTTAAAGTGATTGCCGAAAATTTGTTAACGGGCATTAAGCGTATTGCAGCTACTTCTTTTCTCACCTTTGTTGCGTTAGAAAACGGGAAACCTGCCTCCGTTCCTCAAGTTATTGCTCAAACTGAAGAAGAAAAAAGTCTTCAAAAAGTAGCTCTTGAACGAAAAGAGTCCAAAAAAACGCAGGTTGAGCACAGCAAAGCGATTGCGAGCATTTTATCTAAATCTTTGCGCAGCAGTAATTAAGCTCTTCATCTAAAAAGCAGCTGTCTGCTTTTTAGACGAAGTTTTTTTAGTTTTCACATTGTTATTTAATGTAATATGCGATATATTGGTTTTATGAAAAATAACATTCAACCTCTCAAACGACTTTCTTTAAGGGAAGAAGTCTATCAAACACTTAAACACAATATTGTCATGCTTGAATTTCATCCGGAACAAAAGCTTCAGGATAAAGAACTGGCTGAGCAGTTTGGAGTTAGCCGCACTCCTGTTCGAGAAGCATTAAAAAGGCTTGAAGATGAAGGCCTTGTCCAAACGACACCTGGTTCTTCTACAAAAGTGGCTCCATTAAACCTTGAGGAGGCAAAACAATCTTTTATTGTCGTCGCAGCTCTTCATGCACTTGCTGCTAAGCTGGCTTGTACTTCGTTACAAGAAAAAGATATGGGCGAACTAATCAAACACAATCAATCTCTAGAACATGCAATCAAAACAAGAAATGTCCTTAAAGCGATCGAAGCGGATGAAACATTTCATTCCATCTTTTTAAAACGGGCGAACAATATAGAGCTAGAACGTGTTGTAAAACAAACAAGCGCCAAAATTCAGCGTCTGGAAATCGCTCGTTTTTCGTCTCTTGCTAGTCTTGCTTCGGTTGATCAGCACAAAGAAATCATAAATGCTTGCGGTCAAAAAGATGCCGCACTGACATCGCAGCTTGTGGAAACGAACTGGCTGACGCTAGGTGAAGCGCTGACAAGTGAGGAGGAATCCAAGTGAAGCCTCTTTTATTAGGCATTGCTGCATCATTCTTTTTTGCTTTTACATTCGTTTTAAATCGAGCGATGGATTTATCCGGAGGCAGCTGGGCGTGGAGCGCGTCGCTGCGCTATTTTTTTATGGTACCTCTTTTGCTTGTGCTCGTTTATTTTTGGGGTGGTATTAAACCTGTGGTGGCAGAAATAAAAGCTCAGCCTCAAAAATGGCTGCTTTGGAGCACGGTTGGATTTGGGTTATTTTACGCTCCTCTTTGTTTTGCTTCAGCCTACGGTCCCGGCTGGCTTATTGCAGGAACTTGGCAAATCACAATTTTATCGGGGTCTCTCCTAGCTCCTTTGTTTTACAAGGAAGGAAAGAAGCGAGGAGGCATTCCCTTCAAGCAGCTAGGTTTTTCGTTTATTATTTTAATAGGAGTTGTGCTCATGCAGCTTGAGCACGCGACTGAACTGTCGGCCGCTACTGCCTTGCTTTGTACCATTCCCATTTTAATTGCCTCTTTTGCGTACCCGCTTGGCAACCGTAAAATGATGGAAGTGTCGTCACTTAATACGTTTCAGCGCGTGCTTGGAATGACGCTTTCAAGCCTGCCGTTTTGGATTATTCTTTCTGTCTATGCCTGCGTGACCGATGGACTGCCAAAAACCACTCAGATTTATCAAAGCAGTTTAGTTGCCTTACTTTCAGGAGTATGTGCAACAGTTTTATTTTTTGCAGCAACCGACCTTGTTAAAAAAGATTCTCAAAAGCTAGGTGCAGTTGAAGCTACACAATCGATGGAAGTTTTATTTGCCCTGCTAGGAGAGGTCTTCCTTCTATCAAGTCCTTTGCCATCGATTCTTTCTTGGGTTGGAATGGGAGTTATCATAGCAGGCATGGTCCTTCACAGCTACCAAACAAGTCATAAAAAAGCTATACCGCAAAAAGAATTGACCTACTAATTAATAACAAAAAAGAGCGTCTTAGTCGGCGCTCTTTTTGTTTATACAACAGACCTTCTTTCTAAATTGAAGACATTCACCTGCTCAGCATCAAAGCGGCTTAGCAACGAATCTACTCCATACTCAAGTGCAAAAGCACGTTCATTTTCTGAAATCGGAACGGCCTGCAGGAACGTTACTTTTTTATCAGATAGTTCAATCGTTGAAAAATTATCCCATAAAAACGGCGGAATCAGCAAAATGTGCTGCATATGAAAGCTGTCATCAAGAACTGCAATAACATCTTTATAAATAGCTCCTGGGAAGATGGACACATGAGATTTCATCATATGGAAAATACAGTTTGCTAAAATAGCAGAATAAATACCGAATTCCTCATGACAAGCCCCAACGATTTCAATTCGAAGCGGGATCCCTCCAACTGTATAGCCTGTCGGACATTGATGTCCCCCGAGCGTTGCATACGCGGTTACGTCTTGACGCGGATGGTTTTCACACGCCACAACGTGAATACCATGCTTTTTTCTTTCATCTGAATAATCTTCAATTCGATCCTTTTGACCAAATACATCTATTGCTTTATGTATAATTAATTCTTCATCTTTTGTAAAATTACTCATAAAAAACCTCCTTGCTTGCGACCTTAAAAAGCTCCCTACTGTACAGCATATACTACTGCACTCGCTTACGATATAGTTTTTAGAAAATGTGATAGAAATGTTATCGTTTCGTAACATACTATGATATTGTATCAAGAAGCAAACGAGAAACCTTAACCAATTTTTTCTTTTCCCATAAAAAATAGAGCCTGCACCATGGCAGCCTCTATTTTTTATGACATTATTATGAAATAATTTGTAATTCTTTTGGGTACTTCGTTAACGTTTCGTATCCATCTTTTGTAATGATTACATCATCTTCGATACGCACGCCTCCAAGTCCTGGAATATAGATACCCGGTTCAATTGTATATACCATGCCTTCTTGAAGCACATCATCATTGTTACGGCTCATTGAAGGAAACTCATGCACGCTAATACCAAGACCATGACCAAGACGATGCAAGAAATACTCTCCATATCCTGCTTCTGTAATAATATTGCGTGCTACCATGTCCAAGTCGCCAATTCGAGTGCCGGGCTTGGAAGCTTCAAGTGCTGCCTGCTCAGCGCGCTGTACCGTTTCATAGATTTCTTTTTGCTTATCATTAATAGACTTGTAAGCAACTGTACGTGTAATATCTGAACAGTATCCGTCTAGCACTACACCTAAATCGAACAGAACCATATCTCCTGGCTTTAACGTGCGAAGACCTGGGTTCCCATGCGCTTCTCCCGTTTTTTCACCAAATAAAACCATCGTTGAAAACGACATCTCACGAATTCCTTTTCGCTTTAGCTCGTATTCAATTTTAGCGAGAACATCCATTTCCGTAATGCCTTCTTTCAAAGCAGCTACGCCTATTTCTACACCTAAATCAGCTAAGGCAGCTGCCTTTTGCAGAATCTCAACTTCACGCTCATCTTTAATTAAACGCAGCTGATTTAACTTCTCTTCTGCTCCGACTAGCTCAGCGTTTGGATATAGGCTAAGCAGTTCTTCGGCTCTCGCATACAGCAGCTGCTCTTTCTCTACAGCAACCTTTTTCACATCTATTACGTTTCGTTTATGTAAAGCTTCTTTAATAAGTTCCCAAGGATTTTGATGATCTTCATATCCAATCACATCAAACTTCCAGCCCGCTTCTTTTGCTTGTCCTACTTCCATTGATGGACAAACAAGCATCGGCTCCGCTTCGTTAAACACAAATAAGCCAAGTAAACGCTCATGCGGATCCGTGTGAAATCCAGTTAAATAAAATACGTTTTCGGTTGACGAAATAAAGGCCGTTTCTACATTCTTTTCTTTTAGCCACGATACAACTTTTTGTAAACGTGCTTCCATTAAAAAAACCCCTTTCATTGTGCAATATTACTATTATAACATAGTTATTTAGCAATATTGTACAATGAATAGAGGTTAAGACAAAGCCGCGTGAAGAGTAGTAAGCTGCTCTTTAATCGCTTTTCGCTGAATACTTACTTTCATCAGCCAGCCATTTTCTCCGTATCTATAAATAAATTCGTACGTACCTTTAGGAAAATATTCTTTTACCAGCATGTCCCGGTTTTCAACAAATCCCGGATCGCCAATAAAATAGGTACCTTCTTCAAGCGGAAGCTCATGAACTTTTTTTTCTAGCTGCTTCTCTTCGTCTTCGTCATCATCTATCACTATGTGCAGACCGTATTCATCACGCACAACATCGAATTCACCGTTTTGTTCAAGCTCGAGCACTGGCACCACTTGTCCATTTACCGTTAGCAGCTGCTTCGTTCCTTCAAGGACCTGGGACCAGTGATCATCGTATAAAGTAGAAGAATAAAAAATATATCCCTGAGATTTATATAATAAAAGCAGCTGTTCAAAATGATTTTTCACTTGTTCTTTATCAAACAGAATAACAAAATGCTTTCGATAGAAAAAACTTGTAAAAGGCAGAATAGACGATTGATTAAGCTCTTTAATTATTTCAGCACTATCTTTACCTGAAATAATAGCTCCGGTCAATTCCCCCGCGCCATAAGGTTTCCAATGACTTAACGCCGCTTCTGGAATCAGCACAAGGTTCGAAGATGACACATATATACTCATTCGCTTCACTCCTTTTTTCTATATTTAGACCTATATTTGATTCTCCCAAAATGGAGACTTTCCTCTTATTCCATTCTTAAAAGACAGAACTTTTCCCCTAACTATGATAGATTATAACAAAGATTCTTGAAAAAAATAACCTTTATTTCCTCTTTCTTCTATTTGTAAACTTCTCTTATTTTAGCTGTCTTCGCAGATTTACTAGTGAACGTACTTGCTAATCTAATTCCTTAGTGTTAATTTTATTATGTCGTTTTATAATTTTTTGCATAATTGGTTTCAAACAAAAAAGTATTAATATTTTTGAATGCGATGGTGAGACATTTGGAAGAACGTACAGAACGTAAACAACATAAAAGAAAAAAGCAAAGAAAAAAGAAACGCTTTAGAAAGCTACTTCTTTTCTTTCTCATTCTTGTAATCGCCGCTGGTGCGTATGTGTATTATCAATACCAACAAGGGTTAGCAGAAGCAGACGGAGCTTTTGGGAAAGATGGACAATTTGATTTTAATGGTGCAAGTGCCAATTTAGATAGCATGAATGTGCTGCTTCTTGGAATTGACTCTCGAGGTGAAGAACATTCGCGTGCCGATACAATCATGATTGCTCATTATGACAAAGACAGCAATCAGCCTAAACTTGTTTCTTTGATGCGTGATTCATATGTGGATATTCCTGGACATGGCAAAAACAAATTAAATTCAGCCTATGCATTTGGCGGGCCCGAATTAATGCGTAAGACAATTAAAGAAAATTTCGGCGTAGATGTAAACTATTATGCCGTTGTTGATTTTAAAGGCTTTTCTAAAGTTGCCGATACGATTGCCCCTGAGGGAATTACGGTTACCGTGCCGCACGAAATGTCATCAGGAATTGGCATGACGCTAAAACCTGGAAAACAAACTCTTCACGGAGATAAATTACTAGGATACGTGCGATTCCGACATGATAGCCAAAGTGATTTCGGGCGCGTGAAGCGTCAACAAGAAGTGATCGGTAAATTAATGGATGAAGCTCTTCAAGTAAAGACGCTGGCGAAAGCTCCTAAGCTATGGGGCGTCATTGATCCATATGTGGATACAAATATTCCGCCAAAAACATTTATTGTGATAGGAAAAGATTTTTTAGTTGGAAATCAGCCAGATTTAAAATCTCTTCGTTTACCGGTTGAAGGTTCCTATTCAAATGAACGAATATCCGGTATTGGTGCTGTTTTAAGCATCGACCTTGAAGAAAACAAACAAGCGTTACAGTCATTTTTAAATTAGGAAAAGGTGTCCATTGGCGGACACCTTTTTTTATACTATTCAAAAAAACTTCTGTTTTTCCTCCCTATCCTTCAAAAAAATTTGAGCTTCGACAAAAAATGAAGCCATTTTCCAGGAAACAGCTATTTCTTTGAAGTTCTATTTTTCCTGTTACATGCGTATATGAAAAGAGAAGGACTTCTTTTTTATATTTTTGATTCAAGGAGATGAACGTATGAAATTATATGGTTTTCAATCTGAAGAAGAGCGTTCCTTTCTTCATTCTACTTATAAAGTAAACCCATTGCTTTCTCATACTGGAGATGTCAAAATTAGCTTTCTATCTTTTCAAGAAAATGATTATACCCCTCGTCAAGAAGCTACGATTCCACAGCTTCTATTAGTCGTTCACGGGGAAGGCTGGGTAGCTGGGGATAACGGCCTGAAAATTTATATCAAACAAGGTGAATCCGCATTTTGGAGAGCGGGAGAATCATTTGAAGTCGGGAGTCTAACGGCTATGACAGGATTACTCATTGAAGGATTAGATATCGCTCCTCAAAAGCTGCTTACTTCTTTTTCACGAACAAATGTAAATTAAAAAGCCGCGTTAACGCGGCTTTTTTTTATTATCTTAGTAATCGAGCGTAGCTTTCGGCACTATCTTGAATAACTTTGTCACTCAGGTCACCGCCTGCTCCTTGAAATAAAAATGGCGTTTGGAACTTCATACCTGTTAAATTTGCCGTAGCTTGAAACGGAAGAAGCAGATGATTCATTGGGTAACGGTTGTATCCCCCTTCTTGATAAGCTTCCGCAGGGCCTCCTGTCGAAGTAGCTACGACAAACTCTTTTCCCTGAAGTTTAGTACCTTTGCTTCCATAAGCCCATCCGTATGTTAAGACAACATCTTGCCACTCTTTTAAGAGTGCCGGTGAGCTGTACCAGTAAAATGGAAATTGAAAAACAATACGATCGAATTGAACAGCTAACTCCTGCTCTTTTTCTACATCAATTTTGAAATCGGGATAGTTTGCGTATAAATCATGAACGTACACATTCTCTTCTTTTTTTACTCGCTCTGCCCACGCTTTATTAATGCGAGAAGATGCTAAGTTTGGATGCGCTAAAATAACAAGTGTTTTCATTTTGCTACTCTCCTTCTAATGTCTGTGCTTGCTTTGTTTTTTCTATTTTTTACGCTTGCCTCTCACGGCTTGCTCAGTCATTCTTTCCTTTTCCTTCAGCAAATCCAAGTTAGTTTACACTTATAAACTACCAGTATTATCATTCTGCTTCAATAAAATTGACTTTGCTTTTATCACCTTTACTTTTTTTATGTATCCAAAACGGCAGATAAAGGACAAGAAAGCTAAGAATTATCATTCCTTCAATCCATACTAAATACCAAGGATGAGGTCCAAGAACATCCAGCAAGGAAGCGTGTTCTGGCTTTTTCATCATGTATAAATAATTCGCCCCGAGTAAACAATTCATGACATAGATAAAACCTCCGTACAGATTAACAAATACTACGCTTACCCACAAAGAACGAAACGTCGGCTCATATCTGCAAACAGCAATTAGCATACAGCAAGCAAGTACCACACCGCCATGCGATACATAAAACTGCACATAGCGAAACTGGGCATACGCATAGCCGCCAAGGTCTGGGGTAATCATCGCTTGAACAGAGCTGCTGATTCCTGCGAAGTACACAAAATAAAAAAGAAACCTGCTTTTGGTTATCAGCATAACAGCAGCCAGCAGCACGACTATATCACTGAGCTGAAGAGGCAAGGAAGTTTCAGCAGACCACTGATGGCAGCTGATTTCCCAAGCTTGGTAGGCTGTTTCTGAAGCAATTAGAATGAGTGAAAGCAAAATGAACACAAACCTCTTTTTTCGCAGCTGCTTTCGACACAAAAAAATAAATGCTCCTATAATCACGATAATAGCTAAAGTTACAAGATGTTCAACTGAAAAAAGCTGAAAGGAATGTTGTACAGGATGACACGTAAAAAATGAATTCATAAAAGCGCCTCCCTTCCATCAGAAAACAAGTTCGGTACCTTTAGCTTGTTCATAAGACCTCATTTTCATTAATGCTTCTCTCGCATTAAAAGGAGATTGAGACATAACGAAATCACGCCAATCTAAAGACGGACGAATGGTGTAAATAATCGAGTATGGATCACTTCTTGCACCGCAGTTGATTTCCATGCAAGGCTTCGCTTTCCGCGGGAGTCTTCGCGTTGCCCTCCAATCAACTGCTAGAACCAACTAAAATAAAAAGATCCGAACGATTCATCATTCGGATCTTCTTTCAACTAACATACTGTTATCCTAGCTTTTTTCTTCGTTTTTACTCTCTAATTAATCCTTTTTTCACTAAGAATTGATGAGCAACTTCTTCAGCCGTTTTTCCTTTCGCATTTACTTGATAGTTCATTTCACGCATTTCCTCATCACTGATTTTACCGCCCAGTTGATTTAAGATTTTTTTCAGTTCAGGGTGCTCTTTTAGCGTATCTTCACGAAGCACAGGCGCTCCTTGATACGGCGGGAAGAGCTGCTGATCGTCTTTTAAGACTTTCAAACCAAACTGTTTAATTTCAGGGTCCGTTGCGTAAGCATCAAGCATGTTAATATCGCCTTTTTCTACAGCGCGATAGCGAAGCTTCGGCTCCATGGTTTTAATATTCGGGAAGGTAAGGCCATATTCTTTTTGGATGCCTACATAGCCGTCTTCACGATCTTTAAACTCAAGCGTAAATCCTGCTTTTACTTTATCTGTTGCATTTGCCAAATCTGAAATAGTTGTTAGATTATTTTCTTTGGCAAATTCTTTTGTCACGGTCAATGTGTACGTATTATTAAACTTCATTGGATCTAAATAGACAAGACCGAATTTCTTTTGAAACTCTTCTTTTGCCTGCTTGTACACCTCTGTTTCATCTTTGCTGTCCGGCTGTTCCTTTAGATGCGTCACAATGGCTGTACCTGTATATTCAGGGTACAAATCAATTTCCTTGTTACGCAGAGCCTCAAATACAAATACCGTTTTCCCAAGCGACGAACGAAGATTTACTTTCATATCGGTTTGATCTTCAATTAATTCTTTGTACATATTAATTAAAATGTCTTGTTCTGCACCAATTTTCCCTCCGATAACAAGGTCTGGTTTTGTTGCGCTCATCGCTGCAAACGGAGAAACAAGAATGAGTATTAATACGATGATCATAATAAACGAGCGTTTTTTGGACCCTTCTTTAGCTGAGTGTTCAATCGTTCGCAGAATTCCATCAAAAATAAGCGCTAATAATGCTGCTGGAATGGCTCCTAATAAAATCAAACTATTATCGCTTCGGTCAATACCAAGCAAAATTAAGCTTCCGAGTCCGCCCGCTCCGATAAGAGCCACGATTGTCGCTGTGCCAATAATGAGTACCATCGCTGTGCGAATTCCGGCCATAATGACAGGAAGTGCTAGAGGAAGTTCTACTTTAATTAATCGTCTCCACGAGTTCATCCCCATGGCTTTGGATGCTTCAATTAAAGATGGGTCCACTTCTTTAATTCCGGTATATGTATTTCGTACAATAGGAAGAAGCGAATATAAAAACAGTGCAATAACCGCGGGAAAGGTTCCAATTCCGACAAGAGGAATCAGTAACCCTAATAAAGCGAGTGAAGGAATGGTTTGCAGTACGGCTGTTACGCCAATGATTGGTTCAGCAATGCGGTCATGCCTCGTTAAGTACAGTCCGAGCGGCACTGAAATTAATACGGCGATAACAAGAGCTAGTACTGAAATTTGAATGTGTTCAAGAAGAGCTTGAAACAGTGCATCTCCTCGTTGATCTAATAATGTGCTTAGTGCATTCATTACAGCGTGCCTCCTTCTTTCGTTTTATCAGAAAGAAACGCTAATAGAGTTTTGCGCGTTACAACGCCAATACGTTTGCTCCCTTTTTTCACGGCTATTGCTTCATGATCGTAAAGGGCGTCCATTGCCTGCTGAACAGTGGCAGTTGAAGCTAACTCTTCAGTAGGTTCTACGTCCGGCTGTTCACTTTCTTTGACAAACATATCCAATGTCTCAAATAAAGCATTGCCTTGATTTCCAATAAATGTTTTTACAAATTCATTTTTAGGCTTTTGAATGAATTCCTCCGGGGTTCCAACTTGAACAATTTCCCCATCTTTCATCAGGCAGATACGATCTCCAAGCGTCATCGCTTCGCTCATATCGTGCGTAACAAACACAAATGTTTTTTTGATTTTTTCTTTTAAACTAATAACATCTTGCTGAAGCTGTTCGCGGCTTAACGGATCGAGGGCACTAAAGGGTTCGTCCATTAAAATAACGGGGGGATCAGCTGCGAGGGCACGTGCTACACCTACACGTTGCTGCTGGCCACCTGAGAGCTCAGACGGCTTTCGGTTTCGATACTGCTTTGGGTCTAGTCCTACCAAAGTAAGCAGTTCATCAATGCGCGTTTTGATTTTATTTTTCTTCCAATGCTTCATCTCGGGTACAATGGCTATATTTTCAGCAATGGTCATATGGGGAAAAAGAGCAATCTGCTGCAGGACATAACCAATGTTCCAGCGTAGCTTATGTATGTTGTGGTCCGATACGAGCTTATCTTTTATGTATAGTTCTCCTTCGGTAATATCATGAAGACGGTTAATCATTTTTAAGGTGGTTGTTTTCCCACACCCACTCGGACCAATTAAAACGAAAAACTCTCCTTCTTTAATTTCTAGATTAATATTTTTCACGGCGGTCGTACCGTCTGGATATTGCTTTGACACATTCTTAAACGTAATCAAATTATCGTTCACCCTCCCTGTTGAAATTTAACCCCGAGTTTCGTGTACCCAATATTCAGAGGCAATAAACATTCTTTTAAGAATATTTCTAAATATGATTCATAAGACATAGGGAAAAAGATACACATATTTTCTCATAACCTCCTAATAAGGCTATCAAACTGTTAAAGTTTTCACAAGGCGGGAAAGAATAATTTTAAAGCCGACACAAATAAAAAAACCTTCTTTCAACAAAAAAGAAGGTTTTTTAGTATGCTAGCGACAGGGATCGAACCTGCGACCTCTTGCTTACCATGCAAGTGCTCTACCTACTGAGCTACACCAGCGTCTTGGAAAATTATATCACGTTTAAATTCATTTAGGAAGCGCTTTTTTAAATTTTTTTATTGGTATATTCTCTAATTTGCTTCTTCTGAAATTCGCACTTTCTACAAAGTTCCATATTTTATGTTAGAACTCCTTACATAAATTGTGTGAATTTTCTTTTTTTATATTACCCTTAGTAAAAGAGCTTACAAAAGAAGGGAAGAAAATAGATGGAACAACAACCAACCATGACCAAATCAAAAACGGCAACTCCCTACCCAAGAGACTGCACGTTCAGCCTGGAAGATTGGACGACGCTCGCTAAGTATTGGTACCCCGTCGCACGCTGCAGTGATGTAACAGAGAAACCAACGTCCGTAAAACTGCTAGATGTAAATCTAGTTCTATACCGTACCACACACAAAGTAGTAGCGGCTCGTGATTTATGCGTTCACCGAGGCACCCCCCTTAGTATGGGCTGGGTGGAAGATGATGAAATTGTCTGTCCTTACCACGGCTTCCGCTATGCAACGGACGGCGCATGCACGTCGATTCCAGCTCACCCTGATGCCAACATTTCTCCCCGCCTGTGTATGGCTGTCTATCCAGTTATTGAACGATTTGGATTAGTGTGGACTTCCCTGACAGGTGAACAAGATAACCTGCCTTACTTCGATGCGTGGGAGGCCCCTGATTTTCAGCAAATTGTTTGTCCCAGCTTTGATATCATGGGTTCGGCTGGTCGTCAAATGGAAGGCTTTTTAGACGTAGCTCATTTTGCTTGGGTGCACACGGACACATTTGGTGATCGAAACAACGCCTTTGTGCCTAAATATAAAGTAAGCGATACAGATTATGGGCTTCATGTAGAATATACGAGCACCGTGAGCAATTATTCCAAAGAACAGCAGCATTTAAATCCACCTGATTTTAAATGGCTTCGCGTCTTTGATGTTTATCCGCCGTTTACAGCTACGCTAAAAGTATACTTCCCAGAAGGCGCAGAGCTGTGGATTATGAATGCAGTCTCTCCTATTTCAGCCCGCGAAACACGTTTATTCGCACCAATCGCTCGAAACTTTGACAAAGATTCTCCCGTTGAAGGTGTGTATGACTTTAACCTTCGCGTCTTTGACGAAGACCGTGAAATGGTTGAAAACCAAAAGCCTGAAGACTTGCCTTTAGACCTGCAGATGGAAGCGCATATTATGGCTGATCAAACGTCCATCGGCTACCGGAAATTATTAAAGAAAATGGGCTTAAGCTTTAGATATACAAGCTAAAGAAATCCCCGCTGTCTCAGCGGGGATTTCTTTTTTATTTAGCAAACTGCTCGCGTCCTGCTTTTTCCTTTATCACTTCATCTTCACTTGCCGGCGTGGCGCGTTTCATAAACACTGAAAGAATTAAGGCAACCACCACTAGTACTACTGAGACGGCAAACGCATCGTTAATTCCTTGTACCATTGCCTGCATCCCAATTTGTTCTTTCATTTGAGCTGCCCCGGCTGCCGTTGCATTCGCTGCTCCTGCTCCGCTCATTGCATCTTGAGCAAGCTCTTTTGCGTGCGTAGCTGTACGATTTGACATCACCGTTACTAAAAGAGCCGAACCAATAGCTCCCGATACTTGTTGAAGCGTGTTATTCATCGCAGTACCATGCGGATTAAAGCGCTGCGGCAGCTGATTTAATCCGTTTGTCATAACTGGCATCATCACCATAGACATTCCGAACATGCGAAGCGTGTAAAGCGTAATGAGCGTTGTATATGTCGTATCAAGCTCTAAGTTACTGAAGAAATACGTCGTGACGGCTGTAATCGTTAGACCCGTTACAGCCAGTGCACGCGCTCCGAATTTATCAAATAATTTTCCGGTAATCGGAGACATCACACCCATTAGCAGCGCACCCGGAAGCATTAGTAATCCTGAGTGAAGCGGAGAAATGCCTCGTACCGTTTGAACATAAATTGGCATTAACAGCATGGCTGAGAATAACGCCATTGTGATTACCATTGAAATCGTTGACGATAAAGCAAACATTGGATATTTAAAAATACGGAATTCAAGCATAGGTGTTTTTAGCTTGAACTGACGCGTAATAAATAAAATCAGCGCCACAGCTCCTACGATAATGGTGCCGTATACTTCCACAGAATCCCAGCCTTTATCTCCTGCTGAGCTAAATCCGTATAGAAGTCCTCCAAATCCAATTGTAGATAACAAAAGAGATAAAAAATCCAAATTGATTTCCACTTTTTCTTTTTTGTCTTTTAATAGGAAGAAAGCACCTATTAATACAATTGCCGCGATTGGCGTAACAAGGTGGAACAGCATTCTCCACTCATAGTGTTCAATCAGCCACCCTGATAAGGTAGGACCAATTGCCGGAGCAAAAATCATAACTAAACCGAAGATCCCCATCGCAGCTCCGCGTTTTTCTAATGGGAAACTTGTGAGCAATACGTTCATTAAAAGCGGCATCATAATGGCTGCGCCTGATGCTTGAATAATACGAGCGGTTAACAAGACCGAAAATACGGACGAAGCACCGGCAAGTATTGTTCCTGCTGTAAATAAAGTCATAGCCGTTAAAAATAAGCCTCTGACAGAATAACGCTGAATTAAAAAAGCGGTAGTTGGAATCATAATACCATTTACTAACATATAACCAGTAGAAAGCCACTGGACAGTTGACGTTGTCACATCTAAGTCTTTCATAATAGACGGCAGCGCCACGTTTAATAACGTTTCATTCAACAATGAGATAAAAGCGCCAATTAACAAAATAGCAATTATGCCATAAGGCGGCTTTTCCATTTGATTTATCGATTGACTCATTATTGTACCTCCTTATACTTTAAGTTCATTTTTTAGACACACGTTCTACATAGAGTATATTATACTGTGAGTTCAATTTATGCAAGCGAAAAATCTTGCGTTCATGTCCTTTATTTTATCGACTTTTTTAGTCCTTTAATCCTTTTATCTCAATACATTGTCGTGATATCGCCTTTTTTTTGAAAAGAACATTTGTGTAAACGCTTTAAATCATGTATCATAAAGTTGGACCATGAGTCTAATTTTATATTTAGGTGATAATAATGAACAACCGAAAACAGCAAGTTGTAAAAAATGCACACCATCTCTTCGTTGAAAAAGGATTTCAAGCTACATCTATTCAAGACATCATTGATTATAGCGGCATTTCAAAAGGAACATTCTACAACTATTTTTCTTCAAAAAATGAATTATTAATCGCTGTTTTTACCTGGCTTCATACAACAATTGAACAAGAGCGAAATCAGCTGCTGGTTGGTAAAAGCCTGACCGATGTAGATGTGTTTGTTAAACAGATTGATGCACAGATGAAAAACCATCATAAACATAAATTTTTTACATTACTTGAAGAAGTATTTGTTTCCAATGATCCCGATTTAAAAGCATACATAAAAAACACCCAGTTTATTGAAGTAAACTGGGTTTACAAACGGTTCATTGATTTATTTGGACAAGAAAAGAAACCGTACCTGCTAGATTGTGCAATTATGTTTCTTGGCATGCTTCATCGCAACTTTCACTATAATTTTATGGTTAACGGCACAAATACTGACCCCCATGAGATCATAAGCTACAGTGTCAAGCGCCTGCTTCCTCTTGTAGAGGAAGTAGCAAATTCAGGAGACATTTTGCTCGATCCGCAAACGATTAAAGAATGGCTTCCATCTTGCCCGAATACTAAACATCAAATAGAACAGGACATTTCTGCAGCACTTATCGATTTAAAAAAACAGTTGCACAAACAATTTACGGATGAATTCGAACGTCAAAAATGCACAGAGCTTATTAGTTTTATTGAAGAAGAGCTGTTTAAACAGCCAAATCCCCGCAAGTTTGTTGTGGATAGTGCTCTTCATTCGTTAAAGCAGCTGTCTGTTAACAACAGTAAAACGACCCTAGAGGAACTGCAAACGATGATTGATCAGTATGTGAGTGAACGTCATTAAAAAGAGATTAAGACGTAACTAAATCCATCCAATTTAAAGACGAATAAATTGAATAAAGGAGTTAGTATAAGATTACTTGTTACACCGCTGTTGATTTCCGTACAAGACTTGGCTTTCTGCGGGCGGCCGGTGAGCCTCCTCGTCGCGTACGCTTCTGCGGGGCCTTACCTGTTCCGCTTTTCCCGCAGGAGTCTTCGCCTTGCCCTTTCATCAACTGCTAAAAGCGACTAAACATATGAAATTCACGTTCATCATAATAACAAAAAACGAACGATTAATATTTTTTAATTAATCGTTCGTTTATAATTCTAACTAAAATATTTTTATCCCAGCCTCTTTTTTATTTTCCTCCAGTAAACGAGATTCCTTTAATAAAATATTTATTAAAAAACGCATAAATGAGTAAAATGGGAAGTGTAAAAACCATGGAAGCTGCCATAATATAGTTCCAATAACTGATATACTGACCTTTAAATGTGTTAAGCCCTAAAGTTAATGTAAACATATTTTCATCAGACATCACAATTAAAGGCTTCATAAAATCATTCCAAAATCCCATAAATACAAAAATCGTTTGTGCTGCTAAGGCAGGTTTTGCAAGTGGAAGGACTATTTTGAAGAATGTTCCAAACTTCGATAACCCATCCAACTCCGCTGCTTCTTCAAGCTCTTTTGGGAAATTAATAAAAAATTGACGCATCATAAATATAAAAGTCGCATTTACCATTCCGGGTACAATCATTCCCTGATAGGTATTTAACCAGCCTAACTCTTTCAAAATTAAAAAATTAGGGATCATGGTTACTTGTCCAGGAATCATAAGCACAGCTAAAATAATAATAAACAAACTTTTCTTTCCCGGGAAACTGAGGCGTGCAAGGGCATAACCAGCCATTGAGTTAAATAGCAAATTCAGTGCTGTTCCTACTACAGCAATAAATAAGCTATTAAACATCCAGCGCGGGAACAGCTTTTGTTCCACAAAAATTTGTTTATAGTTGTCTAGCGTAAAGTGTTTTGGAATAAAGTTCACCGTACCTGACACAATTTCTTCAAGCGTTTTAAAAGAAGCTGACAGCGCCCAAATAAATGGAATTAGCGTAATCAGTGCGTATATGCTTAAAATAGCATATAAAATGAGGACCCCCGTTTTTTTCTTCATCTTTTTCTTCCCCCCTTAGTACATACTTTCTTCTTTTGAAAACTTTCGCTGAATAACCGTTGCCACCAAAATCACGAGCGCCAACATAAAGGCTAGTGCTGCAGCATATCCCATGGTTCCTAAATTTTTAAATGCATATTGATAAATAAGAAGAACAACAGTTAGAGTCGAGTTATTAGGTCCCCCTGAACCTCCTGAAAAAATAAACGATTGATCAAACAGCTGAAACGTGCCAATTAGTCCCATGATCACCACGAAAGATGTAACCGGACGCAGATTCGGAACTGTAATATGCCAAAATCGTTGAAACACATTAGCACCGTCTAACTGAGCTGCTTCATACAGCGAATCGGGTACGTCCTGCAAAGCTGCCAAATAAATAACCATAAAAAATGGAGCTGTTGCCCAAATGTTCATAATCATAATGGCAATCAAAGCGACCTGCGGATCTCCAAGCCAATTGTAAGTTGGGAGACCGATAAACTTTAAAAACTCATTCACAATCCCATTTTGATTGTACATCCACATAAAAATAAGCGTTAATACGGCCGATGATGTAAGCGTTGGTAAAAAATAAATAATACGAAAAACTTTTTCTGCTTTTAGCCCTGCATTTAATGTGGCAGCCAGTATAAGTGCCAATGCGGTTTGTACCGGCACAACAATTACTACATACTTCACCGTATTCCAAAGAGCAATTTTAGCCTTGTCATCTTCCAGAACCTTCATGTAGTTCTCAAGCCCTCGAAAATGGAACTCAGTCCCACCCAGTAATTGAACTTTATGTAAAGATAAAAAGATGGCGTAAAAAATAGGTGCAATAACAAATAACAAAAGCACAAACAGTGTAGGTGACATAAAAGCATATCCTTGCCCAACATCACGAGGTTTGTATGTTCGTATTTTTCTGTTTTTCATTTCCTCCACTCCCCCGCCTAGTCTTATTCATAAATACTAATCTCTTGGTTTGCCTGCTTTTGTGCTTTTTTCAAAGCTGTTTCTAAATCACTTTGTCCCAAAAAGGCGCTTAAAAACTGGTTATTAAAGTTATTCATGATAATAGGTAAATACGGACCGTCTTGCCAGACAGTAGCATAAGCAGCTCCTTTTACTAATGGACCTCGTTTTTTGTCTTCAGCAAAACCAAGTTTATCCGCTACGGATTTTCTTGTTGGCAATGCGTACCCCTTACTTGTCCAAGTTTCCATTCCTTCTTTACCAGTTAAGTACTGAATGAGCTCCCAAGACGCTTTTTTCTTCTTCGAGTCAGCATTCATTACATACGCCACCGTAAATGCCATCGTATTTTTATGACCGTTTATTGTCGGAACTTCTGCTGTACCGTAATCAAGTTTTGGGAAGGACTCTTGTAGAAACGGAATCATCCAATTCCCTTCAATTACCATAGCCACTTTTTGTTGTGCAAACATGTCCGTGCCTGAGTTTGCGCCTACATCAGAGGGTTGTACAGACGTTTTATCTTTTAAATGCTGATCAATGAGCGGCTGAAGAGCGTCAACGACTTCTTTCGTAGCAAAATTTGCCTTATTGTTCTTTACCACGTCTCCTCCGTTTGCCTGCGCCATATAAAAGACACGTGCTAATTCCGGGGTGATACCAAACGCTTGAATCCCTTTCTTTTTAAATACTTTTGAAACTTCTTCAAACTCATCCCATGTTTTTGGTACTTCTACTCCTGCTTCTTTAAATAGCTTTTTGTTGTAAAATAAGCCTAATGTGGAGTAATCTTTTGGAAAACCATATGTCTCTCCATTTTTTTGAAACGCTTTCAATAATGGTTTCTCAAAATCTTGAACATCAAAATCAGACTTTACATAAGAATTCAAAGGTTCTAAAACGCCTGTATTAATAAGACCAGGCGCTTCAAGTGCATCCAGATAAAAAACATCTGGACCGTTTCCACCGATTAAACGTGTTTTTAAAATATCCATGTATTGATCAGTGATTACTTCATGCTTCACATGAATGGAAGGATGAAGATTTTCAAAGTCTTGAATAGTTTGATTAAGCAACTTTGTTTCTGTTGGGTTGCCTCCCCAGCCGGCCAACACAATTTCGACCCGATCATTTTCCCCAGAAACTTCTTGTACGTTTGAACATCCAGTTAAAACTGCTCCGGTCACTGCCAGCAGCAGACATAAAGCAAGTATCCACTTCTTCATCGGTTGTCTCCTTTCATTTCATTGACCTGCGGCTTATTAAGTGACGCCTAATAAGCCGCAGTCGAATTAACCTACATGAGCTCTTACTTTACATTGAGATAGAAGCTCGTATTTTGTCGTATTTTCCTTCACGTAAATAATAGTTTCGCTTCCTTCTTTTTTAACCGTTAATGATAGTTTTCCACTGCCAATCACAAGGTTTTCTACAGAGAGTTCATTCATATCGTCTATGAGCACAGGATTTATCTGTATCGTACCTGCTGTACTATCAGGAAACAGTCTCAGCATCGCCTGTACGAAAGCTAAAGGCGTGCCGGCTGCCCAAGCCTGAGGTGAACAAGCAACGGGATATTTAACAGGCTTATCAAGTTTACTTGAATAGCCGCAGAATAATTCTGGAAGGCGGTCGTATTCAAAATGCCCAGCTGCATCAACCAGCCCTTTTATAATTTTATTGGCTTCTGTTTGCTTGTTCGCTTTACTCAAACCAAGAACAATTAAACTATTATCATGCGGCCAAATGCTCCCGTCATGATAACTCATTGGATTATAGCCTGCTTCCCCTTCTGCCATTGTGCGGATACCGTATCCCGAAAACATAGATTCTGATACTAGCCTTTCTGCTACTTTGTTCAGCTTCTCCTCATCCATCATCTCGGCTAAAAGTACATGACCTGGATTTGACGTAACTGTTCCTACTTGATGTTTATGTTCATCGAGTGCAATTGCGTAGAATGATACGTCATCCATCCAAAAGGCTTCATTAAATTTTTTACGCAGCTGCTTTGCTTCTTCACGTAAATTATTTGCTTCAGTTGTTTTGTTTAACTGATCATATAAAGAAGCAATACCCATTTTTGCTTGATATACATAGCCTTGTACTTCCACTAAAGCAATGGGAGTTTTTGCATATTCACCGCTGCGATGGACAACAGAATCTCCTGAGTCTTTCCAACCTTGGTTAGCAATTCCTTTACTTGACTCTTGATGATATTCAAGAAATAAATCGCCGTCTCGATCCCCATATTCGTTGATCCATGTCAAAGCTCCATCAATAGTCATTTGCATTTCTTGTACAAACTCCAAGTCTCCCGTCCACTTTACATATTCCGTTAATAAAATTAAAAACAATGGCGTCGCGTCAATTGTTCCATAATACGGCGTAAAAGGGATTTGGTTTGTGTTAGCAAGTTCCCCGTAACGTATTTCATGCATAATTTTACCCGGCTGTTCATCACGCCATGGATCATTTGCCGTTCCTTGATACGCTGCCATCGTACGCAGCGTTCCTTTTGCTACTTCGGGATTAAAAGCCAGCATTTGAAGCGCTGCAATTAGACTATCCCTTCCAAATGGCACGCCAAACCAAGGCAACCCTGCTACTGGAAAGACACCGAATCCTACGTCCGTTAGCAGTACGCGCAGGTCGTTAAGTCCTCTTGTAATAAGACGCTGCATTGTCGGATGATCGGTTGTTACTTTTGTAGAAGATTTTTCCCATTTTTTATATGACTGGCGTAGTAAACTAAATGCTTCACCGGCTGATAAAATATCCTCATTGGTGTCTTCGCCCATTTGCGGCTGAACCATTAATGTAATTTCTTCTTCTTCTTGATGATTGAGTTCAACAGAAAATGTAATCTCTCCTTGCTCATCCACATATGAAGCTTTTTTATCCCAAAGAATCCGTGTAGCCCGCTTGATATCATCTTCTCCTTTGTATGTATATGTTAGGCTGCTTTCTCCTTTTATTTGCCCCGTTCGTTTTCCGACATTTCCAGTTTGAAAACCTCTTACGATGAACATATCGTTAAAATCGACATCTGCTTGCATACTTAATGTAAAAGCAATTCTTTTAGGAAAATAGCTTTTTAACTTTATTTTTTCGTAGAAAACCCCTCCATATATAAAGCGTTTTCTTTCTATTTCTAAAGACTCTCGCCATAGTACAAGCTCTCCTTCTTTTTCCATATGCGGATTAGTAAGAAGAATTGTGGCTAATAGATTCTCCTCTGCACTTGAGGTCAATAATACAGGATCTGCATCATTAATTTTCAAATGAAACTTGCTCAAAAAACGCGTATCTTTCATATATAATCCTAAACCATACTGATGGTTTTCGTTGATATTTCCTGCTGAATCAGTCAGTAAAAATAAGTCATTTTCTTTAATAACACGGTAATCCATTTTCATCCCCCTAAGTTTTACCGAAACGTTTTGGAAAAACGTCGCACAATACCGAAACGTTTCGGTTTTTACATTATATAAAAACCACTAGTTGTGGTTTTTAGCTGTTGATTCTCGAATGATCAGCTTTGTATCAAGATAACGCTTCATATTTGTTTCTTTTCCTTCTAACATCTCAATTAGTAAATCTGCAGCTTGATAGCCAATTTGATATACTTCCTGTCCTACAGTCGTCAAATTTGGAGACGAGTAAGAGGCAAGGACAATATTATCGTATCCGACAATCGAAATATCTTTCGGTACTTGAAGGCCAAGTTCTTTGCATGCTTTTAGTGCTCCAAGTGCCATTAAATCACTTGCACAAAAAATAGCAGTGACCTCTTTATGCCGATTTATAAGCTCCCGGGCAGCTTTCTCTGCTTTCTTTTCTTCAAAATTCCCGCTTACAACCCACTCAGAATGAAACGACAAACCGCATTCTTTGAGCGCTTCTCTGTATCCGTTGAGACGTTCTTGGCTGACAAATGCGTCTTCATGTCCGTTAATCATCCCGATATGCTGATGACCAAGACTCGCTAAGTGTTCAACTGCTTTTTTAGCTCCCAAGGCATTATCAGTCGTGACATAGCCCACTGAATTAGAATGAACGGGAATATCAACTAAAACACAAGGGATATCGCTTTCTACTACTTCTTTTAAATAAGGATCTTCTTTCTTAATACCTTGAATAATTGCCCCGTCTACCCTTCGCTCTCGACAAAGCTGGGTATATGTTTTTTCTCGTTGCATCATCGTGTTTGTATTGAATAAAATCAAATCATACCCTAAAGTAGATGCTCGCTCATTTACACCGCACAGCACTTCAAATGTAAAATTATCTTTTACGCTTTCTCTACTGATGCCTGAAACCAATAGTCCAATAGTCTTTGACTTTTGCATAACCAGTCCTCGAGCTAACGTATTAGGGCTGTAGTTCAGCTCTTTTGCTACGGCTGCAATCTTTTGCCGTGTTTTTTCATTTACATCTGAATAACCATTTAAAGCCCGAGACACCGTTGTTACAGATACGCCAGCAACTCGCGCTATATCTTTAATCGTTGTCACCTAAAATTCCTCCAAAACGTTTCGGATAACTTTAAATAGATTATAACGCTTTCATTTATTGAATTCAATACTTTTTTTAATAATCAGTTTACTCTTATCTATCTCTAAAACTTTTGCGTATAAAAAAAGCAGCCCTAAGGCTGCTCTTTATTCACAAAGTGGAAATTCAAGTGAAAAACACGTTTCTTTTCCTTTTACGCTAGACACACTCACTTTGCCCTTCATATAATGAATAATGCTAAAAGATACCATCGTTCCAAGCCCGGTACCTTTTTCTTTTGTTGTAAAATACGGTTCGCCTAGCCGGTTGATTTGTTCTTGCGTCATGCCGCAGCCCGTATCAATAATATCCACGATAACAGCTCCGCCTTCTTTTCCTACTTTAATAGTTAACGTGCCTCTGTTTTGCATCGCTTCAATACTATTTTTAAATAAATTGATTAAACACTGCTGAAGCTTTCTTCTTTCTCCCATAACGAAGCACTTCACTTCTTCATCAAATGTAAAATCAATCGCGACTCCATTCATATTTGCAAGAGGAGTCATAATATGGGTGACGTGATGAATCTCTTCTGAAATATTCATTTTTTCATTTCGTTCTGGTGCAGAATTGGCAAACAGCAAGTAATCATCAATGATTTCTTTTGCGCGGTCTAGTTCGTTAATCGCAATTGAAATGTAGCGTTTTTTAGCAGGTTCTTTTTCATCTTCTTGCAGCATTTGCATAAATCCTCTGCTTGCCGTTAGAGGATTTCGCACCTCATGAGAGATGCTGGCAGCTAAATGACTGACAATTTCTAGTTTCTCTGCTTTCATCAGGCGTTGCAGCACTAGTAAATTTGCCCGTATCGCTTCCCACAGTATGGTAATTACAAACATGCCTGCTACATCTAAAATCGCGAATTGAACCCACACGCTAATAGGAATGCTCGTTACGTGCAAGACAAAAATAGATACAAGCATAGCTAATAAAGAACCGATTATACTAAGACAGGTGCTTACGATAATTCTATTTTTTAATGAGAAATTTAAGAAGTATTTTGTTATGAAAAATAAAGGAATGGATAAAATCGGAAGAGCGATTAATGTTGATAAAAACCCTACATCGTACCCGCCAATTAGCAAGCGCAGCAGTAAAATAAAGACAAAAAGCAAGCTTCCAAGCGGCCAGCCCCCATATAACGTTCCTAAAATATAAGGAATTCTTCGTAGATCCATTCGATAGTCATCCGGGACATAAGCTCCGTTAACGGGAAACAAAAGGCAAAAGGTAATGGCTAAAATCGGAAATACCGCGATATAACGATCTTTCCACCAATGAATTTTTTTAGCATACTTGATTAAATAAAACATCTGCACTAAAAACAGCGCCAATAAAATAAATAAAAAATTAATTAACAAATCTTTCGTGACAAAACTCATGCATTCACCGGTCTTTCAAATGAGATAAAAATAAACTCTTTTATTGCATTTACATTTGTAACACAAATTAGAGCGTAATCATAGATAAATAAACGTATTCTATTTACTTTTTTATAACTTCCTATGACTTTATCGTCCGTTCCCTAAAATAGTGAAGGCTAAGAAAACCTTTTCAACTTTACTAAAAATATTCAGAATTTTATTTACATATGAGCTACAATGCTCTATAATCAGATCAATGTACTTGGTTTTGAGAGTAGGAGGACGAAATATGGAACTATCAATTACCCTAATGGGATTATTCGTTGGAACCCTTGTAGGCTTAACGGGGGTTGGAGGTGCCGCTTTATTAACACCTTTACTGATTGTACTCGGCATCAACCCTTCCATTGCTGTAGGAACAGATCTTGTCTACAATTCTATCACAAAATTATTCGGAGTCGCTCAGCACTACAAACAGCGAACCATTAACTTTAAATTAGCAAAATATTTAGCCTTTGGAAGTATTCCGAGCGCTGTGCTGGCTATTGTCACACTTCATGCATTTCCATCTTTTCACGAGCATCAAGAAACGATTATTAAGCACGCTCTTGGATATGTCATGACGCTGGTTGCCATTTCAATTATCTTTCGCGTCTTTTTTGATAAATTAATTCGCCCAAATCGGTTTCAGGAAATGGACTTAAATCAGAAAAAAGGATTAACAATCGGAATTGGCGTAGTCTTTGGATTCATTGTCGGACTAACATCGATTGGTTCGGGCTCATTATTTGCGATTGCGATGCTGTACTTATTTAAGCTAAAAACATCTGAGCTGGTTGGAACGGATATTGCACATGCGTTTCTTCTCGTTACGGTGGCTGGTATTTTAAATGCAAGCTTTGGAAGCGTGGATTACATGTTGACTGCTAACCTATTAACTGGATCTATTCCAGGTGTGTTAATCGGAAGCCGTTTATCAACGAAAGTGCCTTCAAGACCGCTTCAAGCCATTATGGCAACCATCATTCTAATTAGCGGAATTAAATTAATTTAACAAATAAAAGCACATGCCTTTGCATGTGCTTTTTATTAGTTTTTTTAAAGATTTGTATTAAAAATAATAATGTTTTAAACCACTCACTTCCCTTCTTATACACTTCAACTAATATTTTTATTGAATTTTAGTCAAAGAGACCAATGACACCTCAAACAACCTTACGTTAAAATGTAAAAAAACATAACATCTGTTGTGATATCCAAAAAATTGTACGACGAAGGGAGAACACATGACACAAACAGCGGCAAAAAGTAAGCAAAAACCTTTTTATAAAGGTCTTTTCTTTCAAATTATGATGGCAATTGTACTTGGCATAGCCGTAGGATATCTATGGCCAAGCTTTGGAAATGCTGTGAAACCGATTGGAGACGGTTTTATTAAGCTTATCAAAATGCTGATTGCTCCTCTTATTTTTGGAGTAGTCGTTGTTGGAATTGCCAAAGTTGGAAACATTAAAACAGTTGGGCGTATCGGCGGAAAAACCATTCTTTACTTCGAAATTGTCACAACATTCGCTCTATCGATCGGTCTATTAGTAGCAAACGTAATGAACCCGGGCACCGGTATGAATGTTGATCCTTCAAGCTTAAACACAAGCGAAGTGGACGCCAAGACAAACGGCTCCGAACTTCCGAGTGAAGGTGATTTTTTTCTTAATATGATTCCAGATAGTGCAGTTGGTGCTTTTTCAAGTAACTCCATGCTTCAAGTGCTTTTAATTTCTTGTTTGTTTGGCATCGCGCTTGTCCATATAGGCGGAAAAACAGCAGAGACCCTTTTAAATGTATTGGAGAAAGTAAATGATGTATTGTTTAAAATTATGGGATACATTATGAAATTAACGGCTCTTGCCACGTTTAGTGCCATGGCATTTGCAGTTAGTCAGTACGGTCTTGGAACACTTGCTGCATTCGGAAAGCTATTTATCGCTATGACAATTGCTTGTCTAGCATTTGTTCTTGTTTTAGCTGTTATTTTACGAATCTATTTAAAATTAAGTTTGTGGAAAGTCATTCTATATATACGAGAAGAAATTATGCTGGCATTTGCTACGGGTTCCACTGAAGCCGTTATGCCGCAGCTCATGGATAAATTCGAACAAGCAGGATGCAACAAAGCAGTCGTTGGCCTTGTTGTACCTACAGGCTATTCATTTAATCTAGACGGTGCTTCCATCTACTTGTCTCTTGCCCTCGTCTTTTTAGCACAAGCAACAGGCGTGGATTTGAGCCTCACTGATCAGCTTTTAATGCTTGGTGTTCTTCTTCTTACGTCTAAAGGAATGGCTGGTATTCCAGGATCAGCTTTTGTTGCTCTCTCTGCTACCGCAGCAGCAACCGGCTCCATTCCGGTAGCAGCCGTTGCTCTGATGCTCGCTCCTGATCGCTTTATGGGGAATTACCGGACTACAGTTAATATTATTGGTTATGCGGTAGCTGCTTTTATTATCGCACGATGGGAAAATTTACTAGATCTACAAAAAGCAAATGATGTGCTGGACGGAAAAATTGCGTATCAGCCCAAAAATGCTGCAATTTCTCTCCCAGAGAGTATTCCAGCCGCCAATGAAAAAGCATTTTAATAAAAAAATTTCCTGTCCGAGACAAGTCTATTTTGCTTGTTTTTCGGGCAGGAATTTAATTGTTACATGAAAGGCCTTTTGCTGAAACTTATTTTCTTCAAGTATTTTATATACCATTTGTTTAATCGTTTCTTGCGTTTTGGCATCTGATGAAACGGAAGGCTTCATATACACATCCAGTTCTACTCTGTCTTTTGAGTAAAGGGAAGAATTCACGCCCCTTGATTCATAGCCCGCTTCAGTTAAACCGCTGCTGATTTTATGCCAAATATCCAGTTTGTCCATTTGTTTAATAACAGGCTTTGCTTCTTCGTACACTTGTGCTTGCTGAGTCTTGGAAACTTCTTCTTTTTTAGTAAAAACTGCATACCCTGAACCTACTACTAAAAACGTCATAATAGCAAATGCTCGCATCCTTTTCATTCTCTCACCTCATTTAGAGATATAGATTATAAATATGCGAATAATTGCTGCAGTATGACGGCTTGTATCTCTACTTCTTTTCTACGATACTCAGCAGTCGTTTAGAACCAGCTTCTGCTTCTTCTATCATACTGTCAAAAAACTCTTGCACCGTTGGAATACTATCAATCAGTCCAACGACTTGACCTGCCCAGCCATAGCCTTCATCGATTTTATTTTCATAAATATACCGGCAGTTTGCCCCTCCGCTAATGACGTCTTTTAACTCTTCGTACCTCTCTCCTTGCTGCTCACGCTCAATAATGTCAAGGGTATAGTGAGACTTCAATACGCGTCCAGGTGCCCCGAACGAACGTTTAATAACTACAGTATCGGTTTCTTTTGCTTCTACAATAGCTTGTTTATACGCATCGTGGGCATCTACACATTCTTTTGTCGCGATAAAACGTGTTCCCATTTCTATCCCTTCAGCGCCTAATGATAACGCCGCCAATAATCCTTGTCCGTTTCCAATCCCTCCGCTTGCCAAAACCGGAATTGACACAGCCGCAGCTACTCGAGGAATTAATACCATTGTGCCCAGATCCTCACGTCCGATATGTCCTCCTGCTTCTTGCCCCACTGCCATGACAGCATCTGCTCCTAGCTTCTCAGCTTTTTGAGCTTGACGCACGTTGGCTACAAGCACGAGCGTTTTAATTCCCGTTCCTTTTAATCTCTCGAAAATAGGTGCGGGATTTGCTCCTGTTATGGAAACAACCGGCACGCCTTCTTCTACAGCTACGTCGAGAAGGTCTTTATAAGAACCTTCTGTTTGACCTCCAACAGCAAAATTAACGCCAAAAGGACGCTCAGTTAAAGAACGTACTTTCTTAATTTCAGCTCGAAGTTTCTCAGGTGTTCGGAGCGTCATAGCTGTGATTTGTCCAAGCCCGCCTGCATTTGAGACAGCAGCAGCAAGTTCTGCGTACGCTAAATAAGCCAGACCTCCTTGTACAATTGGATATTGAATTCCTAATAAATCTGTTACCCGTGTTTTCATCTATATATCCCCTCTCCTTTTATTTTCTTATTTATGAATACTTATTCATAATCATAACAAGAAAATAACGGATTTCCTACGAAAAAATTCCAACATTTCTGTTTGCTTCAACTTTTGATAGGGTACACATTTTGTAATGATTATTAACTAAAGATCAAGGAGGAAAACATGTATGACAAAAAAGCACCCTGTAAATGAAAAAAGCAAGCAAGAACAGCTCGAGCAGTTTAAAACAGATGATCGAAACCAAGCGCTCACAACCAATCAAGGGTTAAAGCTTTCCGAAGATGAATTTTCTTTAAAAGCAGGTGAACGTGGTCCAACCCTTATGGAAGACTTTCATTTCCGTGAAAAAATGACGCATTTTGACCACGAGCGCATTCCTGAACGCATCGTTCATGCACGAGGCTTCGCTGCTCACGGAGAATTTGAACTGTATGACTCTCTAAGTGAATATACAAAAGCTAAATTTTTACAGAATCCGTCTGTAAAAACACCTGTATTTGTCCGTTTTTCTACTGTAGCAGGTTCTAAAGGTTCAGCTGAAACGGTGCGCGACGCCCGTGGTTTTGCAACAAAATTTTATACAGAAGAAGGAAACTATGACTTAGTTGGAAATAACATTCCCGTGTTCTTTATCCAAGATGCGATTAAATTTCCGGACTTAATTCACGCTGTTAAGCCTGAGCCACACAACGAAATGCCGCAGGCAGCTTCAGCACACGATACGTTTTGGGATTTTGTCGCTAATAACCAAGAGTCTGCTCACATGGTCATGTGGTCAATGTCAGACCGTGCAATTCCACGCAGTTTGCGTATGATGGAAGGCTTCGGCGTACATACTTTCCGCTTAGTTAATGCAGAAGGAAAAGCTCATTTTGTCAAATTTCACTGGAAGCCTGTGCTCGGAACGCATTCCCTTGTTTGGGACGAGGCTCAAACAATTTCTGGGAAAGACCCAGATTTTCATCGCCGCGATTTATGGGAATCGATTGAAAACGGAGACTATCCTGAATATGAGCTAGGTATTCAAATCATAGATGAGGAAGATGAATTTAAATTCGACTTTGACATTCTCGACCCAACTAAGCTTTGGCCTGAAGAAGACATTCCCGTCAAATTGGTTGGAAAAATGACCTTAAATCGAAATGTAGACAACGTATTTGCCGAAACGGAACAAGTCGCATTCCATCCGGGACATGTGGTACCGGGAATTGATTTTTCCAATGATCCTCTCTTACAAGGAAGATTGTTTTCATACACGGATACCCAGCTTATTCGTCTTGGCGGTCCGAATTTTCACGAACTTCCAATCAACCGTCCAGTATGCCCGTTTCATAACAATCAACGAGACGGTTACGGACGTCAAACGATTAACAAAGGGCCTGTCAGCTATCACAGAAACTCTCTTGCAGCCAATACCCCGGCTCCTGTACCAGAGTCAGGGGGCGGTTATGCTCACTATCAAGAAAAAGTGGAAGGAAGAAAAGTTCGAAGCCGAAGCGAAAGTTTTAAAGACCACTTTTCACAGGCAACGCTATTTTGGAATAGCATGAGCGACACTGAAAAAGAGCATATTATCAGTGCTTTCAGCTTTGAGCTTGGAAAAGTGAAAAGCAAGTCTGTTCAGCAGCAGGTCGTTGATATGTTTGCCAACGTCAGTACAGTGCTAGCTAAACAAGTAGCACAAGCGATTGGTGCAACGCCTCCATCAGGAGAAGACGCGCCAGTGACCAAGTCATCTCCGGCTCTTAGTCAGGAACAGACGATTAAAAAGCCGAATACGCGTAAAGTAGCTGTCATTGTAGCTAATGACTTTAGCGGTGACCTACCACAAGTGTTAAATAGTTTAAAACAACAGGGCATTCAGCCTGAAATTGTAAGCACAACCCTCCAAAACGTGAAAGGAACAGACGGATCAGAACTTGAAGTACAGCACACGTTCTTAACAAGTGATTCTGTTTTATTCGATGCGGTCTATGTTGTCGGAAGCGCGTCGGCTGATGAGAAGTTTCGTAAAGAAGCACTGACATTTGCTCAAGAAGCATTCGAGCATTTTAAACCAATTGGCGCGACGGATGAAGGTGTTAAGTGGCTAAAAGCTGCTGGTTTAGATAGTAGTCCCGGTGTCGTAACTGGAGAAACTACACGCTTTACAGATGAATTTATTGAAGCTATTTCAGCTCACCGCCACTGGAATCGTCACGTTATATAAATTACAAAAAAGATAGGGACCTACCCTATCTTTTTTATATGAAATCACAGTAATTGAAGAAAAGCTTCTCTTTTGCTTATACTAGATAATGCACCTTAGATTTTCAGGAGGCAGAAAGAAGACATGCTCACAAACAAATCATCTTACTTTTTACAATTAACGAAACGATTCAAAAAAGCTGCAACGGCAAATTCAGTTATCCTTGGAATTTTGTTAGCTATTGTGGGAGGTTTTCTTGATGCTTATACGTATATAAGCAGAAACGGAGTATTCGCAAATGCACAAAGTGGAAATATCGTCTTATTAGGTGTAAAGGCAGCGCAAGGTCAATGGACAGAAGCTTTTCTTCATATTCCACCTATTGTAGCCTTTATCCTAGGCGTTGCTGTAACCGAAACATTTAAGCAGCCGCGATTTGTATCTGTACTCCCTGATACTTCTCGTATCGTATTGCTTTTAGAAATTGTCGTACTCATTATCGTTGGTTTTTTACCGTCTAGTGTTCCTAATATGTTGGTTACAGTAACAATTTCATTTGTTGCTGCTCTTCAAGTTTCTTCATTTAGAACTTTGATAAAATGGTCATATAATACAACCATGACAACCGGAAACCTTCGTACTGCTTCTCAAGCAGCATACTATGCTATATTCAAACGCGATGAAAATGCTGCTTATCAGTGCCTTCGTTTTACCGCCATTATCCTCTCTTTTTTGAGCGGGGCATTGTTAGGTTCTATTTCTACTTTCACCCTGGGGACAAAAGCAGTTTGGTTAGCTTCTGCTATTCTTTTTCTCGCTTTTGTCATTTTAAATTCAGAATCTCAAAAAAGCCTTTGAAATCATTGATTTCAAAGGCTTTTTTTATTAAACTGATTTTCTAAATGCCATAACGTGCAAATCTTTTACCGGATAAAAATCGTTATCAGGAAAGCGAACGTAACCTCTTTTAGTGTACAGCTTAATGGCATGTTCCATTGAATGATCTGTATGTAAACCTAAATAAGAACACCCTAGCTCCCGAGATTCTTTTTCACACGCTTCAAGAAGCGCGTTGGCGACTCCTTTTCGGCGATGCGACGGAGCAACTGCCAGCAGACGAATTTCAGCCCATGGAAATGGCTTTAACAATCCTCCGTATACATCCGTATTTGGGGGATAAAACAAAACGCTTCCTGCCATTTCTCCATCGATTTCAGCTACAATGCACTCAAATTTCTTTTCTTCACTCAGGGTATGTAAAATTCCCTTTCGATATCTTTTCCAGTGTGCTTCTGATTTTACAGCTGCATATTGCTCATAAGCAGCAAGCGTCACTGTTTCAATAGATGATGTTTCTTCTTCTCTAGCTTTTCGAACGATCAATTTTTTCTCCTCCATTTACCTTCTTCGTTAATTCTTATTGTCTATGGTGAACCATGTTTATGCAACACATTTGCATCTTAAAACAGCTTCCTTTGCATATATTTAATCCGTTCATTATGGTTTCTAAAGCGGTCTTTGTGCTGAAACTCTGCTTGTCTTCATATACATATAAAGAGATTCATAGACAAGGATGAGACAGCATGTATAAAAAATTGATTGCAATTGGAATTGGCAGTGTGTTTGTTAGTATTGGGATTAACGTTTTTATTCTTCCGCTTCAGCTTGTAACAGGAGGCATTACCGGAATTAGCTTAATCATTAATTATTTACTTGGCTATAAAGTAGGTGTGATGATTTTTTGCTTAAACTTGCCGATTTACCTTCTCGCCTTGGGTTTTAACCGCTCTTATTTTTTAAATGCTATCTATGGCATGGTTCTCTCAGCCGTTATGATTGATTTGCTGTTTCCGCTTCACGGGATTTTTCACCTTCCCATTATCTTAAGCGCTTGCCTTGGAGGTGTTTTTAACGGAATCGGAACCGGCATCATGCTCCGGCAGCACGCAAGTCAAGGCGGGGTCGACTTATTTTCTCTGATACTTGCGAAATGGTTATCTTTAAACCCCGGCATCATCATTTTAGTGATTGACGCATCTATTATTATTTCAGGTATTTTACTGCTTCAAAACGATACAGCTATTTATTCATTATTCATTGTTGTATGCTCTGGTATAGTGACCAGTTTAATTACGTCATTCAAACGCATCATCGTCTATGTATAAGGAAAAAGCCTCGAGACATGCGTCTCGAGGCTTTTCTTTATTTGTCATTTAAGAATTCTTGCAACGCTTCTTTATTTTTATCTAAATCAATATCAAGCACCATACCAACACCGCTATACGTTTTGTTTTCAAACGATCCGTCTAACGGCAGTCGCAGGATTTGAACATCTTTCATGTTTCCTGTTACCACATCTTTAGCCAGAAGCATCATGCTTTTTGTATCTAAATTTGTATCGATGTAAGGATCCATTACGCCGAGAAGCTTCGGTATTTTAAACACGCTGTTTAGGCTTGCTACTTCATCTTTAAGCTTTAAAACGACTTCTTGCTGGCGCTGAACGCGTCCAAAATCACTCATGTTATCATGACGAAAACGTACGTAGCCAAGCAGTTGTTCACCGTGTAAAACTTGAGTACCTTTGTGAAGCGTCATACCAATTCCCGAAGACATGTCGTGAGGCACGGTTACTTCAATGCCATCAGGTGCAATCGTATCTACAATTTTTGAAAACCCTTCGAAGTCCACAACTGCATAATAGTTAATATCGATATCAAAATTTTGTTTGATCGTTTTACGCAGCAGCTCAGGACCTCCGAACGCGTAAGCAGCATTCAGCTTTTGCTTGCCGTGTCCTGGAATATCCACGTACATATCCCTCATAAGCGAAACAATTTTCGGGTGTTTGCTTTTAGAATCGTAGTGAGCAATTAAAATAGAGTCTGTACGAGAATGCTTTTCCCCGCGCGAGTCACTTCCTAACAGCAGCATATTTACTTCTCCGTTATTTGGGAGACTGCCTTGAAACTGTTCAAATGTCGTGCCGTCATCCGCAAATTTACCATCGCTTGCCATCGATAGCCCTTGCTTATATTGGAAATAGCTGTATATGCCTCCAACGATCATAAAAAGAAACAACAAGGCAAAGAACACTCTGCCCCATCGAACTCTTCTTCTTCTTTTGCGTCTTGTTCGCTCCACGTTTCTGTCACCAGCTTTCTTTTTCAATGAAGTTCTCATAAAACAAGCAAGTAGCTAAGCTTTTAAAAAGCTCCTCTACTTGCTTGTTTGGATTGTATGGTGTGAAAGCTTACATTACTTTTCTGTTTCTTGATCTTTTCCATACATATATTTTGATGGATCGACCGCTTTAAAGTCATCTAATTTATTAAATCGTAATAAATCACCGTATAACACTTTATCAGAAAGTTCTAGCTCTCTTCCAACTTTCTTTTTATAAGCTTTCGCTTCGTCTGTTGCTGTGATTCTTTCTCCTGTGTTTGTATCGTAATACTTGCCGTCAATTGACGTGTATTTCGGAGAAACATAATCACCGTTTCTAAATGCTACTACCTGATCGTGGTCTTTTGATAATAAATCTGTACCGAACTGAACATACTCTTTACTATCAATTCCCACTAAGTGAAGAAGCGTAGGCACTACGTCAATTTCACCGCCGTACGTGTGGTTCACTCCACCTTTTACACCTGGTACGTGAAGGAAGAACGGTACGCGCTGAAGCTGAGCGTTTTTATATGGCGTAATTTTCTCGCCAAGAACTTTTTCCATTGCTTTGTTATGATTTTCAGAAATACCGTAGTGGTCGCCGTAAATCATAATAACTGAGTTGTCATATAAGCCTGAAGCTTTTAGCTCTGTAAAGAATTCTTGCAGTGATTCATCCAAATAACGAGCCGTTTGGAAATAACGGTCTACCGTTCCATCGCCTGTGTTTGCCGGCTCAATGCTAGCATCGCCTTTATCAAGGACAAATGGGAAGTGGTTTGTTAATGTAATCATATGCGCATAGAACGGCTGCTTCAATGACTGTAGCATTGGCATAGATTCTTTGAAGAATGGCTTATCTTTTAATCCATAGTTTACTTTGTTATCACCAGTCATATTGTAATAACTTGCGTCAAAGAATTTATCCACACCGAACTGCTTATAAATTTCATTACGGTTCCAGAACGTTTTATAGTCTCCGTGTAAAACGGCACTTGTATAGCCGCCCTCTTGATCTAAGATCGCTGGTGCTGCTTGGTATGTGTTGCGGCCTTTTAAGCTAAATGCCGATCCTTGAGGCAAGCCGTATAATGACGTATCCATCATAAGCTCTGCATCAGCTGTTTTACCTTGTCCTGTTTGATGGAAGAAGTTATCAAAATACATAAATTCATTTCCATTTGCTAATGAGTTTAAAAACGGCGTTACTTCTTGCCCGTTTAACTTATAGTTAATCAGGAATGACTGAAATGATTCTAGATGAATTTTAATAATGTTTTTTCCTTTTGCTTTACCGGCATACTCAATATTTGGAGCTGCATAGTGACTTGTACTGAAGTTTTTCACTGTTGTTAAGTCATCACTGCTTGCGAATGCTCGCTGCTTTGAGTTTTTAAACGTTTGAACTGCATCATACACCGTGTAGTTGTATGCTCCTAAATATTTCACTAGGTAGTTGCGATCAAATGTTCTTGTTAATAATTCAGGGCGATCTTTTTCAGCATAGTGCAAGTTAATTGCAAAAGCGATAGCTCCTGCCGCTAGTACCATGAACGTATAGCGGAATTTAAGGCGTGCTTTTGGCCATTCGATTTTTCTAACAAACAATAGCGCAATCAGTAAAATAATATCTACAAAGTAAAAAATATCGTGAGCTTTTACTAAATCAGCGATACTGCCTCCTAAATGACCCACATTGCTTGTTTGCGTTAAAGTAGGCAATGTCACAAAGTCATTGAAGAATCGATAATATAAAATATTGCTGTACAAAATGACCGTCATGATGGTACTAAGGATAAGCGTCCAAACGATGGCTCTTTTCCCTTTTGCAAACAATGCTAACCCTAAAAAGATCAAAGTTGAACTAATTGGATTAATAAACAATAACGTTTTTTGCATTGAGTCACTTATATCTAAGTTGAACTCCACTTTGTAAGACATGTAAGACTTGATCCACATGAATAAAACCGCTATAAAAAAGTAAAACAACGGCTTTGAAAATAGTTTTTTCATTTTCAAATTCCTTTCACTAAAAAGTAGAGATTTCATGTTCAGCTAACCTCAGGAAAATCCCCTACATTAAATCGTAACGGTTACGTCCTGCAAAAGATTACCTGAAAATGATTCAATTTGTCAAACAATATCATCTTCATCTCTTTTTTTAGTCATCTACAAAATTTACATTTTAACTTGTAATCTCTTATTTTTTATCGTGATGTTAATATTACACAATTGTTAATTTGTAAATTTTGTTCTCCCTATATTGCATACATATTAATTTACCACATTTCTGCTCTGCAATAAAAGTATTTTTATATTATTAGGCATAATATTTCACTTACTGAATGAAAAGGTACTATTGTACTGGAAGGTATTCTTCCCTTACTGTTAGGACTAGTAAAAATAGACTGATCTATGCTTAGTCTTTATCTTTCTCAACAGCTATGCGGTCTCCTTGTGCAAAGGGCTGTGAAATAACAAGAAACTCAATCTCTTCACTCGAACGATTCATCATTTGATGAGGAATGGACGGAAGCACTTCTATTCCTTCATGGGCTTTTACATCATAAATAATTCCGTCTACTTCTAGAGCAGCTGTTCCTTTTAGCACAAAGAAAAATTGCTGTGCTCTCGTGTGATTATGCCTTACCTCTTTCGTATGAGGGGGCATGCGCTCATGAATAATACTTACGTCTTTATTTTTCACTAGGTGCCACCCATCGCATTTTCCTCCCCACACGTAGTGTTCTGCGTTTTGCTTACTGACTTTCATGACTAGCTCCCCTTTTTCTAATAAATAAAGACCTGCAGATGAAATAGAAATTCTATGTGATCTTTTTAACCTTGCTATCAGAAATATTTTTTAGATGAAGGTTTTGGCTTAAAAGTAAAAAGCATTCCTAAAAAGATCAAAACAATGCCTGCCAGCTGAAGAAGCGTCGGGCGAAATCCCGTGAATGCTGTATCTAATAAAATAGCAACGGCTGGATCTAAAAACACTAAAACCGAAATCACCTGAGTTTTTAAATAGCGCAGGCTGTCGAAAAACAAATAATACACTAAACCAGTATGTACAAAGCCCGTTACCAAAATAGCTGTCCAATTGGCCGCTGTTAAGAAATGAAAATCACTAAAATGAACAAACGGCAATAATAAAAAAATCCCTAAAAAAGTCTGAAGAAATGTAACAGCGTAAGCACTCGTATGAATGATTCCTTTGCCAAGCAGCGTTGTGCATGCATAAAACAAAGCGGCTAAAAGCGCCCACAGTATTCCTGACGACATGAAGCCATCAATCGTAAGTTCCTTCACTCCAATAATCAGAAGTGTTCCTACAAAACAAATGAAAATAGACATAATGCCAAGAACCGTTAATTTCTCCCTAAAGATAAAGCTTCCCAGAAGCAATACTAAGACGGGTGCAAGATGATAAATAGAAATAGCTACCGTAACGGACATCATTTCAAATGCTTTAAATAGAAACACCCAGTTAAACACAAGGAATATGCCGCACAGTAAAATCTGCTTTATTTCTTTGGCATTCCATTTTTCTCTTTTATATTCACCCGTTACAAACCAGCACATTCCGAGAAAAAGCGTTGCACAAATACAGCGAACAAATACTAAATCAAAAGAAGGCAGTCCAGTTTGTGTGGAGAAAAACCCAATCGAACCAAAAATACTCATTGAAACCATCATTTTTACCATTGGGCCTGCTTTCATTTTTCCACCTCGCTTTCAGAAAACTATTATTATTCAAACATAAAGAAGTTCATTTGTAAATTAATGGTTCATAAGCGCTGTTCCATGAAAAAGCAAAAAGCGCAAAGACACGGGGTCAGTCCCATCGTCTCTGCGCTTTTCTGTCTTTCTTTTAATCTTCAACCGGGAACCAGCCTGGTGTGTTAATAATGGCTTGCCACAGCGGGTCAGGAATCACAAGCTTTTCCTGATCTTTTTTGCTTAATGTTGTCACAATTTCATTTTCGCGGCCTTCTTTGACTTTTTGAACCCAGTCTGGATCCATAATTAATTCACGGCCAATCGCAAGCAGTGGAATGCCGGTTTCAAGAGCTGCTGCTGCTTCGTCTGCTGTATGAATAAAACCTACGCCCATCACAGGTACGCGGCTTCCTACGCGCTCTTGAATAATCTCAATACGTGAACGAGTATCTTCCACGCCTCGGCGAGGTTTTGACCAGAATTCCATTAGCGATACGTGAAGGTAATCAAGGTCTTTTTCTGCTAGTGCATCAACTAATCTCAGCGTATCAGCCATTGTAATTCCAGGCGTCTCAGGCTCTTCCGGCGAGAAGCGATAGCCTACTAAAAATGGTTCTTTTGCATGTTTAGAAACAGCTTGCTTTACTTCGTCTACGATCGCTAGTGGGAATGTTAAACGTTTTTCTACGCTACCACCCCATTTATCTTCGCGGCGATTAGAATGCGGAGAAAAGAACTGCTGAATTAAATAGTTATTTGCTCCGTGAATTTCAACTCCGTCAAATCCTGCTTCAATGGCGCGGCGCGTCATCTCACCAAAATCGTGGATAATGCCTTCGATTTCTTCATTGGTTAACTCTCTAGGCACCGGTGCTCCTTCTTGTTCTGCGGCAACAGCGCTTGCGCTAACAACCTCTCCATTTGGAACAAGCTCAGGCGGACACATGCGGCCTCCGTGGAAAATTTGAAGAACTGCTTTTGCCCCTTGATCTTTAATTGCTGTTGCTAAGCGGCTTAGGCTAGGAATCATTTCATCGCTGTCTGCAGCAAACTCTCCGTGAAATCCTTTGCCGTTTGGCGTTCCGTATGTACATGCTGTAATGACCATGCTAACACCGTTTGAACGTCGTACATAGTAGTCTACTTCTGCATTTGATACTGTTCCATCTTCATTTGATGAAAAATTTGTCATAGGCGCAAGAATAACGCGGTTATCTAATTTGATGCCATTTGAAAAAGTAAATGGCTGTAAAAGCGGCTCATACTTTTTATTTGTCATTTTGTTTCCCTCCAAAAATGATACGGTCAAAAATATTGGCATATTATAGGTAGAAACTGTTTTTCCTTCCTATAATATGTGTCATTTAAAACTGTAACTTTAAAATATACTGTAATTTTAATATGTACAATTTTTCCTGTCAAAGAATAAGACTTTCTCATATAAAAAAGCACTCATATACTGAGTGCTTTTTTATCATTGCGAAAGAGGTCCCTGATTATACATGAATGCCTTCACTTTTACATATTGAGCTTCTAACTCTTGAAGTGTCAGTTCGTATAGGTGCCGATTTCCTTTTTTATAAATACCAAAGTTCAATAGCGCATTAATAAACCAATTTCTCTTATGTTCCGTTTCAGGCTGTGTGTGTTGTTTCACCATTTCCACCACCTAAGTTTATCTCATATTAATTTTGCAAAGCGTTTGCTTTTACACAAATGATTTTACTTCTGCACGATGAAAAAACAGTGAAATAGAAAGCATTTTTATTTAAATTTCTGCAGTCGGACCCGCCATTTTTTTACGTCTTTTTACTTCTGATAATATTTTCCCAATATAATAAATAACACTAATAAAAACCGACATAATAGCAAAATAAGTACCGATTACAACAAAAGGATTCGGACTTTCAAAGCCGCTTTCTTTTCCATTCATCTCTCTTTCCATACCTCGGCCATCGTGATCAAAGTTCGGACGTTCGTGACCAGCAGATGCCGTCGCAGAAGATTTGTTCTCGCTAAATGAATGGTGATCAAAATCCAGCTTCCCACCGCCATTTTGCGGTATATCTGAGGAACTTAAATTCAATACTTTCGTTATTCCTCCAAGCTTTCCAAGAAAACCCGTCTCATTTATTTCGTATATGCCAACGACTAACAGTGCAACGGTTGCAAGCTTAGCTGCTATGCTCAAGCTTTTCTTTGACTTTTTGAATTTCGTCATATTTTTACATACATTTATAACCCATTGCCAATGAAGACCTATGTGAGCGGCTACTAAAATTAACACTAAAAACGATACCGAAATATGCGAAATCTTAAACCATTGTTCATTGCCAACATTAATATTCGGAAATACTACTCTTGAAATAAAAATACCGCTTACCATAATAAATGACATTGTAATCAACAGCATGATATTTAAAAAGTAACCAAACTTTGTTCTGCGCGGAAGCTTGCGGTCAAATAATTTAACCGTAACTTTCTTTACCCACTGCCAGTTTAGCAGCACGTGGGTAAAAAAGGCGACGGCAATCGCCAACCCCGCAATTTCATGAAACGTTAACCCTCCCAATACTTGTTTGTTAAAAAACAAAACAAACGTAACGGCCATTAAAAGATCCAGTCCAAACCGGACGTACATCATCTTTTTCACTCTATTCATTCTCCTCAGCTATGTATTTGTCAAAACAACCTCTTTTTCATATTTCTTAATGTAAGCAGAGTTGGTGAAAATTAGGTGAAACGACTGATTTTTTTACCAAAATAACCAGTCTTGAGCTCTATAAAAACCAAAGTTCCATCATTTTATTTTTTAGAAAATAGCTGTTGACAAAGAAAAAAGAAGCACGTATAGTAATGGTTATTCATCAAGAACTTTCAGTTTTTAATCGAAAACACAGCGATTGGGAGTAGTAGAAGCTTATTATTCGGTCAAGAGAGCTACGGGTTGGTGTAACGTAGTCCAATAATACTTTGAACTCGCCCAGGAGTGGTAATTCAGAAAGAATGCAGAAGTATTCTCTAAGTTTTAACGTCTAACCTTCGTTATCAGGTTTTAAGCAGGGTTCTTTAAGAGCCAACAAGAGTGGTACCGCGGTTAGCTAAAGCTTATCGTCTCTTCTCTCATTTGATAATGAGGTAGGAGACGATAAGCTTTTTTTATTTTATAAAAAAGTGGAGGGAAAAGTCATGAAGAAGGACAACCAAGGTTTGCAGCGAACAATGACTTCACGTCATATTATGATGATGGCGCTAGGTGGAGCAATTGGCGCTGGTTTATTTAAAGGAAGCAGCTCAGCTATTGATATGGCAGGACCATCAGTTATCATTGCTTATTTAATTGGCGGAATTATTTTACTATTCATTATGCAAGGTCTTGCTGAAATGGCCGTTCGAAACAGTGACGCACGAACGTTTCGTGATTTAGTTCAGTCGATTTTAGGAAGCTACCCCGCTTATTTTTTAGACTGGATTTACTGGAAAATGTGGGTGTTAAACATTGCAGCTGAAGCCGTTGTAGCAGCTATTTTTATTCAGTACTGGCTTCCTGATTATCCAATTTGGATGCTTGCTTTAGGCGTATCCGTTATTGTCACAGTTATTAACTTGCTTTCGGTTAAAGCATTTGCTGAAACGGAATACTGGTTAGCCTTAATTAAAATTACGGTCATTGTGATCTTTATCATCGCTGGACTTCTGTTACTATTTGTATCATTTGGTCACCATACCGCAGCCGGCTTTTCAAACTTGAGCGATCACGGCGGTTTCTTCCCTAAAGGACCAACTGGGTTAATTACGGCGATGCTAGTGGTCATCTACTCTTACGGTGGAACTGAAATCATCGGAGTGACGCTAGCTGAAACAAAAAATCCTGAAAAAGTAGTACCAAAAGCCGTGCGCAGCACATTAACGCGCATCATTGCTTTTTATCTGTTCCCGTTTTTTATCATCGTGAGCTTAATTCCTTGGAATGAAGTGAATGGCGTTTCTCAAAGCCCTTTTGTGATGGTATTTAAAATGATTGGAATTCCTGGAGCAGACCATATTATGAATGCCGTGATCTTGTTAGCCGTTATTTCTTCAATGAACTCAGGGCTTTACGGTTCCTCGCGTATTTTATATACGCAAGCAGTAGACGGTCGAGTGCCAAAGATATTTTCGAAACTTTCTGTTAACAAAGTTCCTGTCTATGCAATCTTAATGTGTACATCATCCCTTTATGTGGGCGTGTTGATTTCCTTATTTGCAGGAAGTAAAACATTTGATTATTTGATGGGATCCTTAGGATATACCGTGTTGTTTATTTGGTTGATTATTGCAATCGCACACTTAAAGTCCCGCAAAGTTCAGCCAGAAGCATCGAGTAGCTACTCTGTTAAATGGTTTCCTTATACGACGTGGGCTGCCCTAATTGCACTAAGCGCTATTTTAATTGGTGTTATCTGCACAACCTCCGTTGTTATTACGACTATTACACTAGCTATCTATTTATTTATTACAGCTACGTATATCTTTAAAGGCCGCTTTTATCGATCATCAGCAGTCAAGCACGCTAAATAAAAAAACGTCTCCTTTGAGTCATCAGAGGAGGCGTTTTTTTATTTAAAATGTTAAGTACCAATAACCAAGTGCAAAACCGATATAGTTACCAATAATATAGCCAAGCGTTCCTACTACTAAGATAGGACCAACCAAACTTCCCCATCCTTTAGCAATCGCCATTGCGCTTGCTGTCGTAGGTCCTCCTACCGTTGCATTGCTCGCCAGTAAAATATGTTCTAAATCAATTTTAAATACTCTTCCTAAAAGCAGTCCCACTATTAAATTACTCATTCCCACAATGAGCACAAATAGAATCAAAAGAGGTGCCTTTTCAACAATTAATGGAATGGACGCCGGCACTCCAATGACAACAAAGAAAATATAAATGAAGTATGTGCCGATTTCTTGGCTTCCGCTAATGTTTTTAAAATAAGAAGGAAACAGATAAATGACAAGAAACGTAAGTGTGGAAAGCAATAAGTATTTTTCGCTCAAAATAGTATGTAATAATGTTTGAACTACCGAAACATTTGGACCGGTTGGAATGATTGTTCCAAACCATTCGGCTAATTTAAACGATGCAACCACTAGAAAAAATGATGTACCAATTGAAGCCGCCACGTCTTTTAGCGAAATTTCTTTTTTTGCCCAATATTTTTCTGCAAGCGTATGGCGATCATTTTCTCCATATTGCCCAGCCTCTACTTCTTGAATATGGGGCGTCTTAAAATGTTTTCTAAAAAACTTCATAGAAGGAACAAACATATACATGGCAAACAGCAAAGCCATGACCATATTATCAGCAACCACCGTCGCGGAAACCATTTGACTTGATGGTTCAAATTTAGCCGTAACGGTAGCAAAGTTAACCCCTCCGCCTACATAAGAAGCGCCGATAGCAGCTGCAATTTTTGCTAGTTCAGGAATATAATCTTTTAATAACAAGAAGCCTGCCGTACTCCCTATAACCGTTCCTACTGCACAGATTAAGAAAATAAAAAGCAGCTTCCGGCTTTCTTGAAATAATTCTTTCATATTGACTTGAAATAACAATAATGGAATGGCAAGCGGTACTAGATACGCCCAAACCGCATCATAAACCGGAGACTCTGTTGGAATGATTTTTAAATTTGATAGGATAAGCGCTCCTGCTAGCGCAATAATAGCTCCTGACAGAAAAGAAGCCCACTTATACTTTTGTTCGAGAAAAATACTAACAGAAGCCCAAATCGCTAGAATTCCCCATAGTGCCCACGTATCATCAGCTTGAATAATAGTAAAAATCACAAGCTACTCCTTTCTTTCTCTTTTTCAAGAAATAGAATTTTCAGAAAATATACTTTAGATTTTATCAATATATGCCAAATTCCGTCAATCTATAAAAAAGAGTCGAGAACAAAGTAGTCTAGTTAAAGTGAAACACGAACTATCTATCACAAAGGATGAATAGTTCGTGTTTTTTTATGATTATGGTGAACTTAGGTTTTATGTAGGTAGCTACTTCTAGCTGTTGATTGGAGGACAAGGCGCAGACTCCTGCGGGAAAAACGGTACAGGTGAGACGCCGCAAGAGCACAAGCAGCGAGGAGGCTCAGCGGCCTCCCGCGGAAAGCGAAGCCTTGCACGGAAATCAACAGCAGTGTCACAAGCAGTCCAGCTCATGTATCCCGATTGTTAGTCTTTAGATTAGATTCATTTTGTGATGTCCCAGCCTCACTTTTTATTTACGAACAAGAACTGGAATCTGCTGCTTAATCTGCTGCAAAGGAGCGCTTGTTTTCTCTGTTAACGAACGCAAGATTCCTCCTTCAATCATACAGTTAATCACAACTCCAAGCTCTCCTGCCTGCTTTTCTTCAAATCCGCTCTCTATCATTTTTTCTCTAAAAAGTTTTTCCCAATCTTGAAACGCTGCGTAGCAGACTTCGCGCAGCGGTTCATTAATAAGCGCTGTTTCTCCAGCCAGCAGTCCAACAGGCATACCAGCAATGCTTTCTTCTTGTTCAAACTGCTTGGACAATTCTTCAATAAAATACTGAATAGCCTGCGCTGCGTCAGAAGATTTATTTAGACTTTCTTTAATTTGAACTTGGACGTATTTATTCGTATAGTGAACAGCGTGAATCGCCAGTTCTTCTTTCCCTTTTGGAAAATAATAATAAAGAGACCCTTTTGGCGACCCGCTCTCTTTAATAATTTGATTTAACCCTGTTGCATGATAGCCTTGCAGCTGAAAAAGCCGCGATGCTGTTTCTAAAATCTTATCGCGTGCATTTGCTTTCTTCACAAAACGATGCCTCCCCTATATAATAAGTGGTTTCTATAACACTACTTATCATATAAGCAAATGAAATTTTTGTCAAAAAAAAGTGAATATTTTACCATTTATTTTTCTTTTTTTATTTCTTATGACCTAATAATTGTTTTTCTTACTTCTTCTGCTAACGGTTGAAGAGGCGTAATAATACGGTCGCTTACCTCCGCTGCCGCTTCTACCATCGAGAGCTGCGCCACTGAAACAACACTGTTATGCTCTTTTACTAGCTCATGTAAGACATGTTTTACCTTCTGTTTATACTTTTTTAGGTTTCCAGTCATTACTAGTTCAAAAGCACCTTCTATCACAACAGAACGAACCTTTATCTTTACATTTTGATGAAATGCAAATTCGTCTAGGCGCTTCATTGTTCCTTCTACGGTCTCCGGATTTGTAAACACGATAAGCTGCGGTTCTTCTATTTCACATATTCGGTGAAAATAAGGCTCATCGATTTTAATAATTGGAATATCGCTTGTAAATGCTTCTGGTAAAAGAGCAATGTAGTTCGTACACGTAAGTAAAATGGCATCCGCTGAACATTCTTCCATCCACTTTAACTGCTTCTCTACTTTTGCAGCTGCTGACTCCGCTGCAAACTTAGGGTCGGCTGTTACCCGATGTACAAGGCCAGGGTCTACGAAATGCATACAGTTCGCAAACGGCAGCGCTTTTTCTATATAAGAGATGTTCGAATGATGAGCGTGCAGGCAAGCAATTTTCTTCATCGTTTTCCTCCCGTATGATGGTCTTTGAAATACTGAATTAAAAATTCCTGGAACTTTTTCGCAACAGGAGTTAAATATTTATCCTTGTTCCACGCAACCCCAATTACCCTTGAAGCTGTGTCTTCTTTGAGCTTTATTTTTTTAATACCTCGCAAGTCTACTCCCTTTATTTCAGGAAGCAAGGCAACCCCTAAATGAGCCGCTACAAAACCAATCACCGTTAAAAATTCTTCTCCTTCAAACGTAATATTTGGAACAATCTCGGCCTCTTCAAACAGCTGATCAAAAATTGTTCGGCTTCCATATCCTTTTTTTAACGCGATAAACGATTCATGAGCCAACTCTGAAATCGAAAGCACTTGTTTTGAGGCAAAAGAATGCGTATCAGGGACATACGCGTACAGCTCGTCTTTCCATAAATATTCCCACTGAATTCCTGCCCTAGATTCCGTTACAGAAGACATACAAAAATCAATTTCCCCCGTTTGAAGCTGATCGAGCATGATGTTCGTGGCGTTCTCAAAAATTTGAAACTGAACGTTCGGATACTCTTGTAAAAAAGCATGAACTAGTTTTGGGACGGACGAAGCGCCTAATGATTTTAAAAAAGCAAACGAAATACTGCCGCGGTGAGGATGAATCAAATCTGAAAGCTCACGTTTAGCTTCTTCCATTTCGTTTAATACTTTAGCCGTTCGTTCGTAAAAAAGCCGTCCGTATCGATTTAAAATGACTTGCCTTCCTTTTCGTTCAAATAGCGGCACGCCAAGCTCTGATTCTAATTTAGAAATTGAGCGGCTGAGCGTAGGCTGTGCAATTGATAATTTTTCTGCGGCCTTTGTGAAATGTTCCGTTTGAGCTACAACATTAAAATATTCGAGCTGCTGCCATTCCATTTTTTCACATCCTTTACTTATTACATAATACTATTAATTTCATATAAATTATACATTGGACGTCATAAAAAATTCATGTTTAAATGAAGAACGTAGCACTTGCTAAAAATAAAAATGTTATGTGTCTGCATAGAATAAGTGTTGAAAGAAGGAATTAGTTTATGGATGTTTCAATAGTTTTAACGATGCTAGCCGTCGGACTGATCTTAGGATTTGTCGGGGCGGGCGGATCAGGTTTTATTATTTCAATTTTAACGCTGCTGTACGGCGTATCTGTACATGTTGCTCTTGCAACGGCTCTTACCGCAATGATTTTTTCTTCCTTATCTGGCGCTGTCAGTCATTACCGTGAAGGTAATGTCTCTTTAAAATCCGGTATCTCTGTTGGTATCCTCGGTGCATTAGGCGCTTGGATTGGGTCTAACCTTTCATCCTTTATCCCAGAAGGCGAGCTAAAGTGGCTAACAGCCGGTATGCTTTTATTATCTGGTGTTTTACTTTGGCTGCGAATGTTTTTATTTTCCCGTCAGCAAAAAGAACGTACTGTTCCAACAGGAGCTAAATTTGTCGTCTACTCTTTACTCATTGGCTTAATTACCGGTGCTCTGTCCGGAATGTTTGGAATTGGATCAACTCCATTTATCCAGCTTGGCCTTATGATGGTGTTAGGCTTGTCGATTCGCCAGTCGGCCGGAACGACAATGCTCGTTATTATTCCGATTGCCATTGGCGGGGGAATGGGCTATTATCAGCAGGGCTTTTTAGATATTCCGCTGTTGATTCAAGTTGTCGTCGGCACAATGGTCGGTTCCTATATTGGAGCAAAGTTTACAAATCGTGTACCTGCTCCTGTATTAAAAACGTCCCTTGTAGCGCTGCCTATTTTCTCTAGCTTCCTACTTGTCATATAAGAAAAAAGCTTGAACTCTTGTTCAAGCTTTTTTTATGTCCATCTGATAAACAAACTGCTTTCCTTGGCTTCCAAAAATATGCCGGTTTGTATCAACAAAGCCGCTTCGTTTATACAGATGCTGTGCAGCCGTGTTTTTATAGTTCACGCCTAGCACCACTTTATTTATAGTCGGAAAGTGACGGTTGATAAAAAAAGGAAGAAGTTTCAATGACTTTTTACCAACTCCCTTTCCTTGATAATCAGGATGAATGGAATAAGACCTTATTAAAAGCGCGCCGGAGCTCTCGGTATATTCTTTAACGGCTTCCCCTGTGTCGAGCACGAAAAAGCCGGCTAGTTTGTTTACTGCCAAAATCAAAACGGGCGTTCTATCTCTTTCCTGCTTGCACTTAGCTATAGCTTCAGTTGGAAGTGCCGTATAAATGAGCTGCTCTTCAGGCAGCGTATAGCTATGTATAGATGACTCGTAGGCTTCACTATAAAACGTTAGCGCTACATTTACTGTATTATCCATTCTATACCTTACTCCTTTTTCCATAGTATAACATGCACAAAAAAAGCCGCATAAAGCGGCTTTTCTTTTATCTAGCGTCGGATACAACGGTAAAGCGTTCGTTTATATGCTCTCCTCGCTCAATTTCATCAATAACTGCAATGGCGTAATCAGCATAGCTGACATGGCTGTTCCCTTCTGAATTTAAAATAACATGATCTTTCCCTGTTTTATAAGCATCCGTTCGTTTTCCTGAAGGATTAAAAAATGCTGCTGGGCTAATAAACGTCCAATTAATATCACTTGTACTTTCTAAGTCTTTTAAATTTTGAGCTTGGTTGTCAGCTGTCGCCTTATACTCTTTTGGAAAATCAGGCGTATCTGCTAGACGCGTCGTTTTCTCTTCATCGACAAACAAACTGCCTGCTCCTCCTACAACAAGAAGACGAACGTCCGGAGCTTGTTTAAATACATGGATTAATGATTGTCCCGCTTCTACATGCAGATGTTCTTTTCCTTCGGGAGCTCCAAACGCATTCACTACCGCATCGAAACCTTCAATATCGTTTGCCGTAATATCAAAGATGTCTTTTTCCATTGTACGAACATCCTTTTCTTCTACTTTGCTCGCATTACGTACGATTGCCGTTACATCATGCCCGCGATTTAAAGCTTCTTTCACGATAAAACTTCCTGCTTTTCCTGTAGCACCTACGACTCCAATTTTCATTTTATAACCTCCAGTAAAATTCTCTATATTTAGGTAATAGCCTTTTTTTGCTATGCTAAAACACTGCGAAACGGTTTAAGCAAGATAGAGAACGAATAAAGAGGCTGAAGCGAAAGTTTTTTAGTTGAAGAAAGATCCGAACGTAGGTTTTATATATGTAGGTACTTCCAGCGGTTGATTGGAGGGTAAGGCGAAGACTCCTGCGGGAAAAGCGGAACAGGTGAGACCCCACAAGGAGGCTCACCTGCCGTCCGCGGAAAGCGAAGTCTTGCACGGAAATCAACTAGGGTGTACTAAACGATCCATACTGGCCTCTTTATCCATTTGTTCGACTTTAGATTAATTTAGTTATGCCTTAATCTCTTTGACAAAAAATAAATAAGTGCTTATTCAATTTCAATAAATAACACGTGAGCCATAGAATGAATTGATTTAATCAATTCTACTTTATTCCCTTTCTTTTTTGCTTTTCCTTTTATTTCAACAAAATAGAGCAGTTCACCTTGATGATGATCCTGGTGAATTTCATAGGATGAAATCATAATATTTTCCCTTTCAATCTTATCAAGGAGCTCATAAATAGCCTCTTGATTCGCTGCACGAAACTTAATTAAAATGGAATGAGTAGAAAGTGATGTAAACATCACGTTCAATATTTCTAAGCCAATCAGCACCAATATAGTTGCACTAATGCCGACTGTATACATACCCGCCCCAATGGTTAAACCAATTCCCGACGTTGCCCATACGCCTGCGGCTGTTGTGAGCCCTCTAATATGCTGCTTTTGGATAATAATCATACCTGCTCCTAAAAAACCAATACCGCTTACTACTTGTGCTGCAACCCGGCTCGGATCAAGGGCCATATGATCTTGATGAAGCACATCTGAAAAGCCATATTTCGAAATTAGCATAATTAGCGTGCTACCGACAGCAACTAAAAAATGAGTGCGAAAGCCCGCTTCTTTTGCTCTAAATTCTCTTTCTAATCCAACCAAAGCTCCTAACAGACCTGATAGAGCTAGACGACTAATAAAAGCTGCGGTCATTTTTCCTCCTCCTTTCCCTTCCTCTTCATTTTTTCATAAACGCACCTATTAACTATTTCTATTTTTGTTATAATTTACTATAACTAATTTTTGAAGTGGAGGCTAATCAAAGTGGATAAAATTATCGATTATTACAGCAGATTTGATGAGTGGGGAAGATTAGAACGGGAGCCTATTGAGTTTCAAGTAAACTGGCATTTTATCGAAAAACACCTTCCTCCCAGCGGACATATCTTAGATAACGGTGCTGGACCTGGAAGATATGCCTTAAAACTAGCAGAAAACGGCTACGAATTAACTCTAACTGATTTGACGCCTCATTTAGTTCAAACAGCTAAGGAAAAGGCTTTAGAACGGCAAGTATACAATGCATTTCGTGATTTTCACGTGGCAGATGCTCGGAATCTTCAATGTTGTCTGGATGAACAATTTCATGCGGCACTAATGCTTGGACCAATGTATCATTTGCAGAAGAAACAAGATCGCATTCAAGCTGTCCGAGAGCTGTATCGAGTCACAAAGCCAGGCGGAACTGTCTTTATTTCGTTTATGCCGCGCGTCCAGCACGTCATTTCTTCTTTAACATCCCCGGAGCGTTTAAAACCAAACAACACGGCAAAAGCGCTTCATGATTTTTATGAATCAGGCTGCTTTGATCATGCCGAAGAAGGCCGGTTTACTCACGCTTATTATGCTAATATTGAGGATATTATTCCTTTTTTAAAGAAGCATGGATTTCAATGCATTGAGCTGATTGCCTCTAACGTTGCTTCGTCCGTTAATTCTGAGGAATGGACTTACTGGAAAGAAAAGTATCCTGAAGAAATGGACAGCATCGTTCAACTGCTTATCCAACAAGCATCAAGTTCTTATCACCTTGGACTTTCTTCTCATTTACTCTATATCGGACGGAAGCACTAATAATCACCTCTACCTATCATAGGATAGATAGAGGTGATTATTAATGAACCGTTTATTCAAATGGAGTGCGAGCACTTTGCTATGTTTGATGTACTGCTTTTTGATTCCCCTTCCTTCTTATGCAAGCGGTGACTCTTACTCTTCCTATGCAGAACTGCAGCAGTACGAGATTCTCCATCAAGACTATGATATTCGCTACGAACAGCGCTTTAGCTACCTATCCATTATGGCCATTCACGGCGGAGGAATTGAACCGGGCACATCAGAAGTCGCCAAAGAACTCGCCGATCGCTTTTCCGCTTCTTATTATTTATTCGAAGGCATCAAGTCCACTAACAACGGAGTTCTGCACATAACCTCAGAAAATTTTGACGAACCGATTGCTAGAGGAATGGCTCAGCAAAGTATGTCCGTCATGACGATTCACGGCTATAGTGGTAGTCAGCCTATCGTATATGTAGGCGGAAAAAATCAGCTTTATAAAGAGCTGGTAAAGCAATCGCTGCGCAAACACGGCTTTACAGTCCGTGACGCCCCTTCTAATATAGCCGGAACAAGCGAGCAAAATATTGTGAACGATAATCTGCTAAAAGCCGGGGTACAGCTTGAACTCACAGCCGAACTAAGAAAATCATTTTTCGTAAACTACGACTGGTCGAGAAACAACCGCATGAATGTAACGCCGCTTTTCCATACATTTATGACTTCCTTACAAGAAGCATCTTCTTCCTATCAAACTTTCCTTTACTTTCAAGTTCACTAACTTATCAACTCTTGCCTGTTCCTTGATTTCCAGACAAAAAAACCAGCGCAGTCTGTGTAGTCAAACGCGCTGATTTTTATCTATTTCTCTCGCTAAAATAGACCGTTTAAAGCCTTTTTGCTCAAAAAACTCTTTGATTTCACTTGGACTTTGATAAGAAAGTCTAATCACGTAGTAGTTAATATATTCAATCCAAGCAAACGCGTAAAGGCCAAGAAAAAATACCAGCCCTTTTAATCCGTAGTTTATACAGTGATAGACGAATACACCTAGACCTATCCCAAGAAGAATTTTATTCATTTTTTTTAAAAGCAGAAACAACTGAATGTAGCTGGAGGGCAAATGAGAATCTTCTTTTCGTCTCACTTGCCTCCATTTCATAAACCAGTACAAGCTTCCTTGAAACAAGATAAACTCAAGTATAATAAAAGCATACACACCTGAAAACGTTGTTAAATAAAAAGCTAGATGAGAAAACCCATTTAAGTACCCTAACCACAGTGCAGCAAACAGTAAAGCTGACGTAAGCTCTCCTGTCCATAAGCCAAATAATTTGCGCTTTACTTTCATCGAAATTCCCCCAGCATATCTCTCAATCTTACTGTTCAAACCAAGCTTTAAACAGCAGGTTTACACCTGTTTTTATTTCTTCATCAGACAATCCCGCAAATCCAAGCAATACATAGGGCGTCTTGTTTTCATCGGCACTATGATAATAAATAGACGTTGGATAAATCGTTACTTTTTGCTCGGCAGCTGCTTCAATTAGTTTCTGTTCACTCATTCCGTTTTTTACCTTAAGAAGGATATGCAAGCCAGAATGTTCTCCAACAATATCTATACTTCCTCCCATAATAGTAGTCAAACAATCTAGCAGCAGCGATTGTTTTTTGCGGTATGCTGTTCTCATTTTATTCAAGTGACGTTCCCAGTGTCCTTCTTTCATAAACAGAAAAAGCGTATGCTGATGAAGTCTTGAAACAGGCTGTTTAAAAAGTCCACAGTGCTTCACATATCTTGTAAGAAGCCGGTGTGGCAGCACGGCATAACTTATTCGAAGAGAAGGCATCAATGATTTTGAAAACGTCCCCGTATAAATAACACGATCGTCTTGATCTAATCCTTGAAGTGCCGGAATCGGTTTTCCTTTATAGCGAAATTCTCCGTCATAGTCATCTTCTATAATATAGCCGTTCGCTTCCTTCGCCCACTCTAGTAGTTCAAGCCTTCTTGCTATCGGCATGACCATACCAATAGGAAATTGATGAGATGGCGTAATGTACACCGCATCCGCTTCGCTTTCTTTCAGTTCCTTGACTTTCAAGCCAGAACTATCAAGAGAAACAGGGACGATCGACATGCCTTGTTCTTGAAAAACGTGCCTCGTTCGGTGAAAGCCTGGGTTTTCGAACCCAATTATCTTTTCTTTTCCCAGAATGACAGAAAGCAGCCACATGAGGTACTGTGTACCTGCACCTATCACAATTTGCTCCGCTGTGCAGCGCACTCCCCTTGAGTGGTAAAGGTACGCTGCAATTTCTTGGCGAAGAAGCAGTTCGCCCTGCGGATGTCCGCTATAAAAAAGATGGCTTTCATCATGATAAATAGCTTGAACCGTTAGCTTTTTCCACGTATTATACGGAAATTTTTCTACGTCTATCTTTCCATGGCTAAAATCAAGGGCAGTTGATTTTTGATCTTCTTGTTGCAGAGATACAGAGATAGGAGGCAGTTCTTGAAGCACGACTTCATTTTTTATCTCTTTTACAAACGCTCCTTTCCTGGCTAGTATCTCAATATAGCCTTCTGCTTCTAACTGTATATAAGCTGCTTCAACCGTATTTTGGCTAATGCTTAAATGAAGAGCTAACTTTCGTTTAGAAGGCAGTTTTTCATGAGGCGGAATGGTACCTTTTTGAATTTGTTTTTTTATGTAGGTGTAAAGCTGCATGTATAAGGGATCTGCTTTTCTTTTATCAAGCAAAGGCATCAACTCTAACATAGTGTTCTTTCCTTTCTAACTGATACTATTAAATTCGCTGTTTCTGACACTTACTCTTAGTTCAGTTTCTTCATATACTGAACTATATCTTATAAATCAAGGAGCTGACGCAATGACTATCACTTATAAAACCAACGTCTTAATCCGTGCGGAACAAGCTGCTGAAGTATTTGCACATTCCGGTATTAAACGGCCTGCACAAGATCTTGATCGGATTCAAAGAATGCTTGATCACGCTTCTCTTACTGTCACCGCTTGGAGCGACAGCGAGCTCATTGGCATAGCCAGAGCGTTAACAGATTTTAGCTACTGCTGCTATTTATCGGATTTAGCTGTCGTAAAAGACTATCAAAAGCAAGGAATCGGCACACAGCTCATCAAGCACGTTCAATCAGAAATCGGTGAAGAAACCGCGCTTATTTTACTTTCCGCTCCTTCTGCTATGAACTACTATCCAAAAGTCGGATTTCATCAAATTGATAATGGGTTTAAAATTGATAGAATTCGGTAGACGCGAAGAAAGGAGCTTCTCCTTTCTTTTTATCCAAATGCCTGAGCTGCTATAGCAAAAAGATTGCCCTGCCTAGCAGGTAGGGGATTGACACCATACGCCATAACAGGAGGCTCATTTTGAAGCTGAAATCCGTGATTTTCCACAAGTTTTTTTAACGTTTCCTCAGGAGAAGACAGGTCAATTCTCAGCTTTTCTTTGTAATTCTTCGCTAGTTCATCAATTATCAGCATTGCTGCTTCAGCGTTTGGAGCAACTACCGGCCCAATCACGATATTGCTCGGGGTACGAACCGCTAAACCATAACCCGTCATTTTATTTTGTTCGTTTTGTAGGACAACTGCTTTTTCAGCTTGCTGAATCCTACTTTTCAAAAATAACTTTCTATTATCTCCAAATGCTTCTTCATCAAGATTTACAACCTCTTTGAAGTCCCTTCTCGCTAAGGATCGTGTATAAAAATCTGAAGCTTTAAATGCTCTGGGTATGTATTCACTGCTTATATATTTACTTACATAGTCCACAGTTTTAAACCCTGCTTTTTTATATAAGTGCTCACCTTCTTTTGTCGCAATTAAGTAGGCATTCACTTCAGGGCAAAGAGTTTGCAAACAGTGCTTCATGAGCTGCCAGGCTAACCCTTGTTTTCGGTAATCTCTTCTCACAATTACCATTCCTATAAAAGCTGACTGATTTTTATACAAAACTACTGCTAAGCTTGATACAATGTTACCTTTCTCATTTCTATGCCCAAATACGTCTCCAGATGAAAAAATCGTATGTAAATCTGCTTCGCTATAATCCCATTTTTCCAACTTAGATAGCACTAGCAAATCCTTTATGTCTTTTTCACTAAATCTTTCTATCATTTCTGCCTATTTCCTCCCAACTTTTCGATGCACTGTACGGCGTTAAAAAGCTTAAAACTAATATACTTATCCACTTTCAATCACCACTTAACGGTTAACGAATTCTCTAACTAAATAGTACAGAATAAATAGAATATTTTCTACATTATTCATACGTACCAATGATCGCTTAAAACAAACTAATCATTTGCACATAAACTAATAAAAAAAAGACCTCTTTCCAAGAAAGAGGTCTTTTCTTTTATTTTACTAGCTTTTGCTCAGCTGCAGCTGAACCTTGACTTCGTTTATGGAATCCTTTTGCGTAGTACGCGATAATAAGACCGATAAACCATAATGGTCCGATGACAACTGCAATTCTTGTATCTGGATTATATGCCATCAAAACCACCACTAGCGCTAGGAACGCAAGTGACACATAAGATGTTAACGGAAATAAAGGCATTTTATATTTCAGTTTTGCCTCTTCACCTGTTTTTAACGTTTTGCGATATTTAATTTGAGAAAGCAAAATAATTCCCCATGTCCAAATCGCACCGAATGTTGCAATACTTGTTACCCACGTAAATACTTTAGCAGGCACAATGTAGTTTAACGCTACTCCGACTAATAGCGCACCCGCTGATGCTAAAACAGCTTTTCCCGGTACGCCGCCTTTTGTAAGCTGACCGTATCCTTTTGGTGCTTCTCCATGTTCTGCTAAGTTAAACAGCATACGGCCTGTACTAAAAATACCGCTGTTACAAGAAGAAAGAGCTGCTGTTAGTACAACAAAGTTAATGATACCAGCCGCCGCTGGAATGCCGATTTTTTCAAATGTTAATACAAACGGGCTTCCCTGTGAACCGATTTCTTGCCACGGATAAATCGACATAATGACAAATAACGCTCCGACGTAGAAAATAAGAATACGCCAAAAGACAGAATCAATCGCTCTTGCTAGAGATTTTTCCGGATTTTTCACTTCTCCCGCGGTAACGCCGATCATTTCAATTCCTAAATACGCAAACATAACCATTTGCAGCGACAGCAAAATACCTTTGAATCCGTTCGGGAACAGTCCGCCGTTGTCCCACAAGTTTTTGATACCAGTCGCAACGCCGCCGTTGCCGATTCCAAACACAATCATTAATAATCCAACGGCAATCATTAATACAATCGCTAAAATTTTAATAAGTGCAAACCAAAATTCCAGTTCACCATATGCCTTAACAGCTAAGAAGTTAACCGTTGTCATGATGACAAGCGCCGATAACGCCCAAATCCAGTTTGGTACATCCGGATACCAATACCCCATATAAATACCAACGGCTGTAATTTCAGCCATACATGTTACAACCCATAAAAACCAGTAGTTCCAACCTGTTAAATAACCAGCAAGCGGCCCTAAGTAGTCGCGTGCGTACTTGCTGAATGAACCTGCAACAGGTTTTTGAATCGCCATTTCTCCAAGTGCTCTCATAATAAAAAACATAATCATTCCGCTAAATCCGTACGCCAATAATATTCCTGGCCCTGCTAATTTAATAGCAGATGCAGATCCAAGAAACAGTCCTACCCCTATGGCTGCTCCTAAGGACATCAGCGTCACATGTCTTTCTTCTAACCCGCGTTTCAATTCTTTCCCCTGAGTTTTCCCCTGCATAAACGTCTCCCCTTTTTCCAATCTGTCAAAACGAGATGAACACAGCCTTTTGTTAGCGCTTTCATATAAGTTTGTGCTAAAAGACAGCTAGGCTGTATATTTGTATTCTATCACCTTTCTCTCACTTTTCTTTTGTCGAAAAACAAAAAAATTATCTTATCATTTTGTTTAAACGCACAATTAGACATAGGCACTGCTTTTTTAATATGTATTTAGTATTGCACCTAAGTAATAGTATTTTAAAAAAATAGAAAAACGCCGACTCAACTCCGTCAGCGCATCGTTCATTTTATGCTTTTTTATAAAAACTAGCATTTATCTCGCGGGTTCAAAAGTTTTACAGCCAGGTTCTTCCGTTTCAGAAACATGGTGACTACTTTCAGGACTCACAACGTAAATGGACTCTGCACTGCATTTATTTCCGGATTTCCAATACATGCACTCATTCACTTCACATAATACACCTTGGGCCACTGTTATCCCTCCTTTGCTTGTCTTATCTATTTACTACCCGAAATATAACGATTCTAACATTTTCACGTAAAAAAACCGCTTGTTTCTCAAGCGGATCTTTTTATTGCGTGTGTTCAACATACTGTTTTTTAGCTAAATATAACTCACGGCTCAGCGTGATCCGCCGTTCTCTCAAGTGCCTTAATTTAGCCTGAAATTGTTCGTTAGTTGGCTCTTCTTGAATTAAGCGATACGTAAAAGAAATATCTTCATTTAACTGTTTAAAATCTTCCCATATCTCTTGAACTAGGGCGGATTGTTTTTCTTCAAATGAACGATTTTGCTGCGTTTTTAGCACGGCTAAAATTTCTTGCTGCCACGTTTCGTCGTTTATTTCTTTTGCTAATAAGTATAGATCTAAATAATCGTCAATGCATAAAGCCGTTTGTGTATTATTCAATGTCATCACCTTTTCTATACGAAATGTTTCTTCCTAAGAAGAGGATTTCATCATAGAAAAAGATTCCTCTTCTTATCTGTCAGAGCTAGGCTATGCTGGAATTAGCACCATTCAATAATTGTGGTTGCTGAGGCTTCAAAGGGCCAGTCCCTCCACCTCTCTAGATAAGAATATTTCGTTTTTAAATTATTTCTGACCATTCTAATATGTTTTATAGGTTACGTCAATAGATTTTCAATAAAAAGAAAAAAGAAGTAAAATATGGTATGCTTTCATAAAGGATGGTGAGCACATGAAACGATATATGTTATCTGCTTTTTTGGGAAGCTTGCTGCTGCTTCTCAGCATTGCCTTTTCATCTACTTTCCATATTGCAATTGTCAAAACAACTGGAAGCATCGGAGGGGTTATTTTAGCAGCGGCGGCTTTAATTATGAACGCGCTTGAAGACCCCCCCTCCTCAGACAATACAGGTGGAGGAGCCGTTGAAGTACTAGATAAAGGCGCTGTTTGGGCTACTTATTTACTTTTACTTTCATTACCGAACCTCATCGCATGTATAATATCTTATGTTTTATGGACTCGCTGACATTCACTAACGTTACGGACGTTTCACCACTTGGAAGCTCATTGATATTTGTTTATCTACAAATCCAAGTTCACGGTACACATGCTGTGCAAAATTCCCAGCATGAACGCTGAGTCTGATTTCACGGTATCCTTTGATAGACAATTCATCAATTGCTTTTTGCATTAACGGCTTGGCCAAACCTTGCCCGCGGTATTCGGGTACAACATATAATTCGTAGATAAAGCCAATTTCTTCTTTTGAAAAGAAGTCGGTAGAGGGGCCGATAAGAACCCAGCCTGCGAGTTTATTTTCTTGTCTTGAAACTAAATAATAACAGCCTTTTTCAAAGGTACTACCAATTAGTTCATTTACGCGTTCAGCTGACGGATGAAACTGCTTCATTGTTCCTTCAAACAGCGCATCAGCAGATTTCGTCCGAATTTCCTGTAATTCTTCTTCAGTAGCTTTTGCAATCATTATAGATCTCTCCTTTCGTGTTCGTTTTCCACATGCGAGGATAAATTCCTGCAAAAAAGTCTTCGCCTAAGCGAAGACTTTTATTTAAATTCAAAATGTTCTTGATGATTGCCTCGTTCGTCCGTCCAGTTAATCATAATGTCTAAACCTGCCGCTTTTCCAGGAACAGCAAAATTCGCATAGCGAAAGCGCTGACCGCTTTTGCTTAAGTTAGACCTTTCAATAGGAGAAAACAAGCTGTATTTCGCCTTATTTTTTCCTTCGTGCCGAAAAGCTTGGACCTGCACGCGCTCTACGTCTTTTCCAATGTTTTCAACGGTTAATCCATATGTATGATAGACATTATTTTTCCACTTTAGCTGATTATCTCCCGTCATGCTCGCTTTTGTCAGTTCAACCGACCATTGTTCAGATGATTTCTTCATCGGAAGCTTCTCAATCGAAAGAGCGTTGACATGAATGGCTGCAAAAGCAAGCCAAACAAAACAAAAAGTGCTGACTGTATAAAATAGTCTTTTCATAGATTTTGATCTCCTTAGAAATTTTAGTAGTAGCATTTCCTGTTCACTTAAAAATTATGATAAACGCTTTAACAAAAAAAGCCTCTCCATTTAGGAGAAGCTTCTTATTAATGCATAAGCAAATCTTTTTGTGTGTCTAATGAGTGTTTTGTATATAAATCTCTTTCAATCGCATATTTAGGACGCTGTTTCACTTCGTTAAAAATCTTGCCAATGTATTCTCCGACAAGACCCATTCCCATCAGCTGCAGGCCGCCTACAAGCCAAATTGATAAAATAAGAGACGTCCAGCCAATTTGCGTATGATCTAAATATTTTTGAATCAGCGCGTAAATACCAAACGCAATACTAAAGAGAAAAGAAGCTCCTCCAAGCAGCGTTAATAGGCGTATTGGCGCTACGCTAAAAGATGTAATTCCATCAAATGCAAAAGCAAGCATTTTCTTTAACGGATATTTTGATTCGCCCGCTGTCCGTTCTTTGCGGTCATATGTGACTTCCGTGGAGCGAAATCCTACTAATGGTACAAGGCCTCGCAAAAAGACGTTGCCTTCTTTATATTTCATAAGTTCACCAAGAGCACGTTTGCTCATGAGACGAAAATCGGCGTGATTTTGAACGAGCTGAATTCCTAGCTTATTCATAACACGGTAAAACCCTACTGCCGTGGTTCGTTTAAAAAATGTATCGGTTTCTCTGCTGTCTCGAACACCATATACGACTTCATACCCGAGCCAATATTTCTCTATAAAAGTACGAATAACACTGATATCATCTTGCAAATCTGCGTCAATGGAAATGACGCAGTCGGATTGCTTATGGGCTGCTTCTAGTCCTGCGAGCAAAGCATTTTGATGTCCTACATTCCGCGCTAGCTTTAACCCTTTTACAAACAAATTGCTGCAGCTTTCTTTTTCAATAAGCGACCACGTGCTGTCTTTGCTTCCATCGTCTACAAATAAAATGGTACTTTCACTTGATACAAGACGTTCATTTATCAGTTCTTTTACTACAGTAGTTAATTGAAAAGATGTTTCTGTGAATACTTCTTCTTCGTTGTAACATGGAACAACAATCGTTAAAATAGGTCTGTTCATGCTATTGCCCCCTTACTTTGCTTCATATACATACACTTTCCAAGCGGACTGTTTATCGTTAAACGCTTTTAAAAAGTGCAAACCGTCCCTTTCAGCATTTTCGATTGGCACAGCTGAAAAGATATAGCGACCGCCCATTTTTTTAAATTGGCTGATATTAAGCTGCAAATGACGGATTTTTTTCGTTGAGTCTTTTCGGTAATCATATTTTTTCCCTAGCTCGCTAACAAACACATAGCAGCGGTTGCCCCAATGATCATAGTAACTTTCTAACTTTTTATTTTTATCAAGCTCTTTGGCAATGATTTTGCGAAACTCATGTTTATACGTTAACGGATAGAAGTTGTTATACGTATCTAGCGTATAAAAGCCGTTATACTGAGCAATTGATGGATGAAGCCCAATGCTTGCTACCCGATAAGATGATTTAGATTTCCCTATATATCTGCTGATTTCATCGAATTGGTGGACAGCATAAAATTCTTTGACTGACGGCTCGTGATTGTAGCGATAATAAAGCTCAGGGTTCGCTATAAATAACACAAGCAGCTGTAAAACCAAACACACCCACACAAACTTTTTCCACGCCTGGCCCCGTTTCCATAAGACATAGCTGCCAACTGCAAACATCAAATAAATAATGAGAGGGCGTAAAAAATGAAATCTAGCAAAGTTAAACGTATTAAAAAGCTGATATTTTTCTTTTAGCGGCTCCCATCCTTTATAAAACCAAAATGCATACCACATCGACAGTAGGAGATTAAAAATAAATAACTGCAAAAACGTTTTTTCAAGCTTTTCTTTCTGATTGCGAGCAACAATCCATAGTACAATAAAAGAAAGCGGCAAAATGACAAAGGTATGAAGTGTCATTACATGTGTATGCCCAAGCGTATAGTTCTTAAAAGCAAGGCGAACGGAATGTCCGAAACTTAGAGTAGAGCTTAAAAATTCATTTCGACTCGTCGGGGCCTCCGGAAATAAAAGAGAATCAACAAGGCGGTATTCAATGAGTAGAAAGACAGCGGTCATCGCTGCAATACTGCTTAAAAAAGGAATATTCCACACTCGTTTTTTAACTGCATCTCTTAGCCACAGCATTCCCATCGCCGTTAAAAAGAAGAAAAACCCTAGCACAAAACTTGCGTAAAACGGAAGCAATAAAAGAGTAAGCCATTCCTTCCACGTTCCTTCGCGGTTTCGAATGGTTAAAAACGCCCACAGCGCCAGCGGCTGTCCTAATGTACTCAGCATGCCTGAAGGCCAAAAAGGAGTAAGTGCAAAAGCAAGTGATACAAGCACTCGAATCGCATAAGCATCCTCGCTTTTAATAAAATGCTTTTTTAATAATAAGTACATTCCAATTAAAGCAAATACGCGCGTGATCGTTTGGCTGAGACTGTACGCAAGCATAGTCGGGAATAAACCATACAGCCACTGAATACCGCTAAATTCTGTTCCAAATGTATTCCTCGGCAATCCGTTAATAATTTGAGGTAATACGGCATGACTGGAGCCAAACAGCTCTCCGCTTCGATGCAGAACTTTATACCACGTAATATTTGAGTCTAAATTATCGTGCACGCGTATATGTGAATTTTCCCCGAGCAAAAACATAGGAGATACATACGCAAGCAGCAAAAGGAAAGCGATAATAAGCAATGTTTTTTCTTTATTCATAGCTGTTTCTTTCTTCATCTGTTAACACCTATTTCCATTTCGTAATTGCTAGAAGCTAATCGTGTACGACGACTGCTTCTTTTTTTGTATTAAATACAAAGTATTTTTGACCCGTATAATTTAAAAGCGTATACAGACCTGTTCCAATTAATATACCGACATCTTTTTTGAACGGACGCACAGCAGCAGGAAGTTGATGCAATAACCAGCTGGAGAACTGCAGTCCAATATAGTAAGACAAGCCGTAGCAAACGCCGATAAGCAAAATAAAACGCAGTATGCTTGTAGATAAATGAACTCCGCTTTTAAACGTAAATATTCGATTTAACACGTAGCTGACGACTGCTCCTGTTGCGTTTCCGATAAACGTTGCTGCCCAGTAATGATGAAAAATATGAAGCAGCACATACATAATGGAAAGACCTACTGCTGTATTGACCAGTCCCACTACTAAAAAACGTACAAAAGATCCTTTCATACAAACTCCTTTTGATTTTTGATACTTTCATGAAAATTACATATTATGACTTTAAATACAGTTTCAGTGTAGCAACTCCACTTAAAAATCTAATGAAAATAACATTAAAAACAGATGAAAAAAAGCTAAAAGAATCAATAAAAATTAGGACTCTTTTAGCTATTTAGTAGAGCCTTCAATGATTAATTTTTGGTCGCTTTGATTGTCAAACGCATCCACTGCCGCTACTTCTATTTGATACGCAGTATGAGGCTGTAAACCTGATAACGGAAGACTTAGAACATCCGGAACGGGATCGCTGTAGTATTGAGAAAATGCATTATATGTTTTGACCACTTCTCCAGTTTCTTTATTTTTGACGGTAATGCGATAAGAATGAACCATCAGATTATCCACCGCTTGCGTAAACTGGATATACAGCTGATTCGATGAAGCTTTTTCTTGTATAACAGAAATAGTAGAGCTTGGCAGAAAAATCGGTTTTACTAAATCTCGTTCATTCGTGTAGTGAAACTTTTTTGCATCTGCAGGTATGTTAATTTCCCACGCTTCTCCTGTCCACTTATTTGCGTGAAAATCCCGCCTTTTAACGACTACTTTTCGATTATAAACCTCTACAAGAAGACCTTGACTCACATCTCGGTAGCCAGGAGGAAGTTCACCTTGTAAATATCCAGCACCAGGCCAAATATACCGAACAGAAGACGTTGCAAGAGATGTAAAATCTCTTTGAAAAATAGTACGAGGATCGTCCAACGGATGGTGGGTATGACCAGAAAATGTAATGACTTGCGGATAAGGTTTTAACGTATTGTAAAGAAGCTGTTCATTCACTTCTATCCCCCATCTGTTTTTCCCGTACAGTGTATTGTTAATAGGCTGATGAATAAAGACAAAAATCGGTTTTTTAGGATCGTCTCGCTTTGCTATCTTCAACTGTTCAGCAAGCCAGTTAATTTGTTTGACTGAATAATCACCGGTCGTCAGACGGCTTTCTGTTCCAAGCATGATAAAATGATATCCTTTTATCACTTGATGAAAATAAAGAGCTTTCATTTTAGTTTTAGATAAAAAACGCTGCTGCGCTTGCTGATTGGTTACGCTGTCCCTGTATTCATGATTACCAATCGTAAAAAGAGATACGGCCTGCGGCTGTTTATTTTGATTATAAATAGAAAAAAAGCGGTCGTATTCTTTTAACGCGCCGGTATCAGCCAAATCTCCTACTACTACAAATGCATCTTGTTTCGGTGCCTGTTCATTTAACTGCGTTAATGCATGTTGAAAAGTACGCAAATCAAGCGTTCCTGTTTCCTTAATATGAACATCACTGATCACAGGAAAAACTAGCTTTGGTTCGATGTATCCGCTTCGTCCGCTCTTCTCTTCGGCTCGTACGTTTAAGGTAATACCGCATATAAGAACACTTATTAATACTAAAGCGAGCCAGTCTTTTTTCAGCGTTTCCATAAAACCGCCGAGCATGATGCTTCCTCCTTTCTTCACTGCTGCGTCTCAGTCATTTTCTCTACGTGTATGAGCTTTTATTTTATGTAATTTCAAAATATCTAATCGTATAGTTTCAATATTTCTTTTCGTGTTTGCACACACTATGTTCACAATCAATTCATTACACTTTTCCTAGTCATAGTGGTATGATTTTCGTATATTACAGACTAATTGTTGAAAATGTAGGAGTGAATATTTTGAAAACGGTCGCTGTTATTGGAGGAGGAATTACGGGCTTAACCACTCTGTACTATTTGCAGAAACTAAAACGAGAACGTAATCTCCCGCTTAAATTATTATTACTAGAGAAACATGCCCATTTAGGAGGGAAAATCAATACCCGTGAAGCTGGGGAATTTATTATGGAAACAGGGGCGGATTCTATTGTAGCTCGAAAAGAAAACGTTATGCCCCTGCTAGAAGAGCTGTACTTAACAAACGATTTAGTCTATAACAAAACGGGCAAATCGTTTATTTACTCTGCTAATGAGCTGCTTCCAATTCCTGAAGATACCATGTTCGGTATTCCAACAAGCGTGGAATCTCTTTTTAAGAGCGAGCTGATTTCTTCAAAAGCTAAAATTACAGCTTTAAAAGACTTAATTACTAAAAATACAACGTTTACGAAAGACAGCTCAATCGGACTCTTTTTAAAACATTTTTTAGGAGAAGAGCTAGTAGAAAAGCAAATTGCACCTATTTTATCGGGCGTCTACTCTGGCGATTTAGACAAACTTACGATTTCTTCGACTCTCCCGTATCTGCTCGACTATAAAAACACGTACGGCAGCATCATCAAGGGAATGGGAGCCAATGAAAAAAAATTTAAAACGGCAGGAAATAAAAAATTCATTTCGTTTAAACAAGGTTTATCAACGATTATTCACCGCTTAGAAGAAGAGCTTTCTGATGTAACGATTTTAAAAGATACGCCAACCACCAGCATAAAACGGAACGGTGAACGTTACCAAATCAGTACGCCGGGGCAAGCCCATTCAGCGGATTACGTGGTGTTAGCTACACCGCACACGGCTGCTCAGCAACTGTTGAACGATCCCGAATTAAACGAAGACTTTGAGCAGTTAAAAGATTCTTCTCTCATTAGCATGTACATCGGCTATGACGTTCCAGACGAATACCTTCCCGCTGAAGGCACCGGGTTTATTGCCTCTCAATCAAGCCACTTAATCGCCAATGCCTGCACGTGGACGAGCAAAAAATGGGCTCACACCTCTAAGCGAGGGAATTTGTTAGTTCGCTTATTTTATAAAAGCACGAGTCACCACTTTGACACCCTGCGGACGATGTCAAAAGCAGAGCTGCTAGCAGTGGCACAAAAGGACATTGAAAACAGCTTAGGAATCAAAGAGCAGCCCATTGAAAGCGACGTAACCAATTGGGATAAATTGATGCCTACCTATCACCTTAAACACGGTGAACTTGTACGCAGCTTGACTCAAAAATTGCATGACAAGCACCCCGCTATTACATTAGCCGGCTGTTCTTACTATGGAGTAGGCATTGCAGCGTGTATAACAAACGGCAAACAAACGGCTGAAGCTATCTCTCAACAGTTGACTTAAAAAAGGTTTGAAAACAATAAAAGGCCTGAAAATAAATATATTATTTTCAGGCCTTTTATTACCTTTTCGTTAGCATATAAAGCTACTTTCCTTACTATTAACAACTCTTTTATCGCTTTTCTTTTTGCAAAGCAGCAGTAGCAAACAATACAAGATAGCGCTCGTCTGAAGTTAATCTAAGCCAATGTTTCACTTTATATCTCACAGGTTTCCGCTCCCTTCTTTCAAGGTTTTATATGAAAAGACTTTATATAAAGATTCAATAACGATAAGAAATGATGCTTGATATGTATTTTATTCCCACGCCCGCTTGTTTACAAACTTTTCAAACGTAAGACTCTTCGTTTATTTCCCTGAAAATAACACCGTTTTCGCCATTATCATCTTACTATTTGAGAAAAAAGTGTACATTTCTTTCCTATTTTGACGAACATTGCGATAAATAAAAGCTGCCAATTGCGGCAGCTTTTATGTTAAAGGACTAATCTAATTATATTGCCCGATGGATCTTTTGTGATGAAATCTTGGTTTTCTTTAGACACAGCTGCTCCGATTTCACGAAGCTGATTTATTGCCTGCTCCCTTGCTTCTTCAGCTGGAAAAACAAGTGTAAATGACTCTAAACCAACGCTGCTTTCAAGAGGACTAGGCGCTCCAATTCCATTCCAAACGTTTAGTCCGATGTGATGATGATAGCGCCCAGTTGAAATAAACAATGCTTGATTATGGTAATTGCTCACAACCTCAAAACCTAATCCATTTCGATAAAAGTTTTCCGTTTGCTCTAATTCAGAAACGTGAAGATGAATATGTCCCATTAAGGTAGCTGAAGGTAATCCTGTCCATGGTTTACCGTTTCCTTCAGCTAATATCGCTTCTGCATCTAAAGGTTTTGTAGCCATTACTACTTCACTGTCATTCCATTCCCATGTACTTGACGGACGATCTCGATAAATCTCTATGCCGTTTCCATCTGGATCTGCCAAGTACAGCGCTTCGCTCACTAGATGATCAGACGCCCCTTGAAGCGGATAACCGCTATTTAACAAATGCTGCAGTATACTTCCTAAATCAGAACGAGTCGGCAACAATAGAGCAAAATGATATAAGCCTGTTGTACGAGGCTGTTTTGCTGTAACGTTTTCCGGCTGTTCAATCGATAACAGCGCGGTGCGTCCATCAGCTGTTAACAGAGCTTTGTTCTCTTTTCTCCCTAAAAGTTTAAACCCAATTATTTGCTGGTAAAAAGCAAGTGAACGCTCTAAATTTTCTACTTTTAAATTTACTTTCCCAACAAATATATGAGGAGCACGGTGAAAGTTCATGATTATTTCTCCTTTTGAATATATTATTTTTTAATTAACTTACTTTGTGTAACTGATTATATTTTTATAACTTTATTTCGTCAAGTTATTTATTTTACTATCATAACTTAAAGCTTGTATCACTGCACAACCAGTTGAATAAGCCCGCCTGCTCATAACATAGTATGAACAGGCGGGCTTATTTATCATTATGCATAAACTATCAAAACAGTTCTCTGCTTTTGCGCTTGACATTTCCATTAACAAAATACTGTATTCTCTCTTTTTGCTCATTTGTTGGCTTCTTATACGTTTCACATTCAAACTGAAAACATGCTTTTTCTAAATCGACTTCATTTCCTACAATTTCTCCAATCGCACTCAATTGGTCTAAATCTCGCCAAAGTTCCTCAGAAGTTTCAGGGTCAAAATGAGATGAGAGATAATACTGCGCATCATATTTTTTAAGTTCTCTTTGAATCCGCTCAAAGTCTTCTTTATCATAGCTCCAGTCACCGCTATAAAGATCTGGACATAGACAATCACCTAAAAACAGGACTTTTTCTTGGGGTATGTAGACAATGGACGAGTCCTGCGCGTGTACCCCTCCAATATGCTGAATACAACAAGTAATTCCACCCAGGTCAACTTCCATATGATGATGAAACGTTACATCCGGCTCCTGTAAAATTAACGTGTCTCGACACGGCATTTCTTTCTTGATCATATCCCGGCAAAACTCGATTTCTTCCCCCTCCTGAACGCGTTTATCCAAGGCATCATCGTCCCAGCGCAGTGTCTTTAAATAAGCCAGCTTTTTCTTCGTTAGATGATGGCTGATTGTATACTTGTTCATGGCATGAATGCCAAATGTATGATCCCAGTGCCAATGCGTAATAGCTACTCCTTTGAGTGGAGGCACGCCCATTTTTTCAACTTCTTCTAAAAATAATGATGCATGCGCAGGAGAATTCCCGGCATCTACGATGAAACTATACTTCTCCCCGCATATAAGCCCGAGCACCGGCCGATCCGTTTCTTCAGAATGAGGAAAGTAATAAACATGGTCCGTTAGTTTTTTCAGCATATTTACACCCGCTTTATGTAGTTTAATAAAAACCGCTTCACTAAATGGTAAATAATGATAAATAAACTGTATCATACTCGGTGCTGCTTGCCTATCCAATTAGCTGATATTGGACTTTTCTTGAAGAGCTATGACTTTTTTCGGCTCTTCTGCTTTGTACTTTAAGAAGATCATCACACTAATCATCACAATCATCCCTCCCACTAGCTGAGAAACAGTGGTCATTTCTCCAAGCAAGAAATAAGCGAGAATGATGGCACCAATTGGCTCTCCTAAAATAGCCATTGAAATCGTTGTAGCACCTACGTAATTTAACAGCCAGTTAAATAAGGCATGACCAAAAATATTAGGAATAAGCGCTAAAAGCAAAAAGATCCACCAGTCTTTTGATTCATACTGAGTGAGCGATATATGTGTCCAAACATTGTAGACAAATAGAACCAGGCCACCGATTAAAAAAACGGCGAAGCTATAGATGATTGAAGGCATTTTCCTGCATAATTCTTGCCCCGCAAGCATATGAACAGAAACAGCTACTGTACCTAAAATAGAAAGTAAGTCTCCGTAAAGAGCCGTTTTGGATAGTCCGATATCTCCCGATGCGATAATCACTGAGCCGCTAACAGCAATTAAAATGCTGATAATTCCTACTTTGCTTGTTTTTTCTTTAAATAAAAAATAAGCTCCTATCACTACGAAGACCGGCTCAAGCGCAGTTAAAATCATAGCGCTAGCAACTGTTGTATGTGAAAAAGACTCCATCCAAAACAGAAAGTGAAGTCCTAAAAATACGCCTGATACAGTTAGCATTAGCCATTCTTTTACCGTGCTGTTTTTAAAAAGAATTTTCATTTTCCTCCATGGTAAAAACGGTAAAAATAAGAGGACTGTAAACAGCAGTCTATACATTCCTAAAATAGAAGCAGGTGCGTCCGACCATTTAATTAAAATAGAAGAAAAAGAAACGGCTAATACACCGATTAAAAGAAAGACAGGAGGCGGTAAAGGAAGAGTTGATTTATTCATGCCATTACTCCTTTTAGAATCTCTTTTTTCATATTTACTACGGGAATATCCACTCCCCCTCTATGTACGATTTCTTTTTCCTCTATGTAAAAGCCCATTGATTCATACAAAGCTATATTACGAGAAACGCTCATTCGCACCTTGCATGATAAACTTTTCTTGCCACACTCTTTGGCGTACGTTTCTAGCCATTGAATAAGCTGCTTAGCCATTCCTTTTCCTTGAAAAGCAGGAATGACAGACAGACGGTAAAAATATAAGCTCGTTTCTTCTAGCGTAAAACGCGCCATCGCTACCGGCTTATTTTCGACGTATAAAATGACAGCTTCTTTTCCGTGCTTTAACGATTGCATAATAGATTCTATCGTTTCATCAAGAGCACTGGACGGTGGGACAGAATCGCGATATACGGAGAAGGCTTGCAGCATAAGATCGTGAACTGTAGCAGCGTCCTCTGGCTGTGCTAAACAGTACTTCATAAATTTTACCCTCTTTCTATAAAAATTAAGTATATCGAATCATTATACAACACCACCTATTTTTTTCCTACATCTTTTATTGAATTTTATTAGAAGAAATAACCTCTTTTTATGCTTTTATGCCTTCTTAACTTTACTCCATTAATCTATTAATTCATTAGCACACACTCTTGAGAACTTTTTGTCGAAATGGTTAAAATTCTGTTGGGAGGGAATCATCATGACATTTTCTTGGCTTATACCTTACATAGCCGTGTCACTTATCATTGTCTTAATACCAGGACAAGACATGATTTTTGTAATGACACAAAGTATTGCTTCAGGCATCAAAGCAGGCATCAAAACCGTATTGGGATCTATTACGGGAACATTTGTACATACTCTTTTAGCCGCAGTGGGGCTATCTATTATCTTTCAAAAATCAATTATAGCCTTTACGATTCTAAAGGTTGTAGGCGTTCTGTACCTGCTGTTTTTAGCATACCAATCGTTTCGCGAAAAAAGCGGTCCGTTGGAATTAACAGAAAACGTTCAGCAGCACCATCACTTTAGAAAAGGATTCGTTAGCAACTTAACCAATCCAAAAGTAGCTATTTTCTTCATCACGTTCTTACCGCAGTTTGTTAATTCGTCTCTTGGACATGTAAGCTTACAGATGATTTTGTTCGGTATCATCTTTATCGCCGAAACGCTCATCATCTTTTCACTTATTGCGCTATTTGCTTCTGGCCTTGGAAAAAAAGTCAAAAAAAGCCGCATCTTTCAGCACACATTAAAATATGTAAAAGGAACGGTTTTTGGCGTACTGGGCCTAAAACTTTTATTTTCTAGCAACAATTAAGTAAAACAAAATGAAATTTCTTTCATCCCTGCTGTTATAGCCTTTTCATACCCGCTTCATTTGTCATATCACCCTATTTTTCCATGTGAGGTTAGTTGACAAAAGACCAAAATTATTATTTTATATATATATAAGGTTCAGATTTAGCAACAAGATTCGACAAGGATAATGAAGAAAAACAGCGGGGAAATAGGGAGATCTATCTAAATAGAGGGAAAATTCTATAAATTCATGTTTTTCATTATTATTCTACTATAATTCATGAAGAGGTGAAACTATGCAAGAAGTAGTTCAAGGTTTTGTTAGTTCAATCAACGAATTTCTTTGGTCCTACTTACTGATTGCGATGCTGATTGCATTTGGTTTGTTTTTTACTTTTAGGTCAAAGTTTTTACAAATTCGGTTATTAAAAGAAATGATCCGTGTATTAAAAGAAGGTGCGGATAGCTCTTCTAAAGACGGAATTTCGCCATTCCAAGCGTTTTGCATCAGTATGGCAGCCCGCGTTGGTACGGGGAATATTACAGGTATTGCGATTGCGATCGCTTTAGGGGGACCTGGTGCTGTATTTTGGATGTGGGTGCTTGCGGTTATTGGTTCAGCTTCAGCATTTATCGAAAGTACATTAGCACAAATATACAAAGTAAAAGACAAAGACGGCGGCTTCCGAGGCGGACCGGCTTACTATATGGAAAAAGGTTTAAAGAAGCGCTGGATGGGCGGACTGTTTGCTGTCTTAATCACTTTATCATTCGGCTTAATTTTTAATGCTGTACAATCGAACACCATTACCCTTGCGTTTGAAAATGCGTTCGGAACAAATCGTTTAGTGTTAGGAATTATTATGACAGTGGCTTTCGCTGCCATTATTTTTGGCGGAGTTAAGCGTATTGCAAAAATGTCAGAATACATTGTTGTGGTACTAGCTGTTGCCTATATTGCAGTAGCACTCTTCATTATTATTATGAACATTCAAGAGATGCCTTCTCTTATTGCATTAATCGTTAAAAATGCATTTGGTTTCGATCAAATTGCCGGCGGTTCTCTTGGAGCAGCTCTTATGCAAGGAATTAAACGCGGATTATTCTCAAACGAAGCTGGTATGGGTAGTGCTCCAAATGCAGCCGCAGCTGCAACAACAAGCCACCCGGTAAAGCAAGGATTGATTCAAGCATTTGGTGTATTAACAGATACGCTTATTATTTGTAGCAGTACTGCCTTTATCATTTTGCTTTCAGGTACTTATACAAATAAAAATTTAAGCGGTATTGAGTTAACACAAGCTGCTTTAAGCACTCACATTGGTTCTTGGGCAACAGGTGCTCTTGCAATTATGATTTTCCTATTTGCTTTTAGTACATTAATTGGTAACTACTACTACGGAGAAACAAATATTGAGTTCTTGAACACAAATAAAGCTTGGCTGATGACTTATCGTGTTGCTGTACTTGCAATGATTGTGTTCGGTTCTATTTCTCAAATTCAGCTTGTATGGGATTTAGCAGACCTGTTTATGGGCTTTATGGTAGTAGTCAATTTAATCGCCATTCTATTGCTCTCGAAAGTAGCCTTTGCGGCACTCAAAGATTATCTTGGTCAAAAGAAAGCTGGAAAAGACCCTGTCTTCTACCAAGACAGCATTTCTGGACTTGATAATATTGAAGCGTGGGATCATTCAAAAGATAAATCTAGCTCGAAAAAAGCGATCTAACAAAAAAGCCGTGAATATTCACGGCTTTTTTTATTGTACATATTTACTTCTTTTTCTTTCTTCTAGTGAAGCAGTCTAAGACTAACCAAATACCTATAGTATAAATAAATCACGCTGTACGGAATCCAGTAGGAAAAAAATGTCCAGACGAGATTCCATCCGTTTCCGTATATTACTCTTTCCATATGCACATACGTTCCTTCTAAAAATGTTGTAAACAGCGTAATAAGCAGAATAAAAAAATGAGGCTTTCCGATTCGCTGAATTAAAAAAATCATATAGCTAGCCAATACAGGATAGACGCCTAAATTAAAAGGCAGCGCCTCTAATGCTTCATTTTCTAAAGAAGTGCGGAGTTTCCAAAAACCATAATAGCTCCCTAATTCATTGATAACGATTGCTAAAATGCAAAAAGCAGTTCCTACTAAAGGCAGTAAACGACGATTTTTAGGATGTAAATAGAGTGTGCCAAAAATCCAAGGTAAAACAAACGCCAGCGCTATATTGATAAGCACAAATATCCGACCTTTTTCTTCCTAGTATGCCACACCGTTCCTTTTTCTAATCGTCTCGTTACCTTGAACGCAGCAAGCGTACAAGCCCCTTATCTCTCCTCATTAAAACAGAGTGCTTACTTTATGATTACTGTGGTTCGTCCCTTGCTTCTTCCATTTATTTTAACGAAATAAACTCAGCGTCTTTTTTCTCGTAATAGTTTTGAACTAAACGCCCTGATAAAGCAGCTAATACCTGCTGAAATAACATCCCCAGCACAACCGGTACAGCAACGGGAGCCGGAAAATAAGATACGGCTAACACGGCTCCGGCGCTAATATTTCTCATGCCTCCGCAAAACGTAAGCGTCACAACTTTTGCTCGATCCCATCTTAGCCATTTGCCAATCATCCAGCTGAAGAAATAACCAGCTGAACTCATTAAAAAGACGATCAGGATAATAAACAGCAGTTTTTTATCAATATGTTTTAAATAAGGTGCAATTACTCCCCCATTTATCATAACCATCACACTTAACCCTATTTTCGAAACAGGTGCCAGCTTTGGTCCTAATGTCTGCTTAATTGTTCCTTTTGTATATTGATTTAAGCACATCCCTAACAAAGATGGAAGGACAATCATAAAACATAAATCTTTGACTAACTTTAGCGCTTCCAAATGCACGGTGTCTCCAACCACCCATAAAAGCGTATAAGGAACGATAAGCGGCGCCAAAAGAGTATCAATTAAAATGATGGATAGCGCAAGAGGAATACTTCCTTTGTAAATCGAGACCCATATAAAACTAGTCACGCCTGTTGGAATAATCGCTGCTAGCAAAAGACCCGTGCTTGTAAATACATCATGTGGAAAAATCACTTGGCCAACGCTCCAAGCCCACGCTGGCATAAAAATATGTAAAACAAACAGGGCCATAATGATTGGAAATGGACGGTGTATCGTGGCATTTAACTGGTGAAAGTTTGAATTCAAACTTCCGGCAAACGTCATTAATGCAAAAAGCCAGGGAATTAAGAAGGCATACTGACTTAATGACGAACCGATAAGAACTCCTATGAGCAAGCTGACCGGCGTAATAAACGGCATCAATTTTTCTAGCATTTTATTTAATTGACTTAACAAAACTTCTCCCTCCAACGAACGTTTTCAATAAATAATAAGATACATTAACGTTTATAATATTATCTATTTATTATACAACTTATTTTCAGACTGTTGTCTGTCTCTTTTATTAAAAAGAGATATATTCATAATTATCACTTAAATAGATTTACGGGTATTTTTATGCTATTTTAATAGGGAAGAAGCTTTTAAAAAGCATGAATTTAGGGTACAGTACATTCTACATAGACATGCTTCAATTGACGGATATAAATGAACTGTAGCACAGTTTTGGTAATTAGGAGGATTGTATGGATTTTTTAAAGTCTCTGTCATCGTTGGATGATTGGAAAAAAATCGTGATTGCGATTGGGATCTTTTTGATCTTTTTGATTCTTCGCAAGCTGTTCACGACTTATTTGTTTAAGTTTATTATTGGTTTTGTCAAAAATAAAAAAATCAATTTAATTACGAGCGTTTTAGAAGCTTTTGAAAAGCCGCTGCGCTGGGTTTTTGTCATTATTGGTTTCAAGCTTGCTCTTCCCTATCTTCCCTTTGATGTTTTAACAGCCGATACGGAAAGACATTTAGTTCGTTCAGCTTCTGTTGGCCTTGCAGGATGGGGCTTGTATAATTTAGCTGCTTCTACCAATTTATTTTTTGCAACGTTTGCCAAAAATTTTGATATCCAAGTGGATCGAATCATCATTCCTTTTATTGAAAAGTTCATCCGCATCGTTGTTGTTATGCTTTCTATCTCCATCATCGCAGAAGAATGGGGTTTTAACGTAAACGGCTTTGTAGCAGGTCTTGGCTTAGGTGGTCTTGCTTTTGCCCTAGCCGCAAAAGACACCGTTAGTAATTTATTCGGCGGAATTGTGATTATTACCGAAAAGCCTTTTACCATTGGAGATTGGATTAAAACACCGAGTGTTGAAGGTGTTGTAGAAGATATTACGTTTCGAAGCACCAAAGTTCGAACGTTCGCTCAAGCAGTGGTAACGGTTCCAAATGCTACTCTTTCTAATGAGCCTATTATTAACTGGGCTAAGATGGGAAAACGTCAAATTGCCTTTCATTTAAACTTGAATTATAATACACCAAAAGAAAAGTTAGAAACCGTAGTGGCAAGAATTAAAAAGATGCTGACTGAGCACGAAGAAATTCACAATGAAACGATTCTGGTTAACTTTGACGGTTTTTATGAATCCAGTCTAAATATCTATCTGTATTTCTTTACAAATACAACCGTTTTCGCTGATTATTTAGATGTAAAAGAAAATATAAACTTCGAAATTATGGACATTCTCGAAGAAGAAGGCGTAGAATTTGCTTTCCCTACGCGCACACTCATCGTTGAACAGGACGGAAAGCTCTCTGGCAATCCAAAAGAATTTCTAGAAAGTGCTCGAAGCTAAAAAAAGCTGACTTAATAGTCAGCTTTTTTTCCTTTCTTTTTTAGTTTGAAATGAACATTTGAGTCCAGTAATGACCGTAGTTTCCGCCTTTAGCGTAACCTACTCCGATTTCGGTAAATTGACTTGATAGTATGTTTTTACGGTGACCTTCGCTATTCATCCATGCGTTAACCACTTCTTTTGGAGTTGCTTGTCCAGCAGCGATATTTTCACCTGCTGTACTGTATGTAATACCAAATTTTTTCATCATGTCGAACGGACTTCCATATGTAGGCGATGTATGACTGAAATAGTTTTTATCAATCATATCCTGCGATTTATAGCGAGCAACGCGAGCTACTTCCCAATTAGATTTTAAAGGTTTAAGCCCTACTTTAGCACGTTCTTGATTCACTAGCTGAACCACTTGCTCTTCGTATGAACTTCCCGCTTTATCTGTTGGTATGGTAATTTTTTGTCCCGGGTAGATCGAATTAGGATTTTTAATAGCAGAGTTCGCTTCAATCAGCTCGGAAACGCCAACCTGATATTTTACTGCTATTTTCCACATCGTATCGCCCGATTGAACGGTATGTACGGTTGCTGCTTGCGCAGTGTTATTAAGACCAAAAGCTAGAGTGACAGACAACAATGTTACTAATAAAAGTTTTGATAGAGTTTTCATACTTTTATTAAAGCAAATTGATTTCAAGATTCATAGCGGTAATATTATCCCATAGTTCCATCATATGACTTTGTCATCTTCCCAGCACGCTTTTTCCATAAGAAAGGCGCATTGCTCTTTTGCAATGCGCCTTTTTGTTACGAAGATAAAGCCTGTGACTGATTCATGTCTGACACATTAACCGCTTCATCCGTGCTTTGATGCACCTGACGTTTTTTGATCACATCAATATATTGAATGTGATGGCCTTCCATTTTCGTAACGGTAAAGTCATACTGATCAAAGCTAAGGCTTTCTCCTTGCTTGACGTCATATTTTTCCGTCAAGACCCAGCCTCCAATTGTATCAACATCCGTATCATCAATTGTTGTGCCAAGCAGCTCGTTAAGCTCACTTACTAATAATTTTCCATCTACAATATAATGATCGGGTTTGACTTTCTGAATTAATGGAAGTTCATCCGCATCAAATTCATCACGAATTTCACCGACAATTTCCTCTAAAATATCCTCTACTGTTACAATCCCTGCTGTTCCTCCGTATTCATCAATTAAAATAGCCATATGGATGCGTTCACGCTGCATCTTAAGCAATAAATCATGAATAGGAATCGATTCAATTACTTCAATAACAGGACGGATATACTGTTTTAAATCTATTTTTTCCTTGCTGTTGTTCATGACAATCTCGGTTAAAATCTCTTTCATATTGACCATTCCAATAATATGGTCTTTATCTCCATCGATGACCGGATAGCGGGTAAACCGCTCTTCTTGGACCATCTCAAGGATGTATTCGACCGTATCTTCCTGGTCAATCGAAACGACTTCCGTACGCGGCACCATAATCTCCTTGGCAACGCGATCATCAAAGTCAAAAATTTTACTTACATATTTAAACTCCGATTGATTGATTTCACCGCTTTTATAGCTTTCTGATAACAAGATGCGAAGCTCTTCTTCACTGTGTGCAAGCTCATTTTCTGAAGCAGGCTTTAGACCAAATAACCCTGTTATTAAACGAGAAGAACTGTTTAATAGCCAAATGAAAGGATAGGTTACTTTATAAAAGAGTATAAGCGGACGAACAAATAATAAAGTGACTTTCTCTGCTTTTTGAATTGCAAATGTTTTCGGAGCAAGCTCTCCGACCACAACGTTTATAAATGTAACAACCGCAAAAGAAATCGCAACAGATAGTACTTTTGTTAAAGCTCCGCTTATCCCTAGTTGATCAAGTAATGGGGAGAGGAGATGCGAAAGTGTAGGCTCTCCTAACCAACCAATTCCCAGCGCAGTAATCGTAATACCAAGCTGACACGCAGATAAGTATTCATCTAAATTTGAAATAACTTGCTTCGCAGCTTTTGCATTGCTGCTCCCTTCTGCTATAAGCTGATCCACTTTGGAACTCCTCACGCGAATAATCGCAAACTCGGTAGCAACGAAAAAAGCAGTTAATGCAATCAGTACCGCTAGTAAAATCAAGTTAAATATGTCCAATCAAGTTCCTTAGCTCGTTTAAAAACGAGTAAGGACTCACCTCCTAAAAAATAAAAAATTTGGATAAAGAACTCTATCCCTGTACTGATCACTTGGAAAAGTGCATATAAGGAGGAATCACATGATAAATGTATAAACATTTTTATATGGAGCAAAACTGCCAGTCTTTCTTCCTTATCTCACGTTTCACTCGTTAATGTAGCAGGTCATTCTTTATTCAGCTGTTCTAGATGTGAAGCAATGGCTCACATCGCTTCATTTCATGATGTTGCTTCAGCGCTGATTCTCTCTTCCATTCATTTATAAAAAATTTAGTAGTTTACAATCTTTATAAAGTTAAAGTCTGTTAACGTCTTAAAAGAGCGATTATGTGATAAAGAGCGATATGCGTGAAGCAAATGTAGGTTTATATAATACTGTATTGTACGCTTTGACACTGGTGCATATAATGCTACTTCGCCAACGTGGTACACTGCCCCATCCAATCACCTCTATTTCCGTATATCTAAAAAGAATAAGGAATAATTATCCTATTTCTTTTTAAACTTATTGACTTTATTTTAAATGTTAAAAACTTTGCAGTCAAACGTTTTAGTTAGTCTCCTGCCCTTGCTATTTACTGGTGCGGCGATTTTTAGCAGGTAAATAAAAGCTTGCTGCTACACAAAAAAAACCAAGAACAAAACAGATAATGGGGAGTTTCATACCTATCGCTTCAGCATAATAAGTGAGACTCCTTCCGTGGATAGGGGCAAGATTCATTTCAAAAATCAAAGTCAAAACAGCTGTCACTTTGAGTGCAATACCAACAATGAATAGACAAACTCTCAAGCCTCCACTCATATGCGCAAACATCCCTTCTATCCATTAGCGAATGGATGATGTACTACACCATATGATACATCCCTACACTTTATCACTAAATGCTAAAAAAGCGCTATGTCCATGCATAGACGCTTATAAATTTGCGACCACTTGTCCAATGGAATCATAGATAACCAAATCAAACAAATAATCGTAATGGGTAGGTTCTTTATTAATCATCACCATATTTGGACGATTGTACCGGCTCACAAGCAGCGGAATTTGATTAATCGGTGCTACTTCAAGCGATGAACCAAGCACGATGAATAAATCAGATGACAGCGCTGCTGTAACTGCTTCATCGAACTGATGAATGGCATCTCCAAAGAGAACAACATTTGGCTTTAAAAGGCGCTCACACGCTGTACACTGTGGGAGAGCTGACTGATTTAAATACGCTAAGTCATACTCTTTTTTACAGCTCGGACAATGAGCTCTCTTAATGGACCCATGAATTTCAAAAACGTTCGTGCTTCCTGCATCTTGATGCAAGCCATCAATATTTTGCGTAATCACATGCACGGTTTTGGCTTCTTCTAGTTCAGCAATAAAGCGATGGCCCGTATTTGCTTTATACTGATGCAGCATTTTAATATGAAAAATTTCTTTAAACAGCGGCCAAAATTCATGAGGATATTGCTCATAGAAGTCAGCAGCTACTATGTCCACAAAGCTTTTATTTTGGCGATATAAGCCATTTTGAGAGCGAAAGTCCGGTATGCCCGACTCTGTGCTCATTCCTGCTCCCGTAAAAAAACAAATGTGTTTAGCATCATCAATGAGCTGTTTTAATTCTTTGTACTGTTTTACCATTGCATTTCTCTCCTATTTAACAATTAGCACAGGAATCGTTACTTGCTGTGCAATCTTAGAACTCACGCTTCCAAGCAGCATGCCTTTTACAGGATTTAAACCTCTGCTTCCTATTACTACAAGGTCAAATGAATTTTGATTAGCAAATTGAATCACTGTTTTAGCCGCGTCTCCGTGCATAAACGTAATCTCATACTCCACGTTTCCTTGCTTTAAAATTTCATCTGTTGTATGTATCCGGCTTTCCCGTTCCTCATCGCGGCTAAGTGATTTTAATCTTGAATCACCCTCTACTGCATAAATAACCTGAATAAAACTGTTTTCCGTCAGCTGAGCCAGCTGAACGGCTTTTTCTGTTGCTTTAGCTGCATGCTCTGAGCCATCTGAGGCAAGTAAAATTCGTTTAAACATCACGCTTCCTCTCCTCTTTTGTAAAATGTTCTTCTCTCTTTACTATATCACTCGCTGTTCAAATGTAATCATTTTTTTGATTATTTCTATAATTTTTAAAATTATTTGTCTACTTTTATGATAAACTGAAAGAAAACTTGTACAGAGGGGATGGAACGATGTTTGGTTTTGAATTAATTTGCACTTTTTGCAAAGGACTCGGAAAGCTAGCCGTTATTCCTGGTATCGGTTACATGAAAACATGCAAACACTGCGAAGGGACAGGGATGCAATCAAAAAAAGACGAAACTCCTTCCATATAAGAAGTTTCGCCTCAGCCATACTGTGATTAGATTGAAAGCTCTTTAGATAAACGGTACATATCAGCATTGATATGGTGAGGTTCACCTAAAATTTCCATAATATCATAATCTACAATTTCATTTTTACGGATACCGATTGCACGACCGCCTTTACCTTCTAGCAGAAGCTCGACTGCACGACCGCCGAAACGGCTTCCTAGCACACGATCTTGAGCAGTTGGGGAACCACCGCGCTGAATGTGTCCTAATACTGTTACACGCGTTTCAATACCTGCTGCTTCATGCAGCTGCTTCGCTACTTCATTACCATTGGCTACACCTTCAGCTACTACGATAATGCTGTGCTTTTTACCGCGCTCTTGTCCTTTTCTCAAACGGTCAACCATTTCTTGGAACTCATCTTTTGCTTCTGGAATAAGGATTGTTTCCGCCCCGCCAGCAAGACCTGACCAAAGAGCAATGTCTCCTGCATTACGACCCATAACTTCAATAATAAACGTACGTTCATGAGAAGTTGCCGTATCACGGATTTTATCAATAGCATCGATAACCGTATGAAGAGCCGTATCAAATCCTAATGTAAAATCTGTTCCTGGAATGTCGTTATCAATTGTTCCTGGGATACCGATACAAGGGAAACCAAGCTCTGTTAGTTTTACAGCTCCCATATATGATCCGTCTCCACCAATAACTACTAAGCCTTCAATACCGTGCTTCTTAAGGTTTTCAATACCTTTTAAACGCCCTTCTTCTGTTTTGAATTCTGGACATCTTGCAGAATAAAGCATAGTTCCGCCGCGTTGAATGATGTCACCAACATCTCCAACTTCTAGCTTTTTAATATTTCCTTCTATTAACCCTTGATATCCTTGATAGATACCGTAAACTTCCATACCTTCATGAATTGCTTTACGCACAACAGCACGAACCGCAGGATTCATACCTGGAGAATCTCCGCCGCTTGTTAATACACCTATTCTTTTCATTACTTTCACCTCATCAAAGTCACATACATGACTACTATATTATAGTTCTACATTTTACCCGAGTTCGAACTTTTTGTGTAGTAATTCACAACATATTTCTTTGTTAAATTTTAAATGTACATACTTTTTCATATCTTTTAGTTATTTACCGTCAAATATTCAAAGTTTTTCTAGCAATATTGCACATCTAAAGAACCCTTTTAGTTACAGCTTTTATAAGACTATATTCACCTTTATATTTCATTTTTTTCATATATGTAATGAAATTGTAACGTAGAACACTGTCGAAAGATGATATGATGAATTTACTCAAATCAGGAAAAATTTTCAGGGGGTACTAGTTTTATGAAAAAAGTAATAGCAGCTCTTACGCTTGCTGGCGTTATTGTTTCTACTAGCCCGATTGTCAGCCAAGCGGCTCTAGGCGACCAAACGCTTCGCCAAGGCATGAATCACCAAGATGTTAAACAACTACAACAAACGTTGAAAAATAAAGGTTATTTTAAAGGGAATACGACTACATACTTTGGGACTGTTACAACTTCTGCTGTAAAATCATTTCAGCGCAAAAATGGACTAGCAGCAGATGGTATTGTCGGAAAGGGAACGTATGCTAAACTAGGCGTTTCAGCAAAGGGTAAATCGCCTTCTAGCTCAGCGCGCTATAACCCTAACGCAGTGATTAACAAAGGAAAACAGTATATGGGCGTTCGATATCGCTGGGGCGGAACAACGCCAAGCGGCTTTGACTGCAGCGGTTTTATTGGCTATGCGTTCAAACATGGAGGCGGGGTTCAACTTCCTCGAACAGTAGCTCAAATTTATCAAAAAGGAACGCGCGTCTCAAGTCCAAAAGCCGGAGATATTGTGTTCTTCCAAACCTATACAAAAGGGCCTTCTCATGCAGGAATTTATTTAGGAAATAACCAGTTTCTTCACTGCTCTTCATCTAAAGGTGTGAGCATCTCTTCTCTAAAAGAGAGCTATTGGAGCAAACGCTATTTAGGTGCTAAAAGAATGTAGTTTCTATAAATGGGGCAAGCTGTGCGATTTTGATGCGGCTTGCTCTTTTTCTGCATGTAAAAGATTTGGTATAGTAGAAGCAGCACATTACATTGCAAAACCAAGCGTGTAGATGAATAATGTAAAGGAAGTTGAATAAATGTACACCCTTTTAATTGACATGGATTCTGTCATTTGTGATCTTATGACAGATTGGCATAACCAATATAACAAAGATTATTGCGACAGCTTATCGGTTGAAAAGTTAAAATGCTGGGAATCAGAAAAGTATGTAAAGCCGGAATGCGGGACAAAAATTTATGACTACCTCGATCAGCCGGGGCTTTTTTTACATTTACAACCTCTGCCTCATGCTGTTGAGGTTCTTAAACGACTTTATGAAAGATTTTCCATTTTAATTGTCACAAGCAGCCGTACCTATGCTTATACAGAAAAAGAGCAGTGGGTTGAAAAACACCTTCCGTTTATCGGAAAATACAATATCGTGTTTACACACCAAAAAGATAAAATATACGGAGACTTGCTATTTGATGATGCACCGCATAATTTGAAGGCTTTTCAAGCTACAGGTCGCCATGCTGTTGCCATGAACTACCCGTATAACGAAGAAGTAAATGTCCCTCGCGTGGACGATTGGCTTCAGTTTGAACAGTACGTAAATACTTATTTTAACGAATGTTAAGCTAAAAAACACGTGGACTTTGTCATCAGAGAACGTATGCAGTGCGTCTGTTAGCATAGCTATAAGCATAAAAAAACCGCCTTTTGGGCGGTTTTTGACGGATAGCCCCCTAAGGGTTATCCGCTTTTTATTTAAAAAAGATATCGTTTTTTAGTACTTATCAGCTGATGAGAAAAAGTCCATAATAGCATGGATAATTTCAACGGACTGAAAAGAAAACAATGATATGGCTGTTAATGAAAAGAAACCAATCATGGCCATACGTACAAGTAACATAGACTAATCGCCTCCCTGTTTTGAACTAAATGAACGCACCCAAAACAATTCGCTATCTGTCTTTGTTTGTACGACGTTTTCGCCAAGCAAAGGCAGCTCATTCACTGCGTGTAACAATGACAATGAATCTTCATCTTTCTCTTAAAGACTAAGCGTATAGTTAGTATATCAAATGAAACTTTTTCTTCAAGGTTATACTAGCGGTAAAAAAGGAAATAGTATGAAACGATGCGTTTTATCTTTATTTCATACAATTCAGTACCCTAATATTTATTATATTAAACTTTTTAAGAAAATTGCTACTATTATATCTTTTTTATAAAAAAGATAGTAAGACATAGCTATATACAGTAAACCTGCGTTCACCCTCACAATGAAAAAAATCCGAACGATTCATCGTTCGGATCCTCTTTCAACTGAAATACTTTTGTTCCGGCCTTCCCCATTTTATCGACACGTACTGTAATACTCGTTGACAATGTCTAAAATAGTTGGGTATTCTTCCACCCATGTAAAATTTGTTTTTTCGTTTTCTTTTTTCACTGTTTCTTGTTCTGCACCGATCTTTTCCATTGTTCAATCTCTCCCTTTAACTGTTATATAACATTTATATTAAATAAATTTTGTTTTATAACAACTTTAAAAAGAAAATTGGACAATGCGTATGAAAAAAAGTTATTGTAGGGATAAAATTTTCACATAATACGTACGAGTCCTTGGTCCATCAAACTCGCAAAAATAAATTCCTTGCCACGTTCCTAGCAGTAGCTGCCCGTCGTGAATGATTATATGCTGAGAGGAGCCGACCGTGCTCGCTTTGAGATGCGCCGCCGTATTTCCTTCCATATGAAGATCTAACTTATGTTCCCAAGGATATACTTCATCGAAGCGTCGGATCATATCGGTTTTTACATCCGGATCCGCATTTTCATTAATTGTTATACCAGCGGTTGTATGAGGACAGTAAACAACTACAGCCCCTTCTTTTAATCCTTCTGTTCTTATTACTGCTTGTACCTGACTCGTGACGTCGATCATTTCGTCGCGCTTATTCGTTTTTAACGTAAATGAATGCAGCATGCCATCACCTCTTTTCTTTACCATAACATATCTTTTCTCTTCTTCCACATTTTTCGCATAACTCGTTTTTACATCGTAAACACTAAGCTCATTAACACAACAGGCGGTGAGTTTACTTATGCTCGATTCAAAATTTCAGCCCAATGCAGACTACACCGTTCAAACGTTTCTAGATTTGGTGGGTCAAAATACAGATGTTGGTTCCAAAAAATTATGGCTGTCTCCCACAAAATATATATGCATTATTTATCTCCAAGGATTAGTAGACGGAGAAAAACTTGATAATCTTACTCAGCATGTTGTTGAGACAAAAGCAAAAAGTGAAACGCAAACACTCGATGACATCGATTCGTTTATTTCTGTCATTAAAGACAAAGAAGTTTATACATACAAGCAAGCGATCTCGTGTTTTTTTAAAGGTCAGCCCTTGCTGTTTATTAGCGAGAGCACCACGGCATACTCATTGAATATGTCTATGACCAAACAGCGCTCTTTAAGTGAACCTACAACAGAAAAAGTAGTGCGTGGCCCTAAAATTGCTCTTATCGAAAACTTAGATGAAAACCTTGGTCTTTTAAGACAGCGTTCTACCGAAGAAGAAATGGTTATTGAAGACATTTATATTGGAAATACAAAGGAACATCGAACAAGTATCGTTTTTCATAATAAACACTGTCAAACTCACATCGTGAATCAAGTCCGAGAGAAATTATTAGACATTCCTTTAGATAACATTCAAGATTCAGGAATGATTGAAGAATTTTTAGAAGAAGCACCTTACTCACCGTTCCCTCAAGTACAAAATACAGAAAGACCGGATCGTGTTCTCGCTGCGGTGAATGAAGGGCGAGTAGCCATTTTAGTAGATGGCTCTCCTTTTGCTCTTTTAGTGCCTACAACTTTCGATATGATTATGAAATCACCCGACGATTATTACGAAAGATGGATAGCTGGTTCGTTGCTAAGATTACTAAGGTACTTGTCTATTTTTATTACCCTATTCTTTTCAGCTATTTATATTTCACTCGTTTCGTTTAACCAAGGTCTGCTTCCGACGGAGCTTGCTATTACTATTGCGGCCACACGAGAAAACGTTCCTTTTTCTCCTTTTATCGAAGCAGTGGTTATGGAAGTGACGCTTGAATTATTACGCGAAGCCGGTCTGCGTCTCCCTACTCCTGTGGGACAAACAGTTGGACTTGTAGGCGGGGTTGTGATTGGTCAAGCAGCAGTGGAAGCCCATATCGTTAGCTCCGTTATGATTATTGTTGTATCTGTATCGGCAATTGCGTCCTTTACCGTTCCTCAGTACGGAATTGGCCTTTCGTTTCGAATTTTGCGTTTCGTCTCTATGATGATTGCAGCAATCTTTGGATTATACGGAGTTACCATGTTTTTTCTTGTTCTCGTCATTCATCTAACCAAGCTCGAAAGTTTTGGCATGGCTTACTTCAAACCGTTTTTTGCGTTAAATAAAAAAGCGTGGAAAGATTCTTATATTCGTCTGCCAAACAAAAGTCTAAAACAGTCTAAAAATAAAGCCAAATAAAACTGACAAAAGGAGGACCATATGGAACAATCACAGTCACAATCAAGCAAGCTTCTTTCAGACTTTTATGCCATTTCAATTATCTCTTCAACCATGCTGGGCGTCGGTTTATTAACACTGCCAAGCAGCATTACAAACCAGACAAATAATGCAGACGGATGGATTGTACTTATTATGGACGGCCTTTTGTTTATTGGAATTGTTCTTTTTTTAGTCTGGATGGTTAAATATTTTACGATTAGCTGTATGTTTGACTTCACGCAAGAAGTAACCGGCAAGCTGATTGGAAATATCTTCAACTTCGCTATAGTCGTTTATTTCACATCTGTAGCAAGTTTTGAAGTAAGAGCTATGGCAGAAATGATCCATTTCTATTTACTGGAAACGATGCCCATTGAGTTAATTATCCTTTCGTTTATTTTGACAGGCGTCTATTTAATCACTGGCGGTATTAATTCTATTGGAAAAGTAATGGCCCTATGTTTTCCTGTAACGGTCATCATTCTTCTTATCTTATATCTTCTTAGTATCGGAATGGTCGATTTAAAAAACTTACAGCCCGTGTTAGCCGATGGATTCAGCCCGCTTCTTGCTGCTTTTACAACCGTCTCTGTTTCCTTTTTAGGGATTGAAACGATTGTATTTCTTCCAAAACATATGAAAAACAAAAATCATTTACGAAAAGTTTCTATCATCGGATTTTCCATTCCTTTACTTTTATATATTATCACTTACGTATTAGTTGTCGGCGCGTTATCCGTTCCGGAGGTAAAAACAACCGTTTGGCCTACGATTGAATTTGTTCAGACGCATGAAGTAAAAGGAATTTTCTTTGAGAGGCTTGAATTATTTTTACTTATTGTCTGGCTTCTTCAGTTTTTTTTAACCTTTGTAATGTATTTCTTTTTAGCTGTTTCAGGATTTAAAAAGATTTTCAAAAACCGATCAACTACTAATATTATCTTTCTTGTGCCCGTTTTATTTATGAGCTCTTTAGCGCCCAAAACAGCAAGCGACGTGTCACATTTTTCAACGGTATTAGGCTGGGCATTTTTAGTGACATTTTTAGTTATCCCTCTTTTTTTCAGCATGTTAATGAAAATAAAAAAGGTTGTGTTCAAATGACGAAAAAATGTCTTCCTGTCATGATGACCATTTTTTTATTATGCGGCTGTGTGAGCCATCGAAATATTGAACAACTTGCTCTTGTTATAGGAGTGGCAATGGATATTACATCGAAAATCGAACCAAAAACGGGAAAAAATCAACTTGTGCTGACTCATCAAACGTTAACCGAAACGGAATCCGGAAATATGTCTTCTTCCATTCCATACAAAAACATTACAACAGCTGGTCCTACTATTCATGAAATCACGCGAAATATTTCGCTGAAATCTGATCCTATATACAGCCAGCATCAGCGAGCACTTTTAATAGGAGAAAAAGCGAGCAAGACCATCCCTCTGGATGCGCTTATCAATCAGTTTGTCCGTGATAATGAAATACGGCGCAGCAGCCTTGCGTTTGTTACAAAGGGCGATGCTAAAAACGTTTTAACGATTCAAGGAATGTCTGTACCGCCTGTAAACTTAATTTACGAGCTTGTTTCCAATAAATTCAAAACGAATAAAATTTTAAATCCCCTAACAATGGGAGAGCTATCGGCCAAGTTAAAAACCGATCAAAGCTTTTTAATACAGCGGCTTTCTAAAATTAAAAATAGTGTTGAACTAGACGGTGCCGCGATCATCAAAGATAAAAAAGCAAAATTCATCTTAACTCAGCACCAAGTGGAGGCTTTAACGTGGTTAACGGGGAATATTAAAGGCGGAATTATTTACGGCAAACACGGGCCATACCCCTTTTCCTATGAAATTGGAGATGTTCAGCAAGATGTGAAGGCTCGGATTGATTCAAGTCACTCCGTTCATTTTGACATCAACGTTCAAACAAGCGGCAGGCTATCAGAAGATTGGGAGACTTCAAAACAGGCTCTTGCCGCCTCTAATGTAAAGAACACCGAAAAAAAAATAGAAAAAATCATTCGAAAAGACGCAGAAAAAACACTCCGCTTACTGCAAAACAACTACAAAGCTGATGTGATTGACCTGCATGATTACGTACGAATTCATTATCCTCATTTTTGGAAAAAACATCAGCATGAATGGGATGAAATATTTAGCCAGTCGACCATCGACTATCATGTTCATGTTCAAATTAAAGATTTCGGGACACAGGGCAGGGATTAGCTCTTATCACTCAACGCCAGCTTCAGTCAGCTCTTTTTTCTTTAGTTCCATAATCGTGAACTTATCGGTATAGTTTTTGCTGACGAACAGCTGGCGTTCATTGTCGTTATTAAAATAAAATTTTTTATCATCTTGATATTGAAAATTCACTTTTTTCTTTTTCATTTGTTTAATAAACGTTAAGTAGTCATCTGAATGAATGAGATACCTTTTAGGCTTATCCGATATTTGCACAACGTCTTCACCCGAAGATTTTAATTTTACAATACTCCATGCAATGGGAAGAGGATTACCTTCTTGAAAGATCGTTTTGTGAAAAATGAGCACAAAGAAAGCAGCTGTAATAATTGAAATAAGAACAAGCTGTTTTTTCACCGTATATCATCCTTTCTTCACGTCGTTACTACGTTAAGTAATACGACAGGCGTATGAAAAAACCTGTTCATCCGCAAAGGTTGTGTAAAGAAATAATGCAAAATCAACAAAATATAACAGTTTGGTTACCTTTTGATTAAATAACATTACTTCTTTACAAATTTAGCTAATCACGTGATAGACTAAACTCAACATATTAAGTCAGGACTAAACTAAATGAGGTGTTGCGTATGACTACAATGCGGCTTCAATCATACTTAACAACAATGTTTCCAAATGTTCAAATGAAAAGACCTCTTTTTTATAACGCGCCCGCAGGTATCCGCTTTACGCTTACCAATCAAAAAGGTGTGTGGGAACGAGAATATATGAAAAATGTGTACGCACGCGCTTACGAAATTTTTGAGACACTCCATGAAAAAAACGATGAGCTGTTACTTGTTTTCAAAGCGAATGCTGCACAGGATGATTTACTTTTAAAAAAGAAAAAAGAAACAGCTATTAAAAAATTCATTCGCTCTCGCCTGAAGAAACAAGAAGTTCAATCCGTAGCATTATTAAATAACGCTGAGTATATTATTGCGTGTAAAACCAATGATGTGAAAGAAAAGCTTCTTTTGCAATCAATTGCCAACCGCGATCTTCATATTCATCCGGCTATTGAAGAAGAGTGTTATATTGTGAATTTGAATAAAGAAACCATCTTCCACCTATACGACGAGCGCGGGCTGGACATTGTATCGAACAATCAGTCTTCTCTTCAACTTCTTCAGCAAAAGTTTCACGACTGGATTCTAGATATTGATGCAGCTTGCTCTAAAAAAGTACAATAAAAAAAGCAATCATTCAGTAAAGAAATGATTGCTTTTTTTATTAGGCTTGATGGACAGGAGACGCTTTTTTTAAAAACAGCCAGTTGATAAGAAAGAATAGGAAGCTTGCGATAACCATTGTTCCGAATGTAAGTAATAACGACCCATTCGAAAAGCTTTTTATAAAATGAATAACTGGTTCTTTTGTCACTGGAATCGTAAACAATAAAATTAAAACAGCACCTGTGATCATCCCTCCTGTTTGCCCGAATTTGTAAACGATGCTGCCGAGCAAACACGATGCTGCTGTAATAAAAAAGATAAATACAGCGTCCGTTAAAAAGTGAACAGTGACAGTGGAGCCATGAAAGATAAAATCGCTCGCATAATAAAGTTGAATATTCATTAAATTCAAACTATTAATCACCTTTATTGAAATGCTCATGATGACAACATTGATAAGGGACATTACAATTGCAAATAAAGCAAAAACACTGGTCATCGTTAAAAGATATGCTTTACGAGTAGCTCCTAACTTTAAGCAAAAGGAAAAACTTTTTCGAATGATAATAAAACTTACAATACCTGAAAAGATGTACTGCGGCATACTTGTTACTAATAGAAGATGCTCATTCACCTGACTGAAAACGAAAATATCTACTACAACAAAGGCTAACAGAATCGTCCAAAAGCGAATCATTAAATACTTTAGTTCAACGTAGAGCGAATAACTAATGGCGGCAAACTGTCCTTTCATTACGCTACACCTCCACGATTTGCTGTAAGATAAATCATAATATCCTGTATATGAACAGCTTCTATATGAAATGAACTGTCGACAAGCTCCTCAGCATAAATATCTTCATTAAAGAGCACTATTTTTTTCTCTCCTCCGAATACTTGTTCATGGATTACTTGCTTTCCTTTTTCATATTCTTCAATTTGACTTTTAGGTCCTTTCACACTTACACAGCGCTGCTGCAAATTTTCTGCCGTATCCTGAAGAATCAGCTTTCCTTTTTGCATAATGAGTACTTCTTCAAATAAATTACTTACCTCATCAATTAGATGCGTTGAAATAATGAACGTGCGTGGATATTCTTCATATTCATCCAATAGAAGCTCATAAAAACGCGCTCGCATCGCAGCATCAAGTCCAATATAAGGTTCATCAAAGATTGTGATGCTCGTTCGGGAAGATAGCCCAACAATAATTCCTAATGCTGATTCCATACCTTTAGATAATGCTTTCACTTTCATATTACAATCTAAATCGAACTCTTCCATAAGCCTCTCAGCAGCTTCTTCGCTCCAGTAAGGATAAAAAAGTGACGCAATTTTTAACACGTCTTTGACTTTTAATGTTTTTTTGAAATTTCCGCTTTCGTTAATTAAGCAGATGTTTTGCAAAACAGAGCGGTTTTCAAATGGAGATTGATTGCCCACTTTTACCTCTCCTGTCGTAACTGGAATATGCCCGGCTACAATTTGCATCAAAGTCGTTTTGCCCGCTCCGTTTCTACCTAGCAACCCGTATATCTTATTTTTTGCTAGTGTAAGTGAAATGTCTTTTAATACGTGTTTAGATCCATAGCATTTATTTAACAGCTGCGCTTCTATATTCATTTTATTTCCCCCTTGTCTAACAGCTCTTTTAACTCTTTTACCGTAATCCCCAAATGCTGTGCTTCTTTTTTCAGGGGAACAATAAAACGGTTATAAAATTCTTCTTTTCTTTGTGTAAGCAATACTTCTTTGGCGCCCGCACATACAAACATCCCTATCCCTCTCTTTTTATACAATATTCCGTGGTCAACTAGCTGATTAATTCCTTTAGCTGCTGTTGCAGGGTTAATGCGATACATTTTGGCAAATTCATTCGTAGACGGTACTCTTTCTTCTTCTGGAAAAGCATCATTCAAAATATTCTCTTCGATGGTTTCTTTGATTTGTTGAAAAATTGGTCGCTGATGATCTAATGATTGTTTCATTTTGACTACCTCACTTAAGTGGTTCATTACTCATGTAACTAACTATATAACTAACTGGTTATTTTTTCAAGTGTTATTTCCAAAAAAAGAAAAAAAGTCCGTCAGTTAGTTACTGACGGACTTTTTCATTTGACTGTTTAACCACTTGACCGTTCTTTTTACTAGCTCATCCTGCTGCTCTTTAGGGGAAATACTGGCTTTGTTGTCGCCTTTTTGTTTCCCGTACATTCCAAACTGTGCGTGATTAGCTCCTTTTACTTGGACCAGCTCCGTATTTTTTGAAAGTAAATGCTTGGTTTCTTTAATTTTTTCAGGCGTCGACAAACCATCTTTCTCACCGGTTAAAGACAAAATAGGATAAGTGGAAATTGAAAAATTATTTTTATTCATCGGATACGATGCTAAAAGAACTAAGCCTTTTATTGAGTTTTGATGATCATACGCATAAGAGGCTGCACTCACTCCGCCAAGGGAATGCCCTCCGATAAACCATGCGGAAATCTTCGGATAGCTCTTCACAATATCCGTCGCTTTGTTTTGACTAAAAAAACTCATATTAAACGGAGAATCTACAACAGCAACAAGATATCCTTCATTTGCAATTTGCTGAGCATAATAGCCATATGCTAACGGCTCTACTTTAGCACCTTGATAAATAATATAGCCGGCTTTTATCTCTTTGTTCGTTTGAGGCTTGAATACGTAATAATCGTCTTTCTTCACTACTTTTTTCTCATCTACTAGTGAGTGAAGCTGCTTTGAAGGTTCATAATCAAAACCTGACCATATGACAAAAAAAACCACGGTTACTGCAACAAGAACAGCAAGACTGACTCCTACTATTTTTAACGTTTTTTTCATGTCACTCCCTCTTTCTGTTTTTTACTATGTACTCTTTTTATATCTTTTAGACATTTTACATGTTTGTTTTAAAGATATACAAGAAAAAAGAGAGGTTCGATATGCCCAAAGCAGGACGCAGCAGAAGCGACATAAACCATTCCATATACTCGAAACAAAGAGAGAAAATAAAAAGGCTGCTGCATGTAATAACGGGACAGCCTCATTAGCAGACAACCTTCACTAATGAATATCTCGTTTCTTAAACCTTCCTCCCCTGACTTCAGCAATAGCGGCTACAGCAAAAAAAGCAGATGGATCTATCTCATCGATAATCGCTTTTAGCTTTGCTTCTTCAAGCCTGGTAATCACACAAAAAATGACTTTTTTATCATCTCCCGTATACGCCCCTTCCCCATTTAAATACGTGACGCCTCTCCCTAAACGAGCAAGAATTGCTTCGCCAATTTGTTCATATTGTTCGCTGATAATCCAAGCTGACTTAGACTCATCTAAACCTTGAATCACAATATCAATCGTTTTAACAGCAATGAAGTAAGCCATTAAAGAATACATAGCGCGATCCCAGCCAAATACAAAACCGGCACTTCCCAAAATAAATAAATTAAAAAACATAATCGTCTCACCTACGGAGAAAGGCGTACGCTTATTAAATAAAATAGCTAATATCTCGGTGCCGTCTAGCGAACCTCCGTACCGAATAACAATTCCTACTCCCACACCAAGAACAATTCCGCCAAACACAGTGGCTAAAAGAGGGTCACCTGTTAAGACCGGTAAGTCGTGAAAAATAGAGGTAGCAATGGATAGAATGATAACACCTAAAAGCGTAGATAGCGCAAATGTTTTTCCAATTTGCTTGTAGCCAATAAAAAAGAATGGAAGATTTAATACGAAGATATAAAAGCCGATTTGAACATCCGTTAAGTGGGATAAAATAATAGATATACCTACAATTCCACCGTCAATAACCTCATTAGGGACAAGAAAAAATTCTAGCCCGACGGCCATTAAAAGGGCTCCCACTAAAATAAACAGCATGCGCTTTACAATCATTTTAGCTGATAGCGAACGATGAACAACCTTTTTTATTTCATGATTCGTTTGCAGCACATATCTTCCCCTCCTTTTGCGATAGAGACATCAACTACTAACCAAACCCTTATTTTAATATTATCACAAAATTCAAACTATTTATCTGCTCTTTTACAAAAATTCCATCTAATGAAATAAATTATGCATATATTGGATAAAATTGTAGATGATAACAAGTGAATAAATGCCCGAGTACGTTCAAAAGTGAATGCATGCCCACCACTTTTCATACGGGACTAACAGGACAAACTTAGATTAAAAGGAGAGTAAAACGTTATGAACCGTGTAAAGATTATTGCTGCTTCTTTACTCGCAGTTTTATTGCTAGCTTTTTCAGATAATTTCACTTCTGCAGCTGTGCAGGAGGCGATGATACGAGTTGTGCATGCGTCACCTGATGCACCTGAAGTAGATATATATGTGGACAATCAAAGCATCGTAGTCGGCGCATCGTTTAAAGATGTGACGGATTACCTTAAAGTACCTGCGGGGTCTCATAAAATAGAGGTATATGCCATAGGTACAAAAGGAAAAGAAAAACCTGTCATTTCCACTAATGTAACCGTCGAAGCAAACAAAGCCTATACCCTTGCTGCTATTAACCAAGTTGCACACTTGGAATTAAAAGTAGCTCAAGATGATATGAACGTAGCTAAAGGAAAGAGTAAAATCCGAATTGCTCACTTTTCTCCAGATGCTCCCGCTGTTGATGTAGGTATTAATCACGGCCCTACTTTGTTTAAAGACACTGCTTTTAAACAAATGACAAATTATTCTGAAGTAGATGCCGGAACCTATGATTTGACCATTACAACTAGTCAAGACAAGAAAAAAGTACTGGACATTCCAAACCTTAATTTAGAAGCTAACACGGTCTACACAGTGCTTGCTATTAACAAAGCTGACAGTCTTGAAACGCTTTTATTAAAAGATAATACGGCTATGCCTTCTGAAATGCCCAAAACAGGTATGGGCGGTGCTTCACAGGATAATTATAATTCAATTGTGCCGGTTCTTACTTTATTAGGAATTGGAGCGGTCGCTATATTTGTTGTTCGTCGTCACAGAGGATACGAAAGCGAATGAAATGGATAGGAGGGGTTTTCACCTTTTCTTTTATACTATTCATGAGCAGCTGGTTTGCCCAATCAGCAATCGCAAACAGCTCGACGGATTTTGTTGTGAAGATGGCTGAAACAAAATCGGCTCAATCCTTGAAATCTTCAGGAACTGCTTCTACGCCTCTTCCATCTCAGCTTATTATTCCGAAGCTTCATATCAAGGCTTTTATAAAAGGAATGGGCCTTACTAACCAAGGTGAAATGAGCGTTCCTGATAATGGTCATGATGTAGCTTGGTTTAAGCTTGGAGCAAGACCCGGAGAGGAAGGAAATGCGGTCATTGCAGGACATGTTGATGATCAAAAAGGACCCGCTATCTTCTATCATCTCGACAAGCTTACAAAAGGAGACGAAATTCTGGTAACCGATCAGCAAGGGGATCAGCTGACTTTTGTTGTTACCAATAAAGCTTCTTACCCCCGAGATTCTGCTCCTATCAGAGAGATTTTCGGCCCAACTTTTCAACACCAGCTTAATTTAATCACCTGTACGGGAACATTTGATCATAAACAGAAAACTCATGAGCGCAGGCTCGTTATTTATACAAGCCTCCGCCCGGAAAAAACAGCCGATGTTTCTCACTAAACATCGGCGTTTATTACTTTTAATTACATACTCGTTCGTTTTATTTAAATATTTACACAGCCTTAATATGAACACAACATCTCGCTAGTAAACTAATGCACGACCCCTCAATAAAAAGGAGTTTTGATATGAGACGAAAATGGTGGTTTGTAAGCTCACTCACTCTTTGTTTATGCGGTATTTTTATGTTTATACATACGCAGGCAGCTTCTACTCAAGCAGAAAAAGTAGCCATTATTGCTCATCGAGGCGCATCAGGTTATGAGCCAGAGCATACGATGCAATCTTATCTAGCAGCCGTTCAGCAAAAAGCGGATTACATTGAACTTGATCTTCATATGTCTAAAGATCAGCAGCTTGTAGCAATTCATGACTACAAAGTTGACCGAACGACAAATGGAACAGGATATGTAAAACAGTATACAGTGAAACAGCTTCAGCGTTTGAACGCAGGAAAAGGTAATAAAAAAGCCGTCATTCCAACTTTAGAAGAAATATTCCGTACGTTTGGCAATCGAACAAACTATTATATTGAAACAAAATCTCCTCATGAATATCCAGGTATGGAAAAGGAATTGTTGACGCTGATGGCTAAGTACAACATTCATACCAATCACGTCATTGTACAATCATTTAGTCCTGAAAGCTTAAAAACCGTCCATCGATACCGACCTACTATGAAACTAATTCAACTGATTCGTTCTAAGCAAACCAATATGTTAACAGATCAGCAGTTCAGACAAATCAAAACGTACGCGAACGGCATCGGTCCGAACGCAAACACGCTGACAAAACCATATGTACAAAAAGCTCGCTCTTACGATTTAGACGTTCATCCTTATACAGTAAATGACGAAAAACAAATGAGAATACTTATCGAGTGGGGCGTAACCGGTATGTTTACTAATTACCCCGATCGTCTTTATAACGTGCTTCATAATAAATAAACACTTGCCGCGGCAAGTGTTTATTCTTTATACATCTCTTCTATTCGCTCTCCACAAGTACAGGCTAATTAATGCTATGGCATAAAGCAAAGCCCAGCCAAACACCAAAAATTTATTTAATCCTTCGTTAATAAATTGAATGATTGCAGATACGGGTGGCAATACATACAGCAGCAGTCCGCCTCCTTGATACGGAAATGAAACGCCTGCTGCTGCAAGCGTAACGATTAAAATAAATAGAGGTCCAAACCACGATAAGCTGCCTTCTCTTACAACATCTCTTGTGAAAACAAGGCCTATGCTCATACCAAGCAAACTAAACGTCCAGTGAATAATAAACCCAAACACCATTTGCCTAGTGGATATGTCCACTTCAAACATATCAAGGAGCACAGGATAAGCAATGGAAACCGCTGATAAAAATGTAAACAGCAGCGTACAGCTAATAAGCTTGCTCATAAAGTACTTGTTCTTTTTCCCTACATGAAGTTTTGTAATAACTTCTTGACCGGAATCTTCCGCATGAAACAGCGACATCGTAAACCAAGTGGTTAGAAAAAAGAGGAAAAGTGCCGTATTAAAAAAGCTATCAAGCACCGGGTTCGGTCTATATGTATAGTTCATACACAGCGAAATAATATAAAGTGCAAGCGGCGGAATATATCGATACGATTTAATGTATGTAATAAAATGATAGCGGATCAATGCACCCATCTTAAATTTCTTCCCTTTCCATATGATATAGCTTTACAACTTCAGCTTGAACAGCAAGCAATTCTGCAAGAAACTCGTTTACATATTTTTTATCTATATAAAAAATCCAGTAGTTTCCATGCTGTTCAATTTTCGTGCACTTTTCTTTTAATAAGCGAAGCGGCTTATTGAGAATGACATTTGCCTCAATAACCGTTAAATGCTCAATGAGTTGAACGCGCTCATTTTTTAAAATGCGCTGTGAGCCAATGGTGATAACACGATCGGCTACAGCATGAATGAGCCTTTCTTCATGACACGTAAATACAATGGTCATCCCTCGTTCTTTGAGCTTTGTAAAAATTCGTTCTACTTCTAGCTGAGCACGAGCATCTAATCCTGATAGAGGTTCATCAAGCAATAGCAGCTTAGAAGAACTCAGCAGTGCTTGCATCATGTTGACTTTTTGCTTCATTCCTTTTGAAAAAGAAATGATTTCTTCATGTCTAAACTCTACCATTTCGAAAGTTTCGAGCAGCTCTTCAATTCTAGAGCTGCGCTTTTTCTTAGACAATCCTTGAATTCGTCCCATGTGCTGCAAATAACCTGCTAGCGTAAAACGCAGCTCCTGAGGAAATTGTTCCACCACAAATCCAGGCGTACCGGTTTCTTTATGAAGGTGAACTGTCCCTTTAGTCGGTTTAGATAATCCGCCAATCAGCTTTAAAAACGTACTTTTTCCCGCACCGTTTTTTCCAACAATCGCCACAGTCTCTCCTTTATAAAGGGTCGTATGAACGTTTTCTAATACGGTATGTTTTTTGTATACTTTTGCAACATTTTTTAATTCAATCAGTTTTTCCATCTGCTGCCTCGCCTCTCCATAATCCTATATGTTAAATCATAGCATATTTATGGGGAATGTGCTTCCATCTCTATACGTTTCAGCTAAATTTTTCCCTCACAAAAAAAGCCTTTGATATGATCAAAGGCTTTTTATAGACAATACCATATGCTCTTCATCGATAAATTCACCATCTACTTGAAGAGCTCTTTTTTCATACGCATAAGAAGTAAAACCGAGGCTTTTGTATAGGGCTTTTACTCCTTCATTTTTAGCAGCGACGGCCAGGTAGATTTGCAAAACATTTGTTTTTGAAAAAGCTTGTTCAACAGCGGTTTTTAACAACTTCTTTCCAAGACCCTTCCCCCTTGCTTCAGGGGCTACGTACATCCCCCAAATATCTCCCTTATGCTGAACTTTTAAAGGCTTTTGCTGCTGAAACCCTACGATCCCCACAAGCTGTTTTTCCATAAAAGCTCCTACTACAAATTCTGATTGGCTGCTTGGAAAATAATTTCGGATGTCAGCAATTTCTTTTTCATATTCTTCTTCATAACTTAAAATAAAACTTTCGGGATGATCTTTTAAAGCACGAAGACGGAGTTCAAAGTACATGTCAGCGTCTTCTTTTACCAACAATCGTATATTCATGTTTTCACCTTAGTTTCTTATGTTTTAATTAGCTATTAAGGGTTGTACACGCTAAATACTTCATTCCACCGATACAGCTCATAATAATTTCCCGGCAGGTCTAAGCCTGAAATAAGTACCTTATCATTTTTCGTATCTTTTACGCGTGTTAAAAGATTTGCTTGTTTTCGATTTGTACGAATCCACATTGTTTGATTCGTTGCTTTATGATAAACAGGCGCATAATCTCCTAAGCCTTTTTGTGGAAATGTGAACTGACTTTGCTTATTGGTCTTTACGTCCATGCTATACAAAAAAGGCAGCGGCCTCTTTTTTTCATCATTCGACCACCCTGCTTCGGGCACACGTGAAATGATGATGTTATCTTTTTCTGTCCAAGTAAAATCCCAATCTGCGAAGCCTTTTGGAGTAAACACATGTTCTTTAAAAACCGGCATCTCTTTTAAAGTGAACTTTTTATTTTCAGTGGCAAACCTTCCTTCCCCATCAATAAATGCCAGTACTTGCTCTTCATTACTCCACTTAAACCAATTAGGTACATTAAGCATATCTCCCACTACTTGAAAAGCTTTCCCTTCTTTTGTAATGATGCACAGCTTATTTGCATCTGCAGACATCGAAGCCGTTGGAATAGCGATAAAACTAATCCATTGACCGTTAGGAGACCATTTGAAGCTGCTTGTTGTATACGCAAAAAACGAATCATTTTCTGCCGGGAGCGTCGTAAAAGCCTCCACTTTTTTTACATCTAACCCTGCATATTTGCTCACTGTATATAGCTTTACCGGTCCCCATCCCGTCGGCGCCAGCGCAGCAGCTGACGTAATTAAAAATCGATCTCCTTCTGGAAACCATGAAAACTGATCAACCCCTACGGCTACACGCTTCTTTTCATGCGTTTTAACGTTGTAATATACTAAGATTCCATTCGAAATATACGCAAGTTCCTCAGCAGCCGGTGACCATTGATAATGAGTCACATCATGTTCAACAAGTAGCGGTTTTCCTTTTAACGGTGCAATCATTAAAGAATCATTTTCTGCATAAGCAACTATATCTCCATGTGATGACCATTGAGGCATAGAGGCATGACGGGCATAGGATAACTGCCTTTCGGTACCGTTATCATATACCCATAGGTTTCCTTGCCTTATAAAACTGACCTTCACTGTATTGGCAGCATTTATTTGCATAGGGAACAACATAAGAAAAAGCAGACATAACGCTATTTTTTTCACCATGTTCACTCCTGTCTTTTTTTATAGCGTTACACAAATCTCCTCATCTCATCACTTTTTTGAAAAAATAAAAAAGCGCAGCGAATAGCTGCGCTTTTTGTATATTATGATTTTGACTTAGATTTTGGTGATGGTTTTGTTTTAGCTTGTGCTGTATTATTAGCTGCATCTTTTTCTTTTAATAAGCTCATACGTTTTTTCAAGTAGTAACCTTGTCCAATTCCGAATAAGTTACCAATTACCCAATATAATGCAAGAGCAGATGGAAGTGAAATTCCCGCTACTAAGATGAAGATTGGCATAATGTTCATCATCATTTTCATTGGAGGTTGAATTTCATCCGTCATACTTACACGAATTTGTAAGAATGTCGTAATCGCTGCAACTACCGGTAAAATGAAGTAAGGATCTGGCTTTCCTAAACTTACCCATAAGAATGAATGCTGTGCAATTTCATGCGTTCGTGCAATGGCATTATAAAATGCGATAATAATAGGCATTTGAATAAAGATTGGCAAACATCCGCCAACCGGATTAATTTTATGCGTTTGGTAAAGCTGCATCATTTCTTTTTGCTGCTTTTGCTGTGTTTCAGGATCTTTTTTACCAGCATATTTCTTTTGAATCTTTTCCATCTCTGGACGAAGTGCTTGCATAGCCATCGTGCTCTTTTGCTGTTTTAAAATAAGCGGCAATAGAACTAAACGAATGATAACCGTCGCAATAATAATAGACAGACCATAGCTTCCGCCTGCCCACTCAGCAATTTTCGTTAATGCCATTGATAAAGGGTAAACAAAATAATGATCCCAGAACCCGCCGCTTGTTGCGGTTACTGGTGTTTTTGTGCTGCTACAGCCGGCTAGAGCTAAAAGAAGCGCTCCCATTAAACCAAGCAATAATAATTTTTTATTTCTTTTCATATTCTTTCCTCCTAATAATGACTAAATGTATGAAGTGTTTTTCAGAAGGAAAGGATCTTCTTCATCATTATTCTTCTCTTTAACTGGTGTTTTTCTATACACATGTATAAATACATTTCGTCTTTTCCATATTGTTAATACTGAAGGATCAATCCCTGCATTCACATGGTCGGTGACAGGTTCCGCATGAAAAGCCGTAAACCTAGCTTCACGAAGCATATAATAACAAAGGATGTATAAAACGAAAGCAGATAAATACGGCGCATATAGAAAAAGATCGTGATAAAATTCCATGTGCCAGCTCTCTTTCTGACTATAATAGTACAATCCAATATATGTAGTGTAGCATTTACGTTCCTGTTACACAACATCAACTTATCTCTTTGACTGTTCTACGTATTACTTTTTAAAAAGTTTCATATTTACGACACAAAATTTGCTCACCATAAAATATGATGAGCAAATCTAATACCATTCTCTATTCTCGTATACTTACCGATGGTTCTCAGTCTTCTTTTAGTTTCATGAACCACGTAACACCGAATGCAACACCTACAGAAATAATCATACCAATGATATAGTGAATTAAATTACTCATACCAAGCGGCGCAGCAATGGCCATCATTGGAATACCTGTAAGTCCGTAGGCATTGGCTACTACGTGCATAAGTACAACATAGCCTCCTCCGGCTGCTCCGCCTATAGCCGCAGCAATAAATGGCTTGCGAAGTCTTAAATTGACGCCGAAAATAATCGGTTCTGTAATTCCTAAGAAGGAAGAAATAGCCGCTGGAATCGCAATTTTTTTCGTTTTGGCATTTTTCGTCTTAAAGTAAACAGCCAGCCCTGCTCCTCCTTGCGCCACGTTCGCGCAGGCCCAAATAGGAAGTAGGAAGTTAACGCCAATCTTCGGATTAGCAAGCAGTCCTGCTTCAATAGCATGAAAACTATGCTGCAAGCCTGTTAATACAATGGTCGAATATAAGCCGCCAAACAAAATTCCTGCAAACACTCCGGCTACATCGTATAAAGACTGAAGGCTGATCGAAATTAAGTCTCCAATATAGCGACCGAAAGGACCAATAAACACAAGTGATACAAAGCCTGTGATAATAACAGTTAAAAAAGGCGTAACAAGTAAATCAACCGAATTCGGCACAATTTTCCGGAGTCCCTTTTCAATTTTACTCATAACGTAGATAGCCAATAAAATCGGAACGACCGTACCTTGGTAGCCAATCAGCGGAATACTTAAGCCAAACAAATCCATATATTCTGGCTTAGCATCTGCTAATGTCCACGGATTTAATAACATCGGATGCGTTAAGATCCCTCCTATAACCGCTCCTAGATAAGGATTTGAACCAAATTCTTTTGCAGCTGAAAACCCGATTAAAATCGGTAAAATGATAAATGCTGCGCCTGAGAACATATCCAACAACACAAATAACGCGCTATCTTCTGAGACCCAGTGGAACGCTTTCATCATCCCGAGCAGTCCCATTAGTAAACCACTGGCTACAATGGCTGGAATAATCGGAACAAAAATATTGGAAAGCATGCGGGCAAAACGGGCAAATGGGTTCATTTTCTTTTTCATTTCTTCTTGATGATCCGCTGGGGCAGCAGCCTCGTCATCACCTAATTCTTTCACAAAAGCAGCATGGATTTTATTAACGAGACCGGTTCCAAAAATGATTTGAAACTGTCCTGAATTTGAAAAAGCCCCTTTTACATCTTCTATTTCATCTAAACCTTTTTGATCGATTTTGCTTTCATCTCGAATAACGAGGCGCAAACGCGTAGCACAGTGCTGCGCACTAGCAATATTTCCTTTTCCTCCTAAAAGCGGAACAAGTTTTTCAGCAATTTCTTTTACGTCCATCTTACTTCCTCCTTTTTGTATGTCATAAAAAAAAAGCAAGACCTAAAACACACTTATAAAAGACACACTTGTCCTTCATGCGCATTCTAGGTCTTGCCTGCTTTACCAGTCACAATCCCGATTATTCAATTAATACGCTTTCATTGTACTCAAAGCAACAATATTCGTCAATGTTTTTTTCTATATTCTTTGCTCTATTCGGCAAATGTGAAGCGTGATATATCCTAACTCCGCTTCTGGAAAATTAATTTCGTACTCATCTTTGACAAATTGCTTGATCGTTTCAGCACACTGATACGATTTTTTATATTTGACTTTTAATACGTTAAGCATCTCTTCATCCATCTCATGAAAGGGTTCATTTTGCGCTAAACGGTTTAACGCAAAGCGCAAGTGAGTCAGCAGCCGCTGATAGGACATGCTGTTTTCATCAATCTCCATATTCAGCTCTTTTTTTATAATCGTAACCATTTCATTAATAATCGTTGTATTCATCATGAGCTGCTGCATTCCCGGTGAATTCAGTTTCGCCGTATGAATATGAAGCGCAATATATCCCGCTTCGTCAATCGGCATCGTGATATCTAGTCTCTTTTTGATATGCTTAAGAGCCCATACTCCTATTGCATACTCAGGCTGATAGAGAGATTTAATTTCATTAAGCAATTTATTTTGTATGGAAATTCCGCGGGCTATCCTTTCGACAGCAAAGGATAAATGATCGCTCAAAGTAATATGCACATGATGACTTAATGTAGCAGAAAGCTGCTGTTCAGCATAAGAAATGATTTCTTCCGCCACTTGAATATGCTCTTCAGGAAGGTTTTTTAATAGTTCTTGAAACTTTTCCTGCTCTTCTTTCATGACAAAGACTTTCTCCACTTTTGCAGCATTAATAAGATCATTTTTACCTTTTTGAAAAGCAATACCGGGACCCATCGCAATTTTTTCAACTCCGCCTTCTTTAAAGACAACGGCGTTGTTATTTAACACTTTTAAAATCTTCAAATGCGCTCTCCTTTCTTAAAGGAAAAGGCCTTGCTAATTACTTCATCGTTACTTTTGCACAAGCCGTTTCGCCTTTTTGAACCGTCCCTTGAGCCAAAATTTCGAAACTTTCACTTGCATCACTGTTTGTAATAACGATTGGTGTGATAATGCTTTTCGCTTTTTCTTGAATAAGCGCTAAATCAAATGTGATAAGAGGTGTTCCTACGCTTACTTTGTCACCTTGTGCCACGTGAGCTTCGAATCCTTCGCCTTCCATTGCCACTGTTTCAAGGCCGATATGTATTAATACTTCCGTACCGGCTTCTGTTTTTAAGCCTACCGCGTGTTTTGTATGGAAAAGCTGAACGACTTCCCCAGCAACAGGTGAAACAACTTGTCCTTCTGAAGGTTCGATTGCAAAACCGTCTCCCATCATCTTCTGTGCGAACACTGGATCTGGCACTTCGCTGATTGGCAGGATATTACCTGAAAGCGGAGCTAGAACGGTTGTTTCTTTTGATTTTGTCTTATTACCAAATAATTTTTTAAACATCTCAATCACCCTTTTTTAGATTGTACTTGTAGCATACCCCAATGATTCTGCAGAAAAACTTCCCCTATCCCGATGTTACGTTAACATGGTCATTATTTAACCATGCTTTTTTGGTCTTGTAAATAAAAATGTATAAGCGCTTTTATAAGAAGCACGTTCTCTATGCTGCATTTTATGTAACCCTTTGCACATTTTCTGAAGGAGGAATATTGAATTTTAAACCTAAAAAAGAGATTGAGACATAAAAAAATGAATCCAATCTAAAGACGAACAACTCGTATACATGAGCCGAACCGCTTTTGACACCGCAGTTGATTTCCGTGCAAGACTTCGCTTTCCGCGGGCGGTCGCTGAGCCTCCTCGTCGCATACGCTCCTGTGGGGTCTCACCTATTCCGCTTTTCCCGCAGGAGTCTTCGGCTTGCCCTCCAATCAACTGCTAGAAAGACTTACAAACATGAAACCTACGTTTACCGTAACAAAAAAAACGAACCACTAATCAAACATCTTGATCAGTGGTTCGTTTTTCACTTCGTCTAAAATTCTTTTGTCCCAGCCTCTTGAGATTAGAACGTTGACGCAACTTCTTTTGCTTTTTCAGATGCTTTTGCTAGAATATTGTCTGCTTCTGCTGGTGTGTAAGCCATGCCTTCTGCAACAACCAGGTGGAAATCTTGAACCCCAATGAAGCTCATCACTGTACGTAAATAGCTTTGAGTAAATTCTAGCTCTGCTGCTGGGCCTTCTGAGTACACGCCTCCACGAGCTTCTAGTAATACTACTTTTTTATCTGAAGCTAATCCTACTGGACCGTTTTCAGTATATTTAAACGTTTTTCCTGCAATTAAAATGTTATCAATATACGCTTTCATTAGTGGAGGGAAGCTTAAGTTCCACATTGGAGCTGAGAAAATAACTTTGTCAGCTTGTAAAAACTGCTCTACTAATTCACCCATACGCGTTACTTTTTCTAATTCAACAGCTGATAATTCTTCACCAGCTCCAGCTTTTCCCCATGCCGCTAAAACATCTCCATCAATGAATGGAACTGTTTCTTTATACAAATCAAGCGTTGTCACTGTATCAGTCGGGTTTGCTGTTTTATACTCATCTAAGAAAACCTGTGCTAAACGAGTTGAAAATGATGCTTCATCAACCTGCGGATTTACTTTTACATATAATACATTTGCCATAAATGTCATCTCCTAAAAAGTGTATATTATCATTAATTCAAGATATTACTAAACAAATTATCTTTAATTCGAGATTTATTATATAACGCCATTTTTTATGCGTCAACCTTTTCGCACAAAAAAACTCCGCAAGCGGAGTTTTATACACATTGAAATTCTCGAATTTGATTTACATCTACCCCAGCATACACCCAGAAAGATCCTGTCCAGCGATATCCTGCAACTGAGCGTCTGCCTACAAAGGTTGGGTAAAACCAGTAAGGTCGACCATTTCTCGGCCATATATAAGTATATCGGTATAAGCACCCTGAAATAGCGCCTGGATCAACAGCATAAAGCGATGGACCTCCTGAACCTAGCTTTGGTGTAGGTGTAAAAGCTGGCGGCGGACTTGAAGGCGGCTGCGCTCCTCCCTGCGGCGGAAACCCTTGGCCCCCTCCTCCAGGTGGTGGTGGTGGAAATCCTTGACCTCCTCCTCCAGGTGGCGGCGGTGGAAATCCTTGGCCTCCTCCTCCAGGTGGAAACGATGGAAACCCTTGGCCTCCTCCAGGTGGAAACAAATTTTGAAAACGTGGATCGTATTGATATGGATACATACGCACTCCCCTTTATAATGCTTGCTACGTTACAATATGCATCATAATGAAGATAGGTGAATGTCTACTTTTATCTTCTATAGACTAATTGAACGATGTTAAACTTGGTAAACTTAAAGGGGAGTCTTATCAGAGGAAATAATAAATCCAACACGGAAACTACTTGCGTGTTGGATCTGCTTGCGGAAAATATTTTTCAATAAAATTATACAGCCAAAATACGGTAATCAAAATAGGAGCTATCAGAAAAGGATGTTGAATCCACATTTTCACCAGTACCTTTTCAAATGACGGAATCGATTTTAACACTTGAAATAACGAGCTTCCGCTAAAAATAACGCTCGTTCCTATCAATAAAAAAGATAGCCAGTTAAATTGATCCATCCACATGCTCATAGAGATATAAAAACTAACACCGGTTCCTATGCCCCCCATTATTCCACTTAAAATACTTTTTACCGAAAAAGGAATCCCTACAAACCATCCGGCTCCTAGTCCTGCACACCCTGCTAAAATACTAGAAAAAAGCAGCGGCTGCTCAAGCCAGAGACATGCATTCACTCCAACCACTAAGGTGACATGTATTCCTACGTGAAGGGAAATTCTTTTGCCAACAGGCTCTGAAACATAATGATAGTAGCGCCCGCTATAAAAAATTGTCCACCATAATAATAATAATGCTGTCACACTTGCCCCTATAATCATAAACACACCTCTCTACGTTATGATTCTATTAATCTCTATCTATTATTTTCCTAATATCCTATGTCTTTGATTCGGTAATCTATCCATATACCTTCCATACGTTCGTTCATCAGCAAGAAAGTCGAATGTAACTATATTCTTGTCTCAACTGTTTACTTGTGGGACTGCTAAGAAGTTGAATGTCTGCATGTAGAAAAAGATAGTGTAGAACACTTTCTCTTATCTTTACTATTATTCATATGTATAGCTTGCTAGATTTAGTCCTCGCAGTTTAGAATTTTTCAGTCGTTCATATGAAACTATTTGCCCTTTCTTTCGTTATATATATACACGTTTCTTTATCTTTTCACGTGCAAAAAAAGATAAATTCCTATAATATGTTTTCATATTAACCTTTAAGGAGATAAAGAAGATGAATTGAATAAATCCCTACAAATAGAGTTTTTAGAAAAAAGAAATTGTTATCATTTCTCCTATTTATGTTATAGAATAATTCATGTATAATAAAAGGCTGTATGGTAACGCAGCTTGCGACATATCTTTTCTTACTTTTAGCAAGTCTATATTCAAAGCAAAAACTGCAAAGTGGGGTTAGTGCGACTCTTCATTAATCGACTTTGCATTAAAAACCAGCATTTTTCTTTTATCATAAAGAAAGAATGAGATTTAATAGTGACAGGTGAATAATATGGGTGAAAATCAAAGAAATGTTAGTAGATTTGACTGGAACTTGGCTTTCCTAATCTTCCTATTGTTTTGCGTAAGCGTTGTGGCAATCCATAGTGCTGAAAAAATTGGGCAGTATGATAAGAACTTCGTAGCGCAACAAGTTGTTTTTTATATTATTGGAATGGTGATTATAGGATTTGTCATGCGTTTTGACTCCGATCAGCTTCAAAAGCTAACGTGGGTTTTTTATGGATTTGGGAACTTTTTATTGCTTCTTTTACTAGTGGCTCCGTCAAGCATTGCCAGAGAAATTAACGGGGCAAAAAGTTGGTTCACACTTCCCGGCTTCTCGTTGCAGCCATCAGAGTTTATGAAAGTGTTTTTGATTATCACGCTGAGTACGGTCATTGTTAAACACAATGAAAAATATCGTATCCGAACAGTAAGAGAAGACTTTTTACTGCTTGGTAAACTAGGCGCTGTACTTGCTTTACCTTTATTGTTAATCATGCAGCAGCCTGACTTAGGTACCGCTCTTGTGTTCTTAGCAATCACGGTTGGACTTGTATTTGTTTCAGGCGTAAGCTGGAAAATCATCGCGCCTGCATTTTTAGGTATTACAGCGGTTGGTTCTGTCATTTTGGGACTTGTTGTTTATGCACCTAGCCTATTAGAAAAGTATCTAGGGGTTAAGCAATACCAATTTGGACGTATTTATTCTTGGCTTGATCCTGAGTCATATAGTTCGGGAGAGGGCTATCATTTAAAGAAATCGTTAGATGCAATTGGATCAGGAATGGTAAACGGTAAAGGAATCGGAAATGGAGTTGTCTATTTGCCAGAGGGGCAGACCGACTTTATTTTTGCGGTTATTGGAGAAGAGTTTGGCTTTATCGGCGCCAGCATTGTTATTAGTCTTTTCTTCGTACTCGTTTATTACTTGATCAAGCTAGGCCTTGAAACAAAAAATGAATTCAATTCTTACTTATGTGTAGGCGTTATTTCAATGCTTACGTTCCACGTATTTCAAAATATCGGTATGACCATTCAAGTCTTGCCTATTACCGGAATTCCACTTCCTTTTATTTCATATGGAGGTAGTTCACTGATGGGGAACATGTTTGCAATGGGTCTGATGTTTGGAATCTCATGGCATCACAAACGCTATATGTTTGGAAATGATTAAAGAGAGACGATGGTCTCTCTTTTTTCTTTTATCTCCCTATTAAGCATGCTACAATAAAAAAAACGCTTCCAAATCCTGTTTTAAAAGGAGTAGATATGCATGCTTGATTACCAATATCGGCGCAAAGCCTATGCTATTTTGTTAAAACAGACATCCGTACCTTCATCTACAACTTCTTTTTCCACCTGGCTCATACAGCTACTAAAACGAAACAAGTAAAAAAGGTGTGCTACTGCACACCTTTTATTTGTTCGACAGCGACGTTATGCCAATTTGCCTTACGATTTTTTTACTGTCTTCATTTAGTCCTTTTACAATAACCTTTTTATTCAATCGCTCGTACTTATCGATAATTTTTGAGATGCCGATCACGGCCGATTGATCCCATATATGAGAAGAACTAAAATCAATAATGATGGTATCCGGGTCTGTTTCATACTGAAATTCATCCATGAAGAAGCTGATCGTGGCAAAAAATAATTGCCCTGAAACCCTGTATTGCTTCATATTGCCTTCTGTTTGTGAAGTTGTTTTGATTTTAGCCATCTTCCAGCCAAATACAATGGTGCTTAAAACAATACCTACCATTACTCCTAATGCTAAGTTATGTGTAAACAATACGATAACCACCGTAACAACCATTACAATAGCATCCGATAGCGGATATTTCGTTAAGCCTTTAAGGGACTGCCAATCAAATGTACCAGCAGCTACCATAAACATAACGCCTACAAGAGCAGCCATTGGAATTTGTTTAACAACATCGCCAAGCACCATAATTAAGAACAATAAAAAGACTCCGGCGACTAAGGTAGATAACCTTCCACGTCCCCCTGATTTTACATTAATCATAGATTGTCCAATCATGGCACAGCCAGCCATTCCTCCAAAGAAGCCTGTTACCATATTAGCAATGCCTTGACCGCGTGCTTCTTTATTTTTATTCGAAGGCGTATCTGTAATTTCGTCCAGTACCGTTGCCGTTAGCATAGATTCAAGTAGGCCTACAATCGCGAGAGGAAGCGAATAAGGTAAAATGATAAGCAGCATCTCCACTGATAAATCAACCTTTGGAAAGTGAAGAACCGGCAGCGAACGCGTAATATTCCCCATATCTCCTACCGTTTTTAAATCTAAATGAAAGACAATTGCTACAATCGTCATCAAGACAATGGCAACAAGCGGAGATGGTATTGCTTTGGTCATGAGCGGAAACAAATAGACGATGAGCAGCGTTCCGGCTACCATTGCGTACATCATCCAGTTTGCTCCTTGAAAATGCGGAAGCTGTGCTGTAAAAATTAAAATACCTAGCGCATTTACAAATCCAATCATAACTGTTTGAGGAAGAAATGATAAAAACCTTCCTACTTTCAAAACACCAAGTAAAATTTGAATAATTCCGGTTAAAACAGTAGCTGCAAATAAATACTCAATGCCGTGATCTTTGACTAAGTTAATCATCAATAAAGACATTGCTCCTGTTGCAGCTGAAATCATAGCTGGTCTTCCGCCTGTAAAAGCAATCACAATTGCCATACAAAAAGATGCATACAGGCCAACCATGGGATCGACACCGGCGATAATGGAAAAAGCAAGGGCTTCTGGAATAAGCGCAAGAGCAACTGTCATCCCAGACAAAATATCTGCTCGAACGTTTGAAAACCACTGCTGTTTAATACTTGCCACCATGATGGTTTATCACCTCTTATGAATTTTTTATACGATTTTCGACTTTCACGAAAATCAAAGCCGTTTTTAACGTATCAAATCGTACCATACAATTTCCTGTTTGGAAACAATTAATTTTCACAAATAAAAAGACGAGAAGCTTGATTGCTTCTCGTCTTTTTATTTGTTACGCCGCAGCTTTTCGCTGCCATTCAGCAAATAAACGACTTTATGTTCATTCATTAATTGCTGCTTCAAGCGCAACAACAATCATATCGTTAAACGTCGTTTGACGCTCTTCTGACGTTGTTTCTTCACCAGTGAAAATGTGATCACTTACTGTTAAAACCGATAAAGCATTACGGCCGTATTTAGCAGCTAGCGTATACAAAGCCGTTGTTTCCATTTCAACTGCCAATACGCCGTGAGCTGCCAATTTTTCTAGCTGGCCGTCTTCATTGTAAAATTGATCAGATGTAAATACACTTCCTACTTTTAACTGAAGGCCTTTTTCAACACCTGCATCGTAAGCGCGCTTTAATAAATCAAAGTTAGCTGTCGGTGCATAGTCGATAGGACCAAATTTAACGCGGTTCATTTGTGAATCACTTGACGAAGACATGGCCAAGATAACGTCACGTACTTTTACATCTTTTTGAATTGCTCCGCATGTACCAACGCGAATTAGATTTTGGACACCATATTCATTCATTAGTTCATTTACATAAATAGCAATTGATGGTACACCCATTCCTGTTCCTTGAACAGAAACGCGTTTTCCTTTATATGTTCCTGTAAATCCAAGCATACCGCGCACTTCGTTATAGCAAGTTACATCTTCTAAAAATGTTTCTGCAATGTATTTTGCACGAAGTGGATCACCTGGAAGTAAAATCGTTTCTGCAATATCACCTTGTTTTGCTCCAATATGTACGCTCATTTCGTACCTCCTATATGTAAAAAATCTTACGCTTTCACTATACCATATTGTATCCCTTGCATGTCTATTTCCTTCTAACATTATGCGACAAAAATAAAAAGACATACGGCCCAAAAAATGGCGTAGTATGTCTTTTTATATAAGGGTACGCTAATAGCGCAAGGGATTTACTAACGTTAGCTGAGGTGATATGTATGGGAAAAAAACATCGCAATCGAATTAATTCGCCTAAAAAGAATAATCATATTCCAAAAGAAGCAATTATAGCAGAACATGAAGCCCATGGAGATGAATATTCAGCAACAAACCGAAAAAATGGCCCTGGCCATCATACTCGTGATTACTAAGGGTCAACATATAAATAAAAAGCGGCCAGATAGGTCGCTTTCACCTTATATTTAACGTACGTGCAGGCGATTCACTTTTTGCCAGCCGTCTGTCCATAGCTTGTAGTAATACTTTCCTCGAGTACCTTCATCAATTAACAAAATATCGCCTGTGCTGATAAACCTTGCATCACAATCTTTTGGCAAATTATCAGCAATATTAAACATCTGAAATACTTGTGTTGCTGCGTCTTGATGATCGAATGCTGTAATCGTTAGACGATGGACAGGCTTATATCCGCGCTTTTCGCCTTTTTCTTCTGTTTGCATAATGGTTACATCATATTCTGTGCTAATATTAAATTGTTTTTTTATTGTGGTCCACACACTCAACATTCTTCCCTCCACCCAAAAGCAAGTATTTACTCTTTTACGTCATGTATTCTTATATAATTAGTGATAAAATCCGAAAATCCTTTATCGAATCAAAACGTTTTTTGTCGAAATTACTAGTTTTTTCTTATTAAACATGTACATAAAATATTTGTTTCCCATTTTATCATTAGTTGTTTTTGAATGGATGAATCAATAGGCCTACTTAAACAAAATGAAATATTAACGAAAAAAATGTAACCATTGCTCCTATTTTTGGTTATATAGGCGTTTAGAAAGGAGGTAGACCCCTAAGGACCAAGCAAGTCCTAAACAATATCCTGCTAGTATATCCGTTAAAAAGTGTACGCCTAAATACAAACGGCTAAATCCAATTAATAAAATAACAATAGCAATTACGCATGCAGCTGCCGTTTTGACAGCCCTGCTTCTTGTATACATCCATATCAACAAAAGTACTCCGCTGTAAAACGCCATTGAGTTCATGGCATGTCCGCTCGGAAAACTATAGTGAGAGGCGGGAACGACTTGACTCCAATCAGGTCTTGGTCTTGCAAAAATCTCCTTCAATCCCCAATTTAAAGCGCGAACTCCCCAAAAGACGAGCGTGATATATAAAACGAGCAACCCTTTTCGTTTATAAAGAAGAAGTACTATAATTGCAAACCATATTGGCGCAGTAACATACCAAGATCCTACGGTTGTTATAAATATGATGATGGGGGTTAACGTGTCCGTCCTCCATCCTTCAATGGTATGAAGCACATTAAAGTCAAGCTGTTTCACCCAAGGTGTATTAAATGTAAATAAAATCAGTAAAAAGAAAGCTAAAAGCGATACAATAAATAGAGAATATTTTGTAGTGCGATTTACCATTTTTTATTTCCTCCAACCTATTAAAAGAAAAAGCATGTAGCGTTCTACATGCTTTACTTATTCACACGTTTTGGCTGAATATAGTCTTCTGGCTTAGGAGCTTGATGAACGACAAATTCAGCCGAAAATTCCTCTTTTGCATTTATTTTTTTCGTTTGCTTTGATTGCGGCATATACCTCTCTCCTTTCTTTTTACTGTCTTTAATATACGAAAAATAAAGGAGAGCTATGCACATTAGCTATAGCGTGAAATAATACTGGTTAATATATTTTTTAACTGAGGAATTTCTTTTTCAGAAACATGAACATGAACGAGCGACTCATCTGCATCCAGCATTTCAGATAGAAAGCCGCCAAACCCTCTGGCACGTCGATCTACTTCTATAAATAAATTGTAGTCATGTAAGCCGCTCGGCTGCACGATGATTTCAATTTCATCTACTTTCCCAGCGTACACTCCACCACTTGGAACAAATTCAAATTCTTGAACAAAAGGAAGTCTTTTTCTCATCCGGCGAGGGGCTTCTTCGCACTCGACTTGGCGCAAGCGAAAGCCAAGCTGTTCCATAGCTTCAATTGTGCTTGTTACCATAAGGTTAGGAAGCACTTTTACATGATCAATATCTGACGGATCAACGGCGTCTTTAATATCAAGGCTCGTCGCCACCCAAACCCGGGTTCTCCCTAATGTAACAGGCGTATCATCAGGCAGCTGAAAGGTAAAAGGAATAGACTTCGTTTCAGATGGTTGAATCGTGAACGGGTCGTTAATCTTAAACGTATTAAGCTCAATATCCTGCTTGTATTTTTTATCGTCTCTTTCTTTTACATAAGTTGTGAATAGACGCAGATAGATGCTGTCAATTTTCTGCTCAACATTGCCTCCGTACACTTCAACAATTCCTTCAATCTTTTCACCAGCACGAAATTCATCATTGACAAGCTTAGCGTCCACTCGCGCTGCACCAATTCCAATGCGGGCTAACGCTTTATTAAATAGCGCCATACTTTCCCCTCCCTGAGTTCTTACTATTTATATAGTCATAAATATCTTTTTGTAAACTTTTAATGCTTTCATACGATTCATCTGTTCTCAGCATTTTTTGAATGATTGTCTTAATAGGCGCCGACAAATGTAACTCTTGTTCCCAGCTTCTTTCTTGTTGTTCCGTCGGCTCATAACCAGAGTATAATAAAAATAAAAGAAAATGACCAAGTGCATAGATATCGCTTGCAGCAGATGTTTGTCTCATAAACTGCTGTTCTTCTATAAGGGTGCTTGTTTCTTCATGGTCTCCTAAAAATCTAGCAAGACCAAAGTCAATAACATAGATGGTTCCGTTAACATCAATAATATTTGGAATACGAAGATCACGGTGAACGATTCCTTGCTCATGAATAGCAGAAACTACGTCTAGAATATTAAGTAAAATGTTAAGCGCTTGTTCTTCCGTATATACGCACTTCTCTTCAAAAATTAAATCTTCAAACGTTTTCCCTTGAATCAACTCCATCACTAAGAAACAGCCTTCATCTGTTTCGATAGCTTCATACAGTGAAGGAATTTGAGGGTGGTTTAATTGAGACAGCAATTTTGCTTCATAATGATAACACTTCAGCCCCTGGGACGTGCGCTGCTTCGTTTTACGGAGCTGTTTTACGACTACCTTTTTTTGTTGCACAATGTCGTTAGCAACATATGTTATACCATAGCTTCCCATTCCCAGTACATCTATGATTTCATAGCGCCTGCAAATGACTTTTCCTTTTTTAAAAGGGCGGTCAACTAGCCAGCGATAAAAATATTTGAACATTCGATTTTTCATCATAAATCAACTTGAGAAAAAGCTTGAGAAGAAACTTCCGCTTTTACGCTTGCGCTTATAGTGGTGGTGTCCATATTTTGAATGACTGTGGCTGTCATAATATTTGCTTCGCTTATAATCGCTACTGCTGCTATGGTGACGAGGACGTCTGTAATGATGATCACTGCTGCTGTAGTGACGAGCACGTCTGTAGTGTCGAGCGCTGCTGCTGTAGCGTCGATGTTTAGATCCAGTTAATGATTCAAAAATTTTTCTGAACATAAAGAAAACCTCTTTTCTTAACATTTGTTACCCTTTATACGTACGAAATGTTATAAAGGTTTCAAAAAGTCCCTTACCCTTTTTTTATATAGTTAAACGTTTCAAAGGAGGCTTAACATGACTTCTACTAACACAAATCCCCTCATTAGATTGGAGGATGTTCTTCGCCTGCAGCAGATGATGCAGCTCAAACCTCCTGCTACCCTCCCGCTGTCTTTTATTGGAGAAGACGTAAAATTGATTAAAGAGATTCGAAAAAAAGTAAAAAAAGCTAATCAAAACAATGTTACACGTACCCAAGCTTATTTAGACTATTATCAAAAACACCCCGAAATTCACTGGGCTTTTTTAGCACACTTGGTTTCGCGGAACGGCGGCTATTACATGACAGATCTCTCCACTACCTTAATAAAATCCCTGCTTTCTCCAGAAAAACAGCACGCGTACTTCTTGTTTTTAGAACATTCCAATTCCGCCATTTTTCATGATGCTTACGCTCAGCTGTTACTCTATGAAAAAAGCAAAGAGCAAAACAGCAATCTGTTTCATTTACTCCCCGCTTTTCACATATCTTCTTTTATGAAAGCTGTTTGGGATGACTTTTGGCAGCATAGAAACAAAACGCTCTTATCAATGGCTCTGATTGTGAACGAACAGTATCATATTGAAAAAAATGTTCTCTTTAAAAAAGAGTTTCAGCGGGATGTTCTTCACTCTTGGCAGTTTCACACTCAAAACTTTCTCGGTATGACTCAAATCGTCTTTCCCTATTATTCAGGTAATAACATTGATTTATGTGGAACAAAAGTGTATCATTTCGAGTCTGTCTTAAAACGGATTGAAGTGGGAAAAACTTTATACGTTCTTCTTTTTTATTCAAACTTGCATGATTCTATCTATACATTTAGCCTTAAACACTCCCACACAGGGTCTCGAAGCGATTATAATTCGGATATATTTACAAAGAATCGAACTGATTCCAAAAAGCTGTATAGCCCGACTTTAACTATGAGCTGGGGAGACCGCGTACACCTTTTTTTAAGAAAAGATGAGTGGTTTGAAGACGAAATCACATTTTCTCTCCTTGAGTCTATTCCCGCTTCTTCCGTTAAAAAAATTCCACTTCAGCATCATATAAAAGTGCAATCCGCTATTAAAGCTGCTAACCCTTTTTCATAGCCGCTGTCTCATAAACAAAACGACGAGTTTCCCCGTCGTTACAGATGTATCTATCTTTTTATTCTTCATCTTGCTCATCAATAATACATTTATCAATGAGATAATCAAAAGTTATATCCGCTAATTCGCCTAGCTCTTCTTCAGCGGGAACATAGCCTCGCTTGACTAGTTCATTGTAAAAGAACTCCGCAATTTCTTCCGTATCAATGACCACTTCGATTTCTTTCACAATATCACTCCTTATCCCGTTTGAACGGATTAGCGTACCTTATTTTTCTTAAAAATAGGTTCACTCCATCTTCTGCTTGAAGTTTTACCTTATACACATTTATGAACAATTCGGCAATAGTATGTCTAAAATTTCAGCAGTTTAAATAGAGAGGTAATTATACCCATTCTTTTTTCATTACCATTGCCGTATACACAATAAAAGATAGCTAAGAGAGATGTAATGATCTATCTCGGCTATCTTTTATTTATTAGGCATCTACCTGCTATTTTCCTTGTTCGGATTTTGCTATCTTTTTTAAATGTTTCAGCACTAAGTTCATGACTTCAGCGTATTCTTCATCTTCAAAAAGCTCATACAAAAATTTATAATCATTGTACACATCTAAAAGACCGTTTATAATCTCATGCTTTTCTTTAGTTAACCTCACTTCTTCTTTTTCAGAACCGTTTTGTTTTTTCATCTTTGGTAGCAACTCCGTCTTTTTAATTTCTTTACCTAAATACAACATATCAACACTTTGAGCGTAATTTTCTGTTTCCTCATGAGGAGTTACGAGAATGAGTTCTTCTTCACTAGCCTCAAGCCATTCTCCATCTGTTACACGTGACAATTCATAGACAATATCTTCCCATGAATCCTCTTTATAACGCCATATTTCTGTTCGAATACCAATGATTTTAAATAACTCTTTTCCATAATTAAAAACCTGGACGATATCGCCGAAGAAAAATTTATACTCAAGCTCTACTCTTTCCTGTACTAATATTTGACCTTCATATTCTTCTAGAAGCTCAATTGTATCTTCTAAAAAAAGACCTTCACTATGGTTGATTTCGTATACAAAAATCCCATCCATCACTTTTATATCGGTAATAGTGCCAACGGTCCCGTATATTGTTACAACGACTGTTTCACCAATTCCGTATTTAGGTTTTTTCTTCCCTGCCATCGTCGCACCTCCTTAGTAAACATACACCTACTGAAAAGTTACAATATTATATGCAGTAACTAAAAAAGGGGAAGTATAACATCTTTAGAACCAAGCCTTTATTATCTATTACCCTCTATCATTTTTACCCCTGCTGATTGCATGAGCTAAAGAAAATAAAAAAGCAGGCTGATGGATATCCATCAGCCTGCTTTTTTATTCCTCACGCATTATTTTGATAAAGCTCCCATGCTTCATCAAATACGGTCATACTTGATAAATAATGTCCGTTGAGCTCTAAATAAGAACTCAGTTCGTCATAATCTGTTGAAGATTTCGGGAAGCTGTGATCATCATAAGCACTTCGCGCAAACTCTCCCATTCGATCAGGTTTTTTATTTGATCGGAATTTCATTATATAGTGATAAAAGGATTTCATCGTACTCCCCCTCCAGCGGTATGTGTATCTTTTCTATCATTTTTTCAAGAAATCTACAACTTTCTTCTTTGATATGTAGATGTCGAACACTGCAATATAAGTGGTTTACTGGACAAAAAATATTAAATTCATGTTACAGTTGCAAAACAAATTTCACTATTAGCGTAACGAATAAATATTGTTATATCAATATTTTTCTTTTTTCAAAAAGACATTTGTAACAAAAACACATCGTTTTTATAACAAAAGCATTGATTCGACAGGTTTCTCAAACCTTTATGTAATTGCAAAAAAGAAGAATTCATGTTTTAATTCCGTAGTGAAAGGTTATTCTAACAATAATCGCCATTTAAATAAATTTTGTTGGTGGGAGGTTTACATCAGCATATGTTGAGGAAAAATAATACTATGAATACTCGAAATGCTTACTTTGATAATGCTAAATTTGTATTAATTTTTTTGGTTGTATTTGGGCACATGATTTCTCCGTACCGAACAGATAGCAGCGGAATGCTGTCCATTTATCACTTTATCTTTATTTTCCATATGCCTGTCTTTATTTTACTAGCAGGTTATTTCTCAAAAAATTTTCATAAAAAAGGCTATTACAAAAAAATATTTACAAAGGTGGCTCTTCCTTACTTAGCTTTCCAAACTATCTATACCCTTTATTATAGTGTGCTTTATACAGATGAAACGTACACGCTTCAATATTTGGTTCCTAGATGGGCAATGTGGTTCCTACTGAGCTTAATTTTTTGGAAATTAATGCTTCCTTTCTTTGCGAAATTCCCGATGTGGATTAGCTTAACTGTCTCTATTTCGCTTGGACTTGCAATGGGCTTCATTGATATTGACGGATTTGATAAAATTCTAAGCATTAGCCGAATGTTTGTCTTCTTCCCGTTTTTCCTTTTAGGCTACTATTTGTCGCAGCGACAAGAGCCTTTTACAAATCTTTTGACAGCGCGAAATCGAATCATTGCATCCATCGTATTGCTAGTGACATTAATTGGAAGCTATTCTTTCTTAGACGACACGGCTTACACAGATATGCTGTATGGAACGAACACGTACGACAATGTGGCCGAATTTTTAATGCGCGTTTCTCACTATGGAATTGCTTTTCTTGTATCTTTTGCCTTTATGGCTTTAATTCCAACGCGCGGTTTTGCTTTAACAAGCATTGGACAGCGATCCCTATACGTGTATTTATTGCACGGCTTCATTTTAAAATGGTTCTTTACAACTGACTTCTCAAAAAGTCTAGAGCCAACCTCATGGGGAATTATCATCTTAATCGCACTGTCCATTTTAGTAACGATGCTTCTCGGCAGCCGTATCGTCGATTGGTTCATCACCGGTACTAAGCTCATCGTCCAGTTTGTTACACCTAAAAAAGCCATTCAGAAATTTTCATTAGCTTTCAAACGTACGTTTTCATAAAAGTCATACTCCTAAAGGAGTATGACTTTTTTCATTTTCTTTGGAGAAGCCAAGTAAATAATTTCATTTTGCTGAATTTTATGTTAACGTTTTAATATCTAAAGGAAGGGAGTTTTTCAAGATGGAATTAGCATATTATGCTGGAGAGTTTAGAGATATTAATGAGGCTGTTATTCCAATTGATGAACGCGGTCACCAATTTGGAGACGGTGTTTATGAATTTATTCGCGTATACAAAGGAGTTCCGTTTTCAATTGAACGTCACTTAGACCGCTTAGAAAGAAGTGCAAAGGCAATCTTTATCGAGCTGCCGGTTTCAAGACAAGAACTAAAGGACATCATTCATCAAGCAATGGAAAAATCAACGTTAAAAGACGCTGATATTTATATTCAAGTTACGCGCGGGATTGCTCCTCGAAATCATTTATTTCCCGATGTACCTGCACAATTAGCACTCACAATACGCCACCCTCGCCAAACACCTGAAGAAGCCTATGAAAAAGGCATTTCCACGCTTCTTTTGGAAGACGAACGATGGGCTAATTGCTATATCAAATCATTGAACCTTCTTCCTAACCTTCTTGCCAAACAAGCTGCGGCTTCTAAAGGATGTAAAGAAGCTATTTTAGTAAAAGACGGATACATAACCGAAGGGTCGAGCAGCAATGTATTTGCGATAAAAGACAACGTCTTGTTCACGACTCCTGCCACAAGAAAAATTCTATCCGGTATTACGCGCGCTAACGTGCTGGAATGTGCGCAGGAACAAGCCATTCAAATCCGCGAACAAAATATGACTCCTTCCTTTTTAAAAGACGCGGATGAAGTTTTTATTACGAGCACGTCTGTTGGTCTCTTGCCCGTTTCGAAAATAGACGAAGTCGAACTTCCAACTTTCCGTCCTGTTACAGTGGCTTTAAAACACGCCTACAGCCTGCGCACTGCTGGAACAAAGGCTTATCAATAAGCAAAGCCGCCCCTTACAAAATAAGGGGCGGCTTTTTAGAATTTAAAGTAGTTGCGCTTTAATAATCTTGGCACTTTTAATAGCTCATCATACCGAATGGATTCATCAAGTTTTTTTGTATCGACAAGAAGCAGCTGTGTTTCCACTTCTTCTATGATCTCTTCTTCTTGATATGACATCCCGCAACCTGAACAGCTGATACATGGCATATGAGTAATTTCAATACTTCTCGTTCCATCTGGCAATTCCCAGTATGCGGTATTGGTTGTTTCTACCGCTTTTTCTTCTTCGCACCATGCGCATTGAACAGTCATATTACAGGACCTCCTTAAGATGATGGAGCATCGTCGCTTTTAACGTCTTTTTTCAATTGAGCTTTAAACTTTTTATCTTTTAATTCATCTCTTTTTTCACGTTTATCTTTTAGACTTTCGTGAGCACTGTCACTTTCATATGTTTTACGTCTTTTTACTCTCCCTAACCCTTCCGGTACAAGGTTGAATTGAGCATCATTCATAAGACCCGAGATGCCGATGGAAGAATCTTTAGCATCCGATGCTGGATAAACAGCTCGAAAATAATCATCTGCACGCCCAGGCACATAGCTTTCTGGCTCCGGATACGTCGTAATCACTCCTTCAAAGTTTCGCAGAACAACTTTACTTGCGCTTTGACTAATAATATAGTTTGGCTGAACTGCAATCTTTCCTCCTCCTCCTGGCGCATCAATAACAAACGTTGGAACAGCATAGCCAGAAGTATGACCTCGCAGCCCTTCCATAATTTCAAGCCCTTTGGAAACAGGTGCGCGGAAATGCCCAATTCCTTCTGACAAATCACATTGATAAATATAGTAAGGACGAACGCGTATTTTCACTAAATCGTGCATAAGCTTTTTCATGATAGCTACGCTGTCATTAATCCCAGCTAAAATAACCGCTTGATTGCCAACTGGAACGCCTGCATCGACAAGCATTTCACATGCTTTTTTTGTCTCTTCAGTAATTTCAATGGATGTATTAAAGTGAGTATTTAACCATACTGGATGATATTTTCTTAAAATGGCACATAAATTTTCTGTTATTCGCTGTGGAAACACAACGGGTGCTCTTGTGCCAATCCGAATAATTTCCACATGGGGAATAGCTCGTAAATTCTTCAAAATATATTCTAAAATGTTGTCATTAATCAGCAAGCCATCACCGCCTGAAATGAGTACATCTCGTACTTCAGGTGTTTTGGCGATATAAGCAATCGCAGCATCTAACTGCTTTTTTGGAACGCCCATTCCGATTTGTCCTGAAAACCTTCTTCGAGTACAGTACCTGCAGTACATGGAACATTGATTGGTGACTAAGAACAAAACGCGATCAGGATAGCGATGAGTCAACCCTGGCACTGGAGAATCTTCGTCTTCATCTAGGGGATCTTCTAGATCATATTTTGTTTTATGAAGTTCTTTGCCAACCGGAACAGACTGCATACGGACGGGGCAGCGAGGATCATCTGGATTCATCAAAGATGCATAGTAAGGCGTAATATTGAGCGGAATGGTTTTGGTTGAAATGCGTACTCCTTCTTCTTCCTCAGGAGTTAAGTTAATAACCTTTTTTAAATCATCTAATGTTCGAATTGTGTTTGTTAATTGCCAAATCCAGTCATTCCATTTTTCTTCAGGAACATCTTTCCATAACTCAATATCTTTCCAGTGTCGGGACGGCTTATATAAATCATATAACATACAATCGCTCCTTTATGAAGATTTACTATTGTTATATGTTACAGCCCATAAATTGGTTAATTATTTCTCACCCTTTACTTTTTGACAGATCCTTCACCCATACGTTCATATCTTCTAACGATTTATAAATGTAACAATTATTCGTTAACCTTCCCGTATAGGTATAGCCAAGCTGCTGAAAGGCGGCGTTCATCCCAAATGAAAGCGCTCTCGCTATTGTATATGCACAAAAAATATGCCGCTGTTTTAGCTCCGCCTCTAGTGCGTTTAATAAATGCTTCATGAATCCATACTTTCGGTAAGCAGGGAGAGTCGCACAATCCGTTAGTTCAGCATTGTGATAGACATAGTCAATTTCAGCAGAAGCAGCGCTAACGATATCGTTCTTGTCAACTATGATATAAAACAAGCTATCTTCTTGAAGCAAATTAGAGAGATACTCTTCTTCGTAGAGGGGAGTAGGATACACTGTGAAGATTTGACGGTAGAGCTGAGAAAGTTGTTTAGCGTCAGATGAAATGGCTCGGCGCATGATCAGTTGATTCGATAAAGAAGAATAATCAGATGTCGGCAAATTCAACACATCTTGAAGCAGCTCTGTTTCTTTTAACGTCTCCCCGCTGTCTCGGCGGGATTGAGACGTATAGTAGCATAAAAGATACGCGTCGCTTCCGTTAAAATAGTAGGGAACAGTTGCTTCTAAAGAAAATCCCAAGCTTATCCAGTCCAGCAGATGTTCAGCACGTGCTTTTATAATCCACTTTTCGTACGTTTTCTTATCAATTTCTTTATATATATAGCTGTAAATATCGTTCACATTTCCCCGGTAATCATCTATTCTCAGACGCTTGTTACGTTCATCTAAAAAAAGAGTCATAGCAAAGGTTGGTTGACAAATATTTTCTTGTTTCCCCATTTGTTTGTATCCTCTCCTTTTTAGCTTAGTCCGCAATACTGCACCAGTCTGCTACAGTGAGAGCAATAATTTCTGCTGCGTCAAGCATCGTTTGAATACAAATATACTCATTCGGAAAGTGGGCCACTTCTGTTACTCCCGGTCCAAAAACAACTGTTGGAATATCCCCTACTTGTGACAGTATCCCTCCGTCCGTTCCCCAAGGAGATGCTTCAATGATCGGCTGATTCTGTTTCACTTGATAAAAAGAGGACGAAAGAGAGGTCATAAGCGGATGCTCCAATTCAATTTCACCGGGAAGCCAGTGGGCCCCAAACCATTCCAAGTCGACAGGATGCTCAGCAAACCACTCATCACGCTGAGGCAAAAGTTCAAGCCAGGATTTCATTTCTGCTCTGACATTTTTCATTTTTTCATGCGGAGCAACTCCTATCCTGCCTTCTAATATTACTTGATCAGCGACTGAAGAAGGCCACGTTCCGCCTTGTATATTTCCGATATTAATCGGCACAGGAATGGGGATTTTATTATAGAGCGGATCCGTAATTCGGCTGTTTCTCTCTTTTTCAAGACCCTCAATGTGTTTAAGCACAACAGCTGCTTTTTCAATCGCACTCACGCCTTCATACCGAGTCCCTCCATGTGCTGCTACTCCATGCACGGTCACTCGAAACCACATGGAGCCTTGCTGCTTAGGGAAGATCTTCATGTTGGTTGGTTCTGGAATAATGGCACCATCTGCTTTATACCCTCTAAGTACACAGGAAAGTGTTCCTGCACCTCCGCTTTCCTCTTCTACTACGCTTTGAAAAATAACATCTCCTTTTAGTGAAATATCTAGCTCTTTCAACGCTTGAATAGCTAAAAGTAACGACACATTTCCTCCTTTCATATCCGTTGCTCCGCGTCCATATAAGTTTCCATCTTTTACAACAGCCGTATAAGGGTCTTCCGTCCACTGTGAAAGATCTCCGGGTGGCACTACATCAATGTGGCCATTCAAAATAATGGATTTCCCTCCGCCTTTCCCTTTTAACACGCCTACCACATTCGGACTGTCTCGAAAAGTAGAACGGTTGGAGGCAAAAGCTTCATGGCTGCGAAGTATTTTTTCGTCCGGTTCCCATATATCAATATCTAACTGCAGCTGTCGAAGGCGTTCAATGACAATTGCCTGCGCATGCTTTTCAGAACCTTGTACGCTTGCTTCTTCTACGAAACGCTTGAGTAAACGCACTGCACTTTGACGATGCTCTGTCATCCAGTTATGAATAGATTGCTGTATGTTCATATAATGGTCCTCCTTATGGTATCGTAATCAATTGATCACTCAGGCGAACTGTCGCTTCTGTTGAACTCAAAATATCCTCTACAGTATAAGGAGACATTAACTCTGTTAGAAGAAGCGCATCTTTTTCTACTTTAAAAACCGCCCGATCTGTAATAACTAATCCCACACAGCCCGAAGCAGTCAGAGGTAAAGAACACGTCTTAACCAGCTTCGGTTCTCCTGTCTTGCTCGTATGATTCATTAGCACAATGACTTTTTTCGCTTTTTGAGCTAATTCCATCGCTCCTCCTATCCCAGGAACTCGCTTACCTGGCACAATCCAATTAGCTAAATCCCCTTTTTCACTCACTTCCAACGCACCAAGAATGGTCATATCGACGTATCCTTTTCGAATCATCGCGAAGGCTGTAGCACTGTCACAGTATGAAGCCCCTTGAACGGTAGTTGTTGGATAGCCTGCTGCATTGCAAACATTCTCATCTTCTTCACCTAAAGGAGGGGAAGATCCTAACCCTAAAATTCCATTTTCAGCATGAAACATCACATGAACAGCGCTTGGTACGTAATTAGGAATAAGAGAAGGAATGCCAATCCCTAAATTAACAATCATGCCGTTTTTGATTTCAGCCGCAGCACGTTTTGCAATACGATGACGAATATCTATTCCCAAACCCATTTCCAATTCACTCCTTTTGAAGGGACAATATAATCCACAAATACACCTGACGTCATCACGTTCTCTGGGTCAATGTCCCCAAGAGGAACAATTTCATCCACTTCAGCGATAGTTATACGACCTGCCATTGCCATTAACGGATTAGTGTTTCGAGCGCTTTTATCATAAAGCAAGTTGCCGAATGGATCTGCTTTTTTTGCATACACAAAAGCAACGTCGGCTGTGAGCGGCTTTTCCACTAAAAATGTCTTGCCGTCTATTTCCACTTTTTCTTTTCCAAATTGAATAATGTCATTTTCTATTCCTACATCAATCAGTACTCCTCCGAGTCCAACTCCTCCCGCTCGAATCCGTTCAGCAAGCGTTCCTTGAGGAGAAAACTCAACTTCCAGCTTTTCTTCTGTCATCAGCGTTCCAGCCACTGGGTTCGATCCAATATGAGAAGCAATGAGCTTTTGAATTCTTCCTTGGCTTACCAATTTTCCCGCACCAATATGAGGAAAGCCTGAATCATTACATATCAATGTAAAATTTGATTTTCCGCTTTCAATCAGACCATCAATGAGAGAAGGCGGGCTGCCTACTCCTCCAAATCCTCCTATCATCAGCGTAGCCGCATGATCCACGTATTCAATCGCTTGTTCCACAGTTGTGATCTTTTGAAATGAGTTTTCGACCTTTGTCACTCATTTCACCTCATTTCTCTGTTTTTCATTTTGCACTTCATGCAATGTTTTCGAAAGCAGATCGACCACTTCATCAAGCTGACGATGAGTAATCGTAAATGGCGGCGCAATAATAATACCGTCTCCTTCTACTCCGTCTGTTCCTGCTTGTGAAGGATAAAGGAGAAGACCATTTTTTTGGGCTTTACTTATTACGCGCGCCGTCATATTTTCCGAAGATGAAAAAGGCTCCTTCGTCTTTGGATTTTGCACAAGCTCAAGACCAACTAGTAAGCCTTTGCCACGTATATCACCAATAATAGGGTAAAGAAGTTGAAGCTTCTTCAATTCCCCTACTAAATAGTCTCCTTTCAGCGCTGCTTCTTGAACAAGATCATGCTTTTCAATATAGGTTAAAACAGCTATCCCTACAGCGGATGACAGCGGATTAGCGCTTAGCGTATGTCCGCTCATAATTAATTTGGATCCGTTCATGATAGGTTCAATCGTTTTGCTGCTAGCCAACGTAACGGCTATTGGCGTATATCCTGCTCCCACTCCTTTTCCAAGCGTCATGATGTCTGGTTTAACTCCCCAGTGCTCATACGCAAACATTACGCCTGTACGCCCAACTCCAGTCATGACTTCATCCGCAATCCATAACACATCATATTTATCGCAAATTTCTCTTATCACTTCATAATAACCGGGAGGAGGTGTAAGCGCTGCTCCGGCTGCTCCTACAATGGGCTCTGTAATAAAAGCAGCAATATGTTCAGGGCCGGTTCGTTTGATAACTGTTTCCAATTCGTTTGCGCAAGCAAGATTACAGGATGGATAGGTTTGATGAAACGGACATCGATAGCAATAAGGAGGCGAAACCGAAGGATAATCTTCAAGCAAAGACGAGAAGCGTTTTCGTCTTCCAACGTGCCCTGACATAGACAGAGCTCCTATTGTAATACCGTGATAGCTCATCCAGCGTGACAAAACCTTTGTTTTGGTTGGCTTCCCTTGCTCTTGAAAATGCTGAATTGCCGTTTTCATAGCCGTTTCAGTCGCTTCTGTCCCGCTGTTAACAAAAAAGCTCCACTGGAAATGATTGCTGCTTAATTCACATAGTTTCTTAGCTAAGGCTTCTGTTGGATCACTTGTAAACTGCGACCGATATACAAACGCAACTTTCTGTGCCTGATCGGTCATCGCATCAATAATTTCTTTTACGCCGTGTCCGATACTTGCTGTAACTGCCCCCGACGAAGCATCTATGTACCTTTTTCCATCTTGGTCGTACAAATAAATTCCTTTTCCATATGAAATAACTGGGTAGTCGTCGTCGAGCAGCGGCTTTATTACATGAGTTTTATTCATTTCCGCACTCTCCTTTCAAACATACACTCTTATTAAACTGTATGCTGAAACGAAGAGTTTCTTGCCAATAAAAAAAGCCCTAGCATATAGCTAGAGCTTTTACGCTTATTAAGCTGATTGCGTTACAGATTTATCGATACGTTTTGCTTCTGACTCAGCCACAATAACGGCACACGCAGCGTCTCCCGTAATATTTACAGATGTACGAAGCATGTCAAGCAAGCGATCAATTCCAATAATCAATCCGATACCTGCTACAGGCAAGCCAACCGAACTCAATACCATTGCTAGCATAATGAGACCAACTCCCGGCACACCTGCTGTACCAATACTAGCAAGCACCGCTGTCAATACAACCGTCACAAGAGCACCCAGCGACAGGTCAACGCCGTATACTTGTGCAATAAAAATAGTCGCTACACCTTGCATAATTGCCGTTCCATCCATGTTAATGGTAGCACCTAATGGCTGGACAAAACTGCTGATGGACTCCGGGACACGAAGATTTTTTTGAGCCACATTCATTGAAATCGGAAGCGTTGCATTACTGCTTGATGTACTGAATCCAACTGTCATCGCAGGAGCAAAACCTTTAAAAAATTCAATAGGATTACGTCTGGCCATAAGAGCGACTGATCCCCCATATGTTACGATCGAATGGATAAACAGTGCGAGCACGACTACAATCATGTACAGCCCCATCGCTTTAATTGCCTCCCAGCCTTGACTTCCAACCGCGGTTGCAAGAAGCCCAAATGTTCCGTAAGGAGCAAACTTCATCACTAGATTTACAAGATACATCATCAATTCATTGCCTTGCTCAAGTAAATTGTAAAGCCCTTTTGTTTTACTTCCAAGCATCGTAATACCAAAACCGATAAAGATAGAGAAAACGATAAGTTGAAGCATATTCCCTTCAGCCATCGCTTGAATTGGGTTGACTGGAATCATATTTAAGAATGTCTCTCCAACCGGCGGTGCTTTTTCGGCTTCAAAAGAAGCGTTTTTTGTATCAAAAGATCCAAACGTACCCGGTTTAATTGCATATGCTAAAACTAAACCAATAATAATCGCAACGGTTGTTGTAACTAGGAAGTAGGAAACTGTTTTAGCCCCGATTCTTCCTAGTTTTTTAGGATCTCCTAAACCTGCTACACCTAACGTGATAGAGAAAAACACAATTGGTACAACAAGCATTTTAATTAAGCTTAAGAAAATTTGGCCAAGCGGTGTAAACAAGTACTTGTCCAGCGGAGCAAAAGCACTTGGAGCAAAAGCATTGATCAACACTCCTACAACAGCACCAGCAATTAGCGCGATAATAATCTTTGTCGATAGCTTCATAGATTTACCTCCCATAAATAAATTATATTAGAATGATTCTAACTACCATACTTATTTTACCATGCATTGAGAGCGATAACACTCTAAATATACAATATATTAAAAATTTTCAGATTAATAGTTTAGGAATATTTTTAGCTATACAAAAAACCATGAGAATATCATGGTTTCATAGACCTGTTATTCCCTCACTGAATGCTTACGGAGTTAGCTGTCGGATTCGGGTACGTGAGTTACCCTACTTGATTTATTCAAGATTCACCCCAAGTACACTACGCACAAATATGGGTCCCCCGTTCTCTTATAAAACAAAAGAGATTAAGCAAATAATTTTCTTTAATATTTTTGCATGATAATAATTCTTACTTTAATTAAAATTCATTTTATATGTTTCTGTCAAGTTTTTATTCAAAAATAATGCAGGATTTTATCATAAAAAGTTGAGAATTGTTATATTTTAAAATATCTACATCATATTTCAATAAACCACAAACAGTTATTTAACAAGACTTAAAATCTAATGGATAAAAAATTAATTCAAAAAATAGTTTGTAAAGTGAACTTTCTTCTCATTAAATTACATTCATAAATTTGCATAATTATTCTAACGTTCGCGTACTTTACTGCTTTCATAAATATTTTATTCATCAAAGAATAACTCTTTCCAACTGTTGATTTTATCCTTATTGTACTGCTTGATATACCCTCCCTAAAATTTCACTGAATTTATTGATGCAAAGAAATGGACATTGTCAATTCGCCTTATTCTATTTAATTCTGCTCACGATAGAAGGATGTATTCCGTCATACTTTTTAAAAAAGAGCGGGTAATTATCATATAAAACTATCGGAGTTGGAGCGGTACAAGTTCTTTACTTTTTACTTAGTCGCTTTCGTTATTTAACACATATAAAAAAAGAGGCCGTGACGGCCTCTTTTTTTATACAGTAACAGGTTCAGAACTTGCTTTGCGATTCTTTAATTTTTCAACAATGTCACGTGCTACCCACACACCGCACGCACTTGCCTGCGCGAGTCCTCGCGTAATACCAGCTCCGTCTCCTCCCACGTATAAACCGGAAATTTCAGTTTCAAACTTATCATTTAACTTCGGACGGGCGGAGTAAAATTTCGCTTCCACACCGTAAAACAGCGTATGTTCAGATGCTAACCCAGGCGTTACATGATCCAGTGCTTCTGTCATTTCAATTAAGCTTTTCATCGTATTGTAAGGAAGCACTAAGCCTAAGTCACCCGGTACAGCTTCTTTTAACGTTGGTTCTAAAAAGCCCTCTTTAATTCGAGTCGCTGTTGAACGACGGCCCTTTAAAATATCTCCATACTTTTGAACAACTAGGCCCCCGTTTGACAGCATATTAGCTAATCTTGATACTTCATGCGCATATTCGTTCGGCTGATCAAATGGATCCGAAAATTTATGAGAAACAAGCAGCGCAAAGTTCGTATTTTGACTTCCAAGCTTCGGATCTTTGTATGCGTGTCCATTTGCTAACATAATACCTGAATGATTCTCTACTACCACATGTCCTGAAGGATTGCTGCAGAACGTTCTGACTCTTGTACCTACAGACGTATTATAAATGAATTTCCCTTCGTACAAGTGCTTGTTGATTTCTTCCATAACAACGTTCGATGTTTCGACTCGAACTCCGATGTCCACTTGATTGTTAATCATTTTTAAACGGCGTTTTTTTAGTAAGTCGCTCATCCACTTCGAGCCGTCTCGACCTGGTGAAACAACCACTTTATCAGCCGTAATTCTTTCACCATTCTTCAATTCGATACCGCGCACGATATGCTGACCGTCTTCTTTTTCTGTTATTAAATCGGCTACTTCCGTTTTATACTGCATATCAATTTTTTCTTTTAAGTATTCATAAATGCTTTTTAAAATTTCTAAATTTTGCTCTGTTCCTAAATGACGCACCTGGGCACGCAATAGCTTTAATCCTGCTGCGTATCCGCGTTTTTCAATTTCACGAACTTTATCAGTTAACGGATCCGTAATCGTATCGGTTGCTCCGTGTTTTAAATTAATTTCATCCACATATTTAATTAAATCTACCACCTGTGATTCAGACAGATAATCCGTCATCCAACCTCCAAATTCACTGGTGATATTAAATTTCCCGTCTGAATATGCGCCGGCTCCACCGAAACCATTTGTAATAGAACAAGCGGGCAAACAGCCAGCAAACTCTTTTTTGCCAACCGCAGGCGGACATTTTTCAATTTTTTTCTGAAGAATCGGACAATTACGTCGATAGATATCGTGTCCTTTATCGATTAATAAAATAGTTGCTTCCGGTAATTTTAACGTTAACTCATAGCAAGTAAAAATCCCAGCGGGTCCTGCCCCTACCACAATAACATCATAATTTGAGTTCATTGTACATTCTCCCATCATCTTTTTTTCTTTGGGTAAAAGATAAAAGTTATTGACCGAATTTTCTTTTTTTATTATCATTCGGTTATTTTCTAGCCATTTGATAATATATCAAAAACAAACCCTTTAGTCAACAATATACACGAACATTAAAATAAAATTTTTAAAAAACATTCGTTTTTATTCTAAGTAAATAAAAACCAGTGAACGAATAGCAAGCGCTATGAAATGTTCACTGGTTCTTTAATGTACGGAAGAGCAATTTCTACTTTTGTTCCTACTCCTACTTTACTCGCAAATGAAATATGCCCTTGATGCTGTTCGATTATTCGGTAGCTAATCATTAACCCTAGCCCCGTTCCTGTTTGTTTAGTGGAATAAAACGGTTCACCTAGCCGAGCTAAAGATTGCTCATCAATTCCACAGCCTTCATCCTCGATAATGACCATGCCGTATTCATTTCTTTTCTCAACGGTGACTTTAACTGTCCCTTTGCTCATTGACTCAAGCGCATTTTGAATTAAATTAATAAAAACTTGTTTAAGCGCATTTTCTTCACAAAAGATTGTAATCTCATCACTAATCTCATTAATAATACGACAGTTTTTATAATTGGCGTGTGTATCTAATAATAATGTCACATGACGTATGATTTGATTGAGACTTTTGGGGTGGTATGAATTTTCAATTTTAGGCTTGGCCAGCGTTAAAAATTCTTGAATAATGGATTCGACGCGATTCAATTCTTCAAGCATAATATCATTGTATTCTTCGTTGTACTGTTTCGATGCTTTTAACAGCTGAATAAACCCTTTAATCGCCGTCATTGGATTACGAATTTCATGTGCTACTCCTGCCGCTAACTTGCTCACCATTGTAAGCTTTTCAGATTTGCTTGCCATTTCATCATATTTTTTTCGATCCGTTACGTCGCGAATAATATACTGAATGGCATCCTGTCCTTCAAACTTAATTTTGGTTGCCGAAGATTCAATAATGACGACTCCTTTTTTAGTCAATAGTTTCACATCAACACGCGGCCTCACGGACATTCCATTCATCAGCTGAACCATTCGTTCTTTTACGATTTCTAAATGTTCGGGGTGAATAAAATGAAGCCAAGGACGCCCGATATACTCTTCTTTTTTCTCGCCGCCAAGAAGTTTAACACCAGCGGGATTCAAATATTGAATTCTGCCTTCTCTTGTTACAATAAATGCATCTTGACTTTGCTGGACAAACTGCTTATATTGCTTCATTTTTCGAATGACTTCCTCTTGCTTTTCAATACTTGAGGAAAACTCTTTCCACTGAACAACTAAGAGCGGAATATCCCCTTCCGTGCGTTGAATATGGATGTGCATCGGAAACTGCTGATCTACTTTTTTCTTAAGTAAAACAACTTCTTCCTCTTGCTTTCTTAACGGTTCCACTTCATGCTTTTCAATAAAAAAGCGATTTGGCTCTTCAAATACATTACAGGAAAGAAGTCGTTCTTCCGTCGTTTTAAAAAGATGGCAGCACGCTTCATTTAAAATTTGAATATCTCCATCCATATTCATTACGAGCATTGGTGTAAATGACATTGAAAATAGCTGTTGAAATACTTTTTCCTTTTCCATATATTCACCTTCGCTTATTGAGTTACTAGCTATAGTATAATATGGTAAATGTTGATTTGGCAAAATTTTTTTATTATTTAAACAATTTATATATAAGTTTGTCCTTTTCTATCTGTTATAAAAAGCTCGCACATGCGAGCAAATGAGGCCTAATCAGCAAAAACAGGTGCAGCCAATGATGATTAATAAAATAAATAGCACAACAATTAATGCAAATGACTGACCCGTTCCGCAATGATGATAACCGCCAATTGGATAGCTAATTGGATAGTGGCAAGTATCATATAGGTGGTGATAGCCTCCGTGATGGCATGGGTCGTAACAATCGTAGTTATACATAGCAATCTCTCCTCTTGTTTTTTTTATTCATTTCGTACACTGTACTTTATATGCGTTAGTTGATTGTCCTGTATGTGCATTCGCCCATTTTTTACTTTCTCTTACGCCATATTCGCCTTTTGGGCTGCAGCGTATACGAAAACAACAAAAGTAAAATACTTCCCATTACCAGTAACGTAGTAAAATCTTTCAGAAACTCAATAATGACCCCTATATACGGGAGATGGTATGCGTAGCTTCCAATCACTTTAAAAGAAGCAGGCAAAGAATCTCTTTGAGCTGTAACCAGTACATCAAGCTCTGGATTATGGGCCAGTACAAGTTCATTCTTTGAAGAAGATAATTCGTCTCTAAAGACAACTATATCTCCGCGATGCAGATGGTGATAATCCGTTTCTTGAACGGTCACGGTGAAACCAAATAGGCTTGGAACTGTACTAACAAATAAAAATGTAAAGCAGATAGCATAAAGAACAAGTACATATCGAAACGCAGAAAACATACATTTATTCATCATAGGTAATCAGCTCAATTCGCTCGGTTACTTTATTTAGCGCGGGGGTAATGTGAATAAATGAAGTAGAGCGCTCTGTAAATTGAATTAAAAGTAGCAGCAGTAAAAAACTTAACATAATTAACCGTAGCATCCGAGCATAAAAATCGCGCATGCTCTCACTCCTTTTTTCTATACTAATTTCGGTCGTACAATAAGCCTTCAGTCAATAATTTGATTCAGTATATGCACATAGAGGGCATTTGGCTCATTGTTTCTTCTTGGAGGTCTCGGGAGTGATCAGTGATCGGCATAAATTATGAATTTTAGCATATGTTTGGTTACGTATGGAAATGTTTTTATACTCCGACAATAAGGGAGCTGAACATATGGCTAATTATTCCTTTGATCAATATATTAAAAAAGCAATGAAATACGATTTTCTAGCTAACTACTATAAGTATAGTGATCCATCTAAGCATATTCATTATTATCAAAAGCATTTGTACTATATCCAGCAGGCCATCTTAACTTCTTCTGAAAATACGAATCTGCGCGTAAATCCGCCGCAAATTCGTATACTTCACGCTTCTCCAGATTCTCCATCTGTAGATATTTATATTAACAACAAACGAGTGATTCGCAACTTAACTTATAAACAAGAAACAGATTATATTGAATTACAAGAACCTGGAAGATATACAATTTCTATTTATCCCGCTGGAGAAACCGGAAGACCTGTTTTAACGGAATCATTTACATTTGAAGGAAACCAAAATTACACGGTAGCGGCGGTAGATGAACTAAACAAGCTTGATTTATTGTTTATCTATGACAATACGGATGTACCAAGTGGAGAAACAAAGCTTCGGTTTGTGCACCTTTCTCCTGATGCTCCTGCTGTAGATATTGCGGCTAGAGGCGGAGACGTCATTTTTTCCGGAGTGCAGTTTAAAGAAGTCACAAAATATTTGCCTTTGTCCCCCATGCATGTTCAACTTAGCGTACGCATAGCAGGAACCAAAAATGTAGTACTCGAAATCCCTGCACTGAACCTTCGTCCGAATCGAACATATACGGTATATGCCGTCGGATTTGCTAAGAGCCGTCCTGCATTAGAAGCGCTGATCTCCCAAGATCGTTAACAAAAAAAACCTTCCAAATTGGAAGGTTTTTTTATTCACTGCGCGAAATTAAACGTACGCGAATATCATCATTTTTCAAATCAAACTTTTGTACTTTTACAGCAAAATCACTCTCTAACTTCATCTGCTGTAACGCTACGTATACTGATTCATTCTTTGGATCAATCGTTACCCATTCTGGTAGCGCAAAGTTATTATTTACGTATCGAAGCACTGTGCGGACAGGAAGCTGCAGCTTTCCAACAGAAAGTGACTGCTGTTCAAGCACAATATCTCCATTTTTTTGTACGATTGGATCAAATGTCATTCGAATATTAATGTCATCGCCGAATACTTGAATCGTACCGTCTACTCTTACTACATCGGTGAGAGTAATTTTGTAGTTAAGCGGCTGATTCTTAAATTCTTTCTTTAAATATTTATCAATCAGTACATTTAAGTCCGCTTTTTTAGCCAAAATAGTTAGTTCTGCGTCTCCTTCTACTTTTTCAGAGGGAGTTGGATTGGCCTTGTCAACCGGTTGAAAAATAAACGCAATAATAAGGATAGCCCCTAGAACATTAATCCCTAATAACGCGATAAATAGGGTTTTCCACTTCTTCATATAACAATCTCCTTACTCGTTCCCACTCTCTTTCGTGTTTTTCTCTTTTTCATCAGATGTAACTTCTTTTACTGTTTCCTTTTTCTGATCTCCAACGAGAGGATCTTCTTCCTCCATTGATTTACTAATGCGTTCAGCCATTAGTTTGTACCCTTTTTTATTAGGGTGAAACTCGTCTTTCCCTAATAAATTTACGTCAGAATCATAAAAAATATCATCAATTTTTACATAACTTACATTATCATATTGAGAAGCAATTTTCTCGCTTGCCGCATTCCATTCATTAATAACGACATTAATTTCTTTCACATCACTTAATGATTTAAAGAATGGATTATAAAAACCAATTAAATAAATATGAGCATTAGGATTAAGCTTACGTATACGTGAAAACACGTCATTTAGACGTCTTTCATATTTTGACTGCTGTGATTCAAACGTTTTAATTGAGATATTGTAAAAGTAATCTCTTACCACTTTCATCACGTCATTGCCGCCAATCGTCAAGAAAACGATGTCTGCTCTTGATACTTCAGCTGCTACTCCCGGCTGATTTAACCTCGCTAATAGCTGATCCGTCCGGTTTCCTCTTTTGCCTAGATTCTCTGTTCGTACATTTTGCACTTCATTTTGTTTAGAAAGGTATTTAGTTAAGTATGGTACATAACCGCCTTTTTTAGACTCATCTCCTACTCCTTCTGTTAATGAGTCACCAATGGCTACAATATCTAAATCTACAGGAAAAAAGCCTTTCGGAATATGCTTTTTAGGTGTTAAATCCACTTCTTTCTGAACGGCTTCTTCTTTATTGTCCGTCGGCAAAAAAGTCGTCGTCGAACAGCTCGCTAACACCACCGCACTCATACTGCTTATCACTATACTTTTCCATTTTCTCATCATAACACCTACTAACTATGCTGTATTCTCGCTGTCACAAGCAATACTGCTTACCGCTCTGAATAACTATATCTTTATATCTTATCATACTATGTCAAGTTGATATTTTACTACGTTTCTTATATATAGTATATGTAAAAAAAAGGATAAGCATGTTTCTTTCATAAAAATATCCGCTAACACATCACTATAAAGATAGCTGTGTTTGGCGGATAGATTTGACGGATTTATAGCTCTTACTGAAGGGTTTTGATATCTTTTATCATATCTTCATAAGGAGGATCAGTCACTCCCTGATAAGATTTTTGAATGACTCCATCTTTGTCAATTAGAAAAAAATCCGTACCGTGAATAACCTGCGGATTTTCTTGCGGCTTTTTCACAATCGTTTTAAATTGGTCCAGAGCAAACTTTTCAATTTCCGCTTGTTTATAACCCGTTAAGAAATCCCAATTCGAAAAATCAGCGCCAAATTTAGTCGCATAGTCCTTCATTTTCGGTGGAGTGTCCACTTCAGGGTCTACGCTAAATGAAACAAAGCGAACGTCCAGCCCTTCATCCTTGGCCATTTTTTGTAATTTAGCCATATGAGCCGTCATTGGGGGACATACGGTTTCACAGCTTGTGAAGATAAAGTTAGCTACCCAAACGTTCCCTTTCAGCTGACTTAGCCCTACTTTCTTTTGATCTTGGTTAACATAAGAAAAAGAGTCCATCTTCCAATTGAGAGGATTTTCTATTTTGGAACCACAGGCTGTTAACATCATACAACTAATAAGCAGTAAAAAAAACAATTTATAAGACCAGCTTTTCATATGTTCCTCCTGCACGGTTAAAGTTTAGTCATAGCTAGGGAAAATCAAGGTAAACGTTGAACCTTTTCCTGGTATGCTTTCCACTTCAATTCTTCCATTCATTTGTTCGACCAGTTGATAAGACACCATCAGACCAATCCCTGTTCCTTTTTCTTTTAAAGAATAAAATGCTGTTCCCAGCCGGTTCACTTGTTCACTGGTCATGCCTATACCAGTATCTTCAATTTGAATATGTACCTGTCCTTCTCGCTTGTAAAGCCCTACTCGAAGCGTTCCTCCAGCTCTCATGGCTTCAATTCCATTTTTCATAATATTAAGCAGAATTTGATTCAATTCGTTTCGGCTGCCGCGAACATACATCTCTTCTTTTGCGTCTAATTCTATGAGTATATTATTTGTTAACAAAGCATAAGAAGATAATAAGTCTACTAAGCTTGTAATACACTCCAAGCAGTTAATAAAACGATGCTGATGAACATCCGGCTTGGCTAAAGATAAATATGAATAATCGCTTCCGCTCTGTCCATTTCGTTAATCATAAGATGAATGTAACTTAATTCAGTGTTTGAAAGCTTTGTGTTATCTTGAAAAAGCTGTAAAAACCCTTTTACCACCGTCATAGGATTTCGAATTTCATGGGCTACAGAAGCAGCTAATTGACCAATTGCATTCATTTTCTCTGCTCGCTGCAATTCCTTTTGCATTCTCGTTTTTTCCATAATAACTTCCAATTCATCAATCGCTTTAGCAATTCCATCTTTTGAATGATTGAAATTCGTTTCTACGTTCAGCTGTTCTTTTGTTGCTGACACTTGTTGAAAAAGCTGCTGAAGCCGCTCGGTCATTTCATTAAATCTTGTGTGTACATTCCCTAACTCAGAATCATCTTCGTATGTCAGCTTCACATCAAACTTCCCTTGACTTACTGCTTGAATTCCTTCTACTAATTCTCCTAGGGGCGACATTAATCGCCTTAGTCCCCAGTCTTGAATAACAATAATGAAGGTAAACAAAATCGTAAACGCAACGGCCAAAGCCACAATTAAACGTTTTTGGTAGATATAGATAGCGCTTGCATCTATATCTACACCAAGAATAGCCACGACTTTTCCGGAGCTGTTTGTAATAGGCGATAAAACGGTTATCCACGTCCCGAATTCGTCTTTGTATGTAGATGTTACGATATTTTTCTTTTCTTGTTCTGCTTGCTTAAATGATTTGTAAAATTCTTCTCCTCCATAATAAATCATGGATGGCTCTAGTGATTGCTTAATTTTCTTATTCGCTGTTACGATAATCTTATTTCCATGCGACTGGAATTTTTCGGTCGTCATAATATATCCCTGCAAGTACGACGGATGCAATTCGTAAATCTTTCTGAACTGCTTTTCTAGCTCGTCTTTTTCAGGAATCGTCCCGTTCCTTGAATCCACTGCTGCTATTACGTCTTGTTTAGATAAAGACTCCCTCCATAAATCGGCCATAATTAACGCGTGCTGCGTTAGTGTCTCTTTTGCCATCTTTTTTTGAACTTGATAGCTAATGGCTAAAGAAATGACTCCAAGGGCAACTACAATTAAAGTAGAAAATAAAACCGTTTTGTTAAACACACTCAAATTTCGAATATATTTTTTCATCGGTATACTCCGGATTCAAAAGAATAGTAACCAGCACAGCATTCGCTGGTAGAAAGTTGATTCTATTATATCACACGTTGGTCCACTTCTCTTTCCTCTTTTTCCAAAAAAGAGAAAGCCAAAAAAGTGACTTGCAAAAAGCAACCCACTTTATTCAGCAAAATACATAAAACCAATTGCACCAATACCTGTATGCGTTGAAATAATAGGCGTCGTATCTTCAATCGAAAATTGCGTATAGCCCCTTGCCTTCACAATTGATTCTTTTAACTTAGAGGCGAGTCCAAATCCATCTGCATGTACAAGCCCTACTCCTTTAATACTTTTTCCTTCTGTATGCTCTTCGAACTGTTTCGTTAAAAACTTAACAATTTGAGAATGGCTGCGCACTTTAGCAACAGGAGTATATACTCCGTCAGCTAGAGAAGCAATTGGCTTAATATTTAAAAGAGAACCGATCAATCCTTTTCCTCGTCCAATACGTCCACCTTTAACCAAATTTTCAAGTGTATCAACTACGACAAAAAGATTCGTATTTTGACGCACCTCTTCCAAGCGCGTGATAATTTCTTCTACTGTATGCCCATCTTCAATCATTTTCACCGCTTCAAAGACTTGAAACGAAAGAGCTTTTGTAATGTACATAGAATCAACAACGGTGATGTTTCCTTCTACCATTTGAGCCGCGCTTTCAGCTGCTCGAACAGTTCCGCTCATTCCTCCAGTCATATGAATCGAAATGACGTCATACCCTTCACTAACTAATCGTTCATATACTTCAACAAAAGAACCAATAGCTGGCTGAGAGCTTTTTGGTAATTCTTTTGAATTTTTCATTTTTTCAATAAAATCTGTCGGCGTTAATTCTACGCGATCTAAATACGTTTCATTATCAATGTTAATACATAAAGGTATCATCTCAATACCGTATTTTTCAGCTTCTTCCAACGTTAAATCAATTGTTGAATCCGTTACCACTTTAATTTTCGCCATGTGTTCACCCCTATAAGATGCATTGCAGACTAGTATAACATGAACACTTACAACAATATAGTTATAATAGAATGCAAGTTTTGCTAATTCGTAAAACGCATGTTCAACCTTTTATATTAACAAAAAAAGTTGACTCCGCTGAAATATTCAGAAAAGTCAACTTTTACGTTTATGCATTATGTTTTAATACATGAGACTTAAAGAGCTGTTCGTAATCTTTCCATTTCAACACGCGTTTTAAATATTCTTGAAACGAGTAGGTTTGCTTCGGAACTGATTCGTTCGTGATTTGTCTAATAAATAAATCAAGTTTTGCAGATAACATGAACCGAAACGTGCTATTTTCCTCTAAAACTGGAATTTCAGTAATTTTTACTTTTTGACCACTGACATGTTTAAATTCAAGGCTTTTTAATAGCAAGGCGATCAACCCTCTTTTTACCCGTTTATTTTATTATAATGCTTCAGGCACTTTCTGTCTTGATAAAATAAAAAGAAAACACAAATATTTTTTAAAATAAAAATGCTTCATCAACTTATTCGACAGTTGATGAAGCATTCCTTTTTAAAACGACCTTCTATTTAAATAAATAAGTGAAACAAGTTGCTTTCTTTATTAATTTCTGTGTAAGGGAATCCTTTTTTGTCCATACGATTAATCAGTGGATAATAATCTTCTTTATGCTTGAGCTCAATTCCCACAAGTGCCGGTCCGCTGTCTTTGTTATTCTTTTTCGTATACTCAAAGCGCGAAATATCGTCTGTCGGTCCAAGCACTTCGTCTAGAAACTCACGAAGAGCTCCTGCGCGCTGAGGAAAATTAACGATAAAATAATGCTGTAATCCTTCATAAATCATTGAACGTTCTTTGATTTCTTGCATACGTCCAATGTCATTGTTTCCTCCGCTGATGACGCAAACAACCGTTTTTCCTTTAATTTGCTCACGGTATGAGTCAAGAGCAGCAATCGAAAGAGCTCCTGCTGGTTCTGCTACAATCGCATTTTCATTGTATAGAGATAAAATGGTTGTACAAACCTTGCCTTCAGGAACAACTACAATATCATCCACAAGTTCTTTACTGATGTCATACGGAAGCGTTCCAACTGTTTTAACAGCTGCTCCGTCTACAAATGGATCGATTGCCGGTAGCGTCACTACATTTCCATTTGCTAAAGATGTCTGCATACCAGGCGCGCCTGCTGGTTCTACCCCAATCACAGCTGTTTGAGGCGAGATGCTTTTTACGTATGTGCCGACACCGGAAATTAATCCGCCCCCGCCGATACCCGCAAATACGTAGTCAATTTCATCTTCACAATCATTGAACATTTCAACGGCTACTGTACCCTGTCCTGCAATAACGTCTACATCATTAAATGGGTGAATAAATGTTCGATGTTCCTCTTCACTGCATGCAATAGCTTGTTCATAAGAATCATCAAACGTATCTCCGATTAGTACGACCTTTACGTTATCTTTGCCTAAAAATTTCACTTGATTAATTTTTTGGCGCGGCGTTGTGCTCGGCATAAAGATTTTACCATCGATGTTTAAATGACGGCACGCATATGCTACACCTTGTGCGTGGTTTCCTGCACTTGCACAGGCAATTCCATTTTCTAATTCTTCTGGGGATAACTTTTTGATTCGATTGTACGCACCGCGAATTTTAAATGAGCGCACCACCTGTAAATCCTCACGTTTTAAATAGATATTACATTCATATCGTTCAGACAAAACGTCATTACGCTGTAGTGGTGTATGCACAACAACATCTTTAATCAATTGATTTGCAATCATGATGTCCTCTAAATGTACGTGTTTTGTTCGATTATCTACTTGTTGTTTCATAACCAACTTCCTTCCTCTTCTACCATTATTAATTTGTACATTATATCACAAAAAATTTAGAAAAATCATTATTTTTCATTAATAATAACTAAAAAAACTTTTCCAACTATTTTACTGTCCACATACTTTACATATGTTTAGCAAACGCTAAATAGACTTACAAAATTGCCCATACTTTCTACATGCAGCTGATGCGATAACAGGTATAAATTAAGAAAGGTTGTGGAATAGATGGAGTTTTCACTTCAAAGTCTTGAAAGTGCCGTTCCGTGCGAAATAGTTGCAGATGAAGAAAACGATAGATACATGCTTCGCAAAGCAGATACGAGCGGAGAAATTTTTAATACACCAAGCGAGCTGATTCAATGGATTGAAGCTAACTGGAGCCCTGAACAGTTTGTGAGCCCAGCGGCTTTTCACGAAATGATGAAGCAATTAAAATCAATATAAAAAGAGATTGAAACATAACGAAATCAATCTAAAGACGAATAAATGGAGTATAGAAGCTAGCTAGTAAGGGGTGCTTGTTACACCGCATTTGATTTCCATGCGAGACTTTGCTTTCCGCGGGCGGCCGGTGAGCCTCCACTCAACTGCTAAAAGCACCTACATACATGAAATCTACCTTCATCCTTATAATGAAAAGATCCGAACGATTCAACGTTCGGATCTTTCTTCGACTAACATACTTTGTCCCAGACTCGCGTTTTTTATAAACAAAAGAGATCAGCTTCGCTCGTATACGGTAAAATAATACGTGTAGGGATTTTTTTCATCTTTAATTCCTTGCTGCTTCGAAATAACTTTCCATTCGCTCAGATCAATCGCAGGAAAATGTGTATCTCCTTCAAAGGATTCTTCAATATGCGTAATATAAAGTCGGTTTGCAACGTCTAATGTTTGTTCATACAGAGTAGCTCCGCCAATCACGAAGAGCTCGTCTTCTTTTTCAGCATCTAATGCTTCTAGTTCCTCAACTGAATGAATAACGGTTGCTCCTTCTTGCTGATAATCTTTTTGACGCGTAAGAACCACATTTTCGCGATTAGGAAGCGGTCGTCCAATTGATTCAAATGTTTTTCTTCCCATTACAATCGTATGACTCGTTGTGATGCGCTTGAAATACTTTAAATCTTCCGGAAGACGCCATGGCAAATCATTCTCTTTACCGATCAGCCTGTTTTGATCCATTGCGACAATGAGGGAAATCATACGCTCACAGCTCCTTTGATGTGAGGATGCGCATTATAGTCTACTAACTCAAAGTCTTCAAATTTAAAGTCAAAAATTGATTTTACGTCTGGATTGATTTTCATTTTTGGCAAAGCATGAGGCTCACGCGTCAACTGCAGGTTTACTTGTTCAATGTGATTGCTGTAAATATGCGCATCGCCAAACGTATGAACAAAATCACCCGGCTCTAAATCACACACTTGTGCCACCATCATTGTAAGTAGCGCATATGAAGCAATGTTAAACGGTACGCCTAGGAAAATATCAGCTGAACGCTGATACAATTGACAAGACAATTTGCCGTCCGCTACGTAAAACTGAAATAAGCAGTGACACGGCGGTAAAGCCATATTGTCTACATCAGACACATTCCAGGCGCTTACCATTAAGCGGCGAGAATCAGGGTTGTTTTTAATTTGATTGATAACATTGGTAATCTGATCAATTTTTTCTCCGTCCGGCGTTGGCCATGAACGCCACTGATGCCCATACACAGGGCCAAGCTCGCCGTTTTCATCCGCCCATTCATTCCAAATGCGCACGCCGTTATCTTGTAAATACTTAACGTTTGTATCTCCTTGTAAAAACCAAAGCAGTTCATGAATAATTGATTTTAAATGAAGTTTTTTTGTCGTTAATACCGGGAAACCTTCTTGTAAATTAAAACGCATTTGATAGCCAAATGTGCTAATTGTACCTGTTCCTGTCCGATCTTCTTTTTTTGTTCCATTTGCTAACACATGCTCGCAAAGTTCAAGATATTGTTTCACTTCCGACACTTCCTTTATTAAAAAGTCCTTTTCTATTGTATAAGTGTTCACGAGCTAAGTAAACAACTAAATCTCAGCTCATGCAGAAAAGTTTTTTATCATTTAGATACGCAATTCCCCCTAAAAAAACGAGAATGAGACCTAACAAAATCAATTAAATAATCGAGTATGAATCGCTTATGACACCGCGGTTGCTCTCCGTGCAAGGCTTTGCTTTCCGCGGGCGGCTGATGAGCCTACTCGTCGCTTACACTTGGGGGATCTCATCTGTTCCGCTTTCCCCGCAGGAGTCTTCGCCTTGCCCTCCAATCAACCGCTAGAAGCAACTAAATAGATTAAATCTACGTTCACTATCAAAATAAAAAGATCCGAACGAGTTAGATTCTCTGCCAAGAATCTCGATTCATCGTTCGGATCTTCCTTCGGCTAAACTACTTTTTTAACAGCTTAGTCTTTGTTAATTAAATACAATTGTGCGGTTTTCATGCACTAAAATGCGGTCTTCTAAATGCCATTTTACAGCACGTGCGAGCACCGTGCGTTCAATTAAGCGGCCTTTTTTCTTTAAGTCATCCGCATCATCACGGTGGTTCACGCGTTCAATATCTTGTTCAATAATTGGTCCTTCATCCAAGTCGTCTGTTACATAGTGAGACGTAGCACCAATTAACTTTACACCTCGTTGATATGCGCGTTCATATGGACGTGCTCCAATGAATGCCGGTAAGAATGAATGGTGAATATTAATGATACGATACGGATTTTCAGCCACAAAAGTCGGCGTTAAAATTTGCATATAACGCGCCAAGATAATCACGTCAATATTATAATCTTTTAATACCTGCAGCTGTTTGGCTTCTGCTTCTTGGCGAATGTCTTTTGTCGCAGGTATATGCTTAAACGGTATACCGAATGATTCAACCACTTCGCGCGCATCTTCGTGATTGCTCACAACGACAGCAATGTCTGTCATCAAATCTCCGCTTTCCCATGCCCACAGCAGCTCTAGCAGACAATGAGGCTCTTTTGACACAAAAATAGCTGTTTTTTTCAAATTATGAGCATATGTAAACTGCCAGTTCATTGAAAATGTATTGGCAATTTTTTTGAAACTTTCTTCTAGTTTTGCTTCTTTAGCTAATAAATCCTCACATTCAAATTCGAAACGGATAAAAAACATCCCCCCTTCGTGGTTCGTTGAATGTTGACTTGATTCTACAATATTTGCACCGTGCTCATGTAAAAACGTAGATACTGCCGATACAATACCCGGTTTGTCCGGACAGCTAATTAGCAGCCGACCGCGATTTTTATATTTCTCTTTATATGAAGTTAAATGTTTTTGAATATGCGATTTCATGTAATTCCCTCTCTTTTTTTAAATATACAGACAATTGTACCATTATCCTTGTAGCGATGCGACATTGAAATAGTGCTTTGACAAAAGAAAGCTGAAACGTTTGCTTCAGCTTGTGTACTTGTTGTTTTAACATCCACTCCCATTAAATCGTTCATTCACTCACCTTTACGTTCTACACATACCTAAAATGAGTGTTTCCTAAAGTGCTACAGCTCATCCCCTTCGCTTCCTGCTTTTGAATTAACCATAAAAAAGCCGCTGGCACAACACCAGCGGCTTTTCCTTATTATTGAACAGCTTTTTCACTAACTTCATGCAAGGCATTCCGTACCTTTCCATATTCACTTGCGTGAGGACGATCTCCGTCGTCTTCGTATCCGTAATCAAACATTCGATTTCGATTTAACGTTAACTTAGTAATAGTTGGACGCAATAAATCAAATAATTCAAATCTTTTCTGTAAATGTGGAAATGATGCCTGATAATGTAAAATTTCTGCTCGTACACTTTTCCAAAAGTCCTCTTCTTCTACACCTTCATGCTCTTCTAAAATAGTCGCTAAATAGCGGAAGTGACAAATAAATAACCCTGTTAAAATAAACTGCGTCAATCCTTCTGGCTCTTCGCTGCGCAGCACTTCTTTTAATTCAAAAGATAACTGCTGCAGTTCTTCAAACGGCTGATCACTAATATTCACGTCGTCTACAAAATCTTTCATAATAATTCGAACCGGCTTGTTATTTTTGAGAACCAGTACCGTATTTTGCCCGTGGGGGGAGAATACAGTTCCGTATTGATACAAGTAGTGAAGTAGCGGCGGCAAAACAGCGCTGGTTAGCGCATCAATCCACTCGTTAGGAGTCAGGCCCGACCTTTTTATATATGACGAAACTAAAGCTTGTCCTTCACTGTCAACATGTAATAACGCAGCTAGCGTAATCGCACGCTCGCCTTCTTCTAACTCTTGATAAATGCTTTCACGCCAAACGACTCCAAGCATTTCTAAATACTGATAAGGTGCGTTTTTAATAGAAGCAAACGTTGGCTGAGATACGTTTAACGTAGCCACTTCGCCTAAAAGCCCTACTTTGCACGTATCTTTTAAAAACGTGTCGCGATCTCTTATGCCTTTTATATGCTGAGTGACTTGAGGAGCAATTACCGTCCGCTCACTTGGAAGGCCTCTGTACACAAGCGTATTTAATATACTCATGGGAAGCTTCACGTGATACTTATCTCGATTTGTTGTATTCACAAATGTCCGAATCGACTGCTGAGGCAAGTATTGATCTTCACCTTCTCCTAACGGAACAATTAAATCATTTGCAATGTATTCAGCGAATAAAGGAACAATCACGTTCATCCACTGCCATTCATGGACGGGAATATAGTAATAGTCCGCTGCTAAAAGGTCTTGGCTTGTTAATTCTTTTTCAAATTCAGCTAGCGTCTCACCGCTTATCTCCTGTTTCATAACATCATCAAAGCCGAGGTTATCTAATGAATGAAAAGAAGCAATTTGCTTCGCTACAGCAATCCATGAAAGCTGAATTTTTTGTTTTTGGTCGGGCGCAAACCGAAGATAGTCATCATAGCCAAACCCAATGCGCCCTTTATTATACGTAATCCAAGGATGTCCCGTCATTTCACCTTCTAGCTCTGCATAATCCATATCTGCTAATTCATCCGCTGATTTTCGATTTTGCAAATGCAAATCTGCTACTAGTGTATGAAAATATTCTTTTGCTAAGTGACCTGCAGTTGAGCTAGACATTCCTTTGTCTTCAGATAAGCTAATTAACAGCTGCAGCGCTTCTGAAAATGTAGGGGTTGACGCTTTAGATGTCAGCTTAATACTTTCTGGCAGTACAGAAAAACTGTCAAACAATCGCTGTTTCGCTTGATATGTATACGTAACGCCTCGGTGGTCTTCCCATCGATACGTGGCAAGCGCACCCTGCTTTTGCAGCTGTTTTGGCTCAATAATATTTTCATACATGAATTCCCGCAGCATTTTAGCTAAAAGCTGGCGATTTGCTTTTTCCCATGATTGCTTATTAAATACGGAAAGATTCGTTTCTTTGATTTTCATCCTTCATTCTCCTTTACTTGTCTTAGAATAGGGATTGTTTTATTACGCAACGGCATTACAGCGCTAGCAGCTAGCAAAGCAACGGCACCAACTGCTAAAGGAAGCGCTAAATTTACTTTGCTGATTTCTAGTGCTAAAAGCGGTGCAATCAGCAGGGCAATATTTTGAACAGCAATAAGCCAGCTGTAATAGTAAGCAGCTCCTTCTTTGCTTTTTTGAAATAAGTAGATATCAAGTATAACCATGCTGAGATAAAACCCGGCTCCATATAAAATTCGACTTATAATAAACATGCTGAGATGATCGGCATATGCTTGCAAACATAGCAGTAAAGCACTAGCACCCGTTACGCTATAAAAAAGCGGTATAACTTTTCTATTAAATAGCTTTGTAGGTACCGCAAGCTTTAAGACGATCGCCATAATACTCGGCATCACATATAACAAAGCGCTGCCTTGACTGCTCATGCCATATGTGTCACTTGTAAACAATGTAAAATAAGGGCGAATGACATTGTGTCCAAGGTGAAAAAAGAAAATAGCCAGCAAATAGAAAAAAATAGGCTCGTTTATACTTTGAGTGTATGCTGGTGTTTTTTCTTTTTTTAAAGATGAAGCTTTTCTTGTTACGAGCCATACGGCCAGTACCATATCAGCTAAAGCAAAGTATTGATATACTTTAAGCGGCATTTCCCATGCAATAATCGCACTTCCAAACAAGCTAGCGACAATAATAGCCGTATGAACAATAAATACATAGGTTGTTGCAGCACCTGCCTTTTTCTGTCCATTTTTCATGCCGCCTACTAAATATGGGTATAAAAGATATAAACTGCTTTGAAACACAAGTAATACTAACGAAGTGGCTAAAAACCCATAAAAAGTAGAAACTTCACTCAGAATGACTTTAACTAAGGCTGTCATTAGAAGTGACGCTACGATTATATGTTTTACTTTCCACTTCTTAAGCAGCATTCCCCATAAAGGAGTCATAACAATGACCACAATCCGGCAGCAAATAATAAAAAAAGACGTCATTGCAACTCCATCCACATGGAAAGCACTTGTAAAATACTGCGGATAAAATGGTGATAATAACACTTCCGACGTCATGGTCATAAATAAACAGATAAAAACAAAGCGCGGAGAAATCATCTCTTAAAACCCAAACTTTTGGAAAACAGTATTTTTATATATTTTATACACGTTTTTACCTGCAATTTGATTAATCAAGACAGCATTGCGATAAGCGCCTAAACCTAAGTCTGGTGCTCCAACCCCGTGTGTATGAAGTTCTCGGTTTTGAACGAATAGCGGGGCGCCTTTTTTCTTCATCTCAACTTGATAGAGTTCGTTAATTTTCAGCTGTCCTTTTTCATCAAACAGCAAATGTTCTTTTAAACCTTCCATAAAAGAAGGCTCTTTTGCATGATAGCCCGTGGCCATAATGACAATTTCACTTTCTTCTTTTTCAAACGAGTCCTGCTCGTATTGGTGAAGAGTAAGAAGATGTGTATCGTTTGTCTTTTCAACGCCTGCAAGTTCCGTAAGCGCGCGCATCGTTAGCGGCACTTCTTTTCCTCCAATTGTTCGTTCGTAAATCAAATCATAAATATCACCGATCGTTTCAAAGCTTATTCCTTTGTATAAAAGAGCTTGATTTCGTAAAACGCTCTCTTTTTTCTCTTGGGGCAATCTGTAAAAATAGCGGGTATAATCAGGCGAAAAATGTTCAAGGCCAAGCTTTGAATATTCCATCGGATAAAACCCTTTTGAGCGCGTATACCAATTCAGCTTATAGTCAAACTGAGGCTGCTGTTGAAGTAAGTCATAGACAATTTCAGCTGCGCTTTGACCAGAGCCAATTACGGTAATACTTTTAGCCTTCAGCGTTTGTTCACGATTCATTTTGTACTGAGCGGAGTGATAGAACGTATCGCTGGCTACTGATTGAAAGTCTCTTGGCACTACGGGCTGTGTACCTACTCCGGTTACAAGATGATAGCTGTAATAGGTATGAAGCTTTCCTTCTTTTTCAACCGTTACTTCATAAAAAGGTTTAGCGTCTTCATGCATTTTTACTTCTTTTACTGTGCTGTTAAATTCAAGCCCACTCAGCTGGCTCGCTACCCAGCGGCAATAATGATTGTATTCATTTCTCGGAATGTGAAACTTCTCAAAGAAATAAAACTGATACAAGCGCTCATGCTCATGCAAATAATTTAAGAACGTGTACGGACTCTTCGGATCCACCATCGTGACCACGTCTGCCATAAACGGAACTTGAAGAGTTGTCCCTTCTAAAAGCATTCCTTGATGCCAATTAAACTCCTTTTTTTGTTCAAAACATTTATATGTACAATCTGTTTTATCAATTAAAGCTGCTAATCCTAAATTAAATGGACCAACTCCTACTCCAATTACGTCTAAAATGTCCCGTTGTTCCATTCGCTCCACCTTCTTTCAAATACTGTTCTTTCACATTTCAGCAGTACGCCTGTTTTATCAGGCAGCGACACTTCTTTCATAAATTGAAACCCGCATTTTTTAAATACTGCAATCATCTTTTCATTTCGTATATCTGGTTCCGCTATTACTTTAGCAGTATCTGCTACCTCGAACTTGTGCTTTAGTAAACTAAGAAGGAGCGGATAAATATAGCCTTTTCCTAAAAAAGCAGGGTCTCCAATTAATAAATGAATCCCTTGGTCTCCTTTTTCATAAGGGTAATAGTTACTGATAATATCGCCGTCAACCGTATAAGATTCCCAATAGCTCATAGGCACACCGTCAATTTCTCCAATTAGCAGTTTTTGATGGGAATCAGCTAGAAATATTTTTAAATGCTGTTCATACGCCTGTTTTGAAATATTTAAATTCCAGTACGGAATAACATGCGGTTCATGCATCCACTTGTACAGCCGTTCGAAATCTTTTGCAAAAGAAACAGAGCGAAAGGTGATGCTCTGCTCCTTTTGCTGCATCATAAATGGATACTGCGTTTGTAATGCCGATTTCATACCCGTACACCTGCAGATTCGTACAGAGGATTTTCAACATTTACATAAACAGACTGCGTTTCAAGAGAGCCTACCAGCTCATCCATATCATGAACGCGCGTTAAGAAATTGGCTTTGCAAGGAAGCACTTTCTCTTCTAACATCGATGAAACAAGCCCCGTATGATCTTTTTCTTTGTACCTCTCTATTTCTTGTCGCAGAATCAATAGCAGATCTGACTCTTGAACGAGGCCAGCTGCACCAAAAGCATTAACTAATCCTAAAATATGATTAAAAAATACGTAATAACGAAATCTTTCTTCTGCTACAGCATCATCACATACCGTATCGCTTTCTCCGTTTAAGGAAGGAAGCAGCTTGCGAAGCTCTTGTTCCTTTGATTTCATAAAGTAATAGCCTTGGTTGTCACGGTAGTAAAACACCGATGGATATCCGTTTTCATCAAGTTTAATAACGGAATTTTGCTGATGAGCTTCCAGCGCAATTCCTTTTTGAGTGTAAAGCCACATCATAGGATGAAAAGAGACATCTAAATAGCGTTTAAACCAGCGCTTGCTTATGTCTTCATTCGTACTATTTTCACTTGAAACAATATGATTAATAATATTTTCAATTTGAGAAGCTTTCCCAAACACATGATCTTGACACAAACTTGCTAGGAGTGTTGTACGGTTCCCTTGCTCACCTTGAAAAGGGTTGCTTCGAATCATGACTTCAAACCCAAACTCCTTTTTTCCGATCGTGATGTAAGCAGGATCTTCAATCACTTGAAAAGCCGGATGATTTTCTTGAAGCTCCGCCTGTAATCCTTCTTGCAATAAACGACTCACTTCTACACCTCTGCTTAATTCTTTGCGTTTATTCACTCTCAGTGAATTCGTAATCTTCACCGGAATAGAAAATTTGTACATCACATCTGCATCTTCACTGTATACGGTTCGAACAGACGAAGTCGGATAAAACGGCTGACCGTGTGGCCCTAGATAAGCAAGCCGGCCTTTTTGAATCCATTCACACACTTCTTCTTTTCCTAAAAGATAACGAGCTTGCAGCGGATGCATAGGTATAAGTGAATAATCATCCGCTTGGCAATACGACTGTATGAATTCTTCAGAAGCCTTCTTATCTTTTTTCAACTGCTCTTTAATAAGCTGTGAAGCGGTTTGACTCTCGGCGGACTGTTCTGCAACAAGCGATTTATGTGCTCTAAAATAATGAAGCTGAAATCTGCCGTTCACTTCAGGCCCAAACACCTCTTCTTCTTCAGGTAATATCCCTTGACGGCTTTTAGGTGTCGGATGCAGCTGGTGGCCAATAAGCAATGACTGCTCAGATTCTAAGAACGTTTTGTCCCATTTATAGCACGTTTCTAACTCTTTCTGTCTTTTTTCAATGAACAATTTCATATTTTCGTAGCTTAATAGCACACGTACAATCAGCTCATTTACCTGTAGTAAATGATCTGTTACTTCTTTTAAAAGAAAGGCTAAAAGAGTGACGACATCTAACTCCTTGAGCTCCTCTTTCTGAATGCGATAATAAAAGACCGGAAAGAACAAGTGACGTCCGGTAGCTGAACGGTACTTTACTGGAAAGTAAAGAGTTACCGGCTGTTTTTCTAGCCTAAGAACGAGCGTTTCTTCGCTTTTCATTTCTGAAACGGACTGCCATACTCCCTTACCTGTTTCTCGAATATAGCAATTAATAATATTTTGCATTGTAATAAAATTAGCCGATAACTGAGCGTTCACGTAATCCCTCCTCCTTTTTCTCCAACTCTTTTCCTAAAGCCACGACTTCCTCTAACTGAGTGGCAACAGAATCAACTGTAATCATAGGATTTAACATCGTTAGCTTTAAATAAGCTTGCTCTTTATGCTTTGTTTTTGCCATGATAAAAGTGCCTTTTTCATATAAATGCTGCTGAATACGCTGATTTAACTTATTTTCATAGTGCTGCTGTTTTTGACAATCACTATATAAAGTATCTGGCACATAGCGAAATACAACCGCGTTCATATAAGGATCATTTAACACCGTAATATTCCTCTGCTTTCGTAAATGTTCAGCTGTCTGCTTAGCCGTTTCAATCGTATGATCAACCATTTTTCCATACTCATTTGTACCTACTGCACGGAAAGTCAGCCATAGCTTCAAGGCGTCAAATCGTTTGGTCGTTTGAATACTGCGATCTACCAAATGTACATGCTCATCTTCTTCAGGATTTAAATAATCTGCATGAAGCTGAATGTGTTTGAACATAGCTGAATTCTTCACTAGAAATGCCCCGCAGCTTACCGGCTGATAAAACCACTTATGAAAATCCATCGTAATAGAATCTGCCCGTTCAAGAGCTTTTAAGCGTTCACGATATTTATGTGAAAATAGCAGCGCTCCTCCATAAGCGGCGTCAGCATGAAGCCAAAGTCCTTCTTTTTTAGCTAGCTTACTCATTTCAAAAAGAGGATCTACGCTTCCAAAATCCGTCGTGCCTGCCGTTGCTACAACAGCAAAGGGAAGGTTTCCCTCTGCTTTAACTTCCCGTATTGCTTCTTCTAAATTTTCTATGTCCATCTCGTGCCTTTCATTGCACTTTACACTCACCACTACATTCATGCCCAGCCCAAGCTGAGCTGCAGATTGCTGCACCGTAAAGTGGGCTTTTTCGGAGCAGAAAATCCGCAGTTTTTTAGCTTGGAGCGGTAAACCTTCTTCACTAACATCAATTGAAAATGCAGCATGACAATATTCATTACGAGCAAGCAGAAGGCCCATATAATTCGACTGAGTCCCTCCGCTTGTAAAAACGCCGGAAGAAGAGCTTGGATAACCAATTTGTTGTGTTAACTCATCAATCACTTGATCTTCTATATACGTAGCTGCCGGACTTTGATCCCACGAGTCCATAGATTGATTCAAAGCAGAAATCATCACTTCCGCAGCAAGGGCCGGTATAATCGGAGGACAATGCAAGTGTGCCATTGCCCCGGGATGCGAAACATGAAGCGAATGATCCATCACTACGGCTTGTACGTCATCAAACAGATCTTCTAGCGGCTGTTCGTGTTCGCTAAAATAGACCGCACGATTGACTAAGTTCGATAGTTCGTCAACGTCTATGTGAGTATAAGGGGATTTTAGTGTATGGTAGTGACGTTTAATCATCTCTGTCATTCCGCCCATCATGGCTTCATAATTCTCGAGGCTTTCTTTGGATGATGATAAAAACCACTTTTCAAACGGCGCCATTTTATTTATTCACCCACTTCTCTTCTGCTGCTTTTATCGCTTCTTCAAATCTTGTCAACACTTCGTCGGTTTGTTGTTTCGTTAAAATTAATGGAGGAAGCAGACGAATAACAGCACCATGTCTTCCACCCACTTCTAAAATGACGCCTCTGTCGAAACATTCTTTTTGAATCAGCTTAGCTAACTCACCGTTTGCAGGATGACTGCCGATTTTATTAGCCGGCTTTGTTGCGTCTATGATTTCAATGCCCAGCATCAAACCTCTTCCGCGTACATCACCAATTGAGAATACTTGCTTTTGAATATGTTTTAGCTGACTCTGAATATAAGCTCCTAATTCATGAGCATGTGCAGGTAAGTTTTCTTGTTTTATAAATTGCAGAGTGGCTTGTCCTGTAGCCATCGCAAGCTGATTTCCTCTAAAGGTGCCGATATGTGCACCCGCTTCCCATTGATCCAGCTTTTTATCATATAGAACGACTGATAAAGGAAGGCTGCCTCCAATTGCTTTAGATAGCACTAATACATCCGGTTGAATATCAGCGTGCTCGAATGCATACAGCTTTCCTGTTCGTCCAATTCCAGTTTGAACTTCATCGACAATAAGCGGAATGTTTCGTTCTTTTGTGATTCTGCGAAGCTCTTTTAACCATGGAATCGGCGCCGGAACAGAGCCTCCTTCTCCTTGCACAATTTCTACTACAACACCCGCCGGAGTAACAATTCCGCTTTCAGGATCATCCAGCATATTTTCAATGTATGTACTAATGTAAGTGTGACCTTCAGCACCTACGCCAAACGGGCAGCGGTATTCATATGGATAAGGTAGAAAATGTGTATCGGGCACTAGCGCATGAATGTGCTTTTTGGGACTCGTTGTACCGCTGATGCTTAACGTTCCGTGCGTGGAGCCGTGATATCCCCCTTGAAAAGATAAAATCGTTCGGTTGCCGGTTGCTGTTTTTACAAGCTTCAAAGCCGCTTCAATTGCGTCTCCTCCAGTTGGACCGCAAAACTGTATTTTCGCTTTGTTTGCAAATTGTTCTGGCAAACTAGCAAATACTTCATCGATAAAAGCTTCTTTCACAGGCGTTGTTAAATCTAATGTATGTAAAGGAATAGATTTTGCTAAAACGTCTTGTATTGCTTCATGGACTACGTAATGGTTATGACCAAGAGCAAGCGTGCCGGCTCCTGCTAAACAATCAATATACTCTTTTCCATCCATATCCGTGATTACGGCGCCTTTTGCTTGTTTAATTGCAATAGGAAGGCGTCTAGGATAAGACCTTGCATTGGATTCACGTTCATTTTGCATAGCAAGCAGCATTTCGTTTGATGTAAGTTGTTTCGTTGACGTTGACATATCATATCCTCCTGTTTATTCAATTGATAATGATTTTCATTAACAATTACAACAATAAATGATAATGATTATCACTGTCAATGATTATTCTGAAAATATGAAATTATTCCTATTTCACTCTAAAGTCGAAAAAACACAGCATTTCTCTTATGTATCAAGGATTCACAGGGTTTTATGATGTTTTCCATTTAGGGAAAACTATGTAATAAGTCCCTTTCTGTTTCCAAATAAAAAAGTGCTACAATTCCTTGTAGCACTTCTGTTACTTTTGCTTATTCATCGTTTCTTTTGCAGCTTTTACACTCCTTGGGTCAAGCGGTTTCGTATATTGACAATTCACTCGAACCCCTGAACCGATACGAATTTCTTTCACGGGAGTAACGGATAAGAACGCTTGAAGATTTTCAGGTTTCAGCCCTTTTGTCCCGATTAAAATAATATCTTTATCTTTCATTCTTCTTAACAGTTTTTTAATATGAGGAATACCGTTTAGTGCACTTTTATCCGCTCCTGAAGTCATGACACGCTGAATTTGCTTATAGCTTAAAAGCGTTTCAAGCGCCTTTTCTTGATCACTGATTTCATCAAATGCTAAGTGGAACGTTACGTTCATTTCTCCTGCCGCATCCAGCAGTCGCTTTAAAGCTTGCTCATCGATAATTTTGTCCTCTGTTAAACAGCCAATTTCAATTCCATCAATGCCAATTTCTCTTGCATAGTGAATATCTTCAATCATTGTTTGCAAATCGTCTTCATCATATTGAAAAGATTGATTATGTGGACGAATCATCACAAATATTGGGATATGTATCGTTTCTTTCACTTTTTTCATCAAACCGTAGCTTGGGGTTAAGCCGCCTTCTCCGATTCCAGTTACAAGACTTATACGATCGGCACCATGTTCCTGGGCAACTTTAGCATCATGTAAGGTTGCAGCTGTGACTTCTAATATCATTCTAAAAACACCCTTTCCCCTTTAATATAGAGCTTTTGCCTTCTTTTCCCTGTATTTATACTTAAAAAACTCTACCAAACTCTCTTATGTAAGAAAACACCCAAAAGATGTGATTAATATTTGCAAAAAATTGAATGTCATGGAAAAAGAGTAAGAACTATTCTTTTTCTCATGACGTTTCAATTAATAAAATTCTATATTTATACTAAAGATCCAAAAATACATCCCTTTTATCTAGGGTAAAGGATTTATTAAAAAGAGCGTGGATTTGTTTGTTGCATGAACATCCACTCATTTAAAGAATGAGGCTGCTGATGACCAACGGGTGCTGAGAAATCGCGACATCCGCAATCATGCATCGGCATTTGACCCATTCCTCCTTGCATTGGCGGCATTCCTCCTTGCATCGGCATTTGACCCATCCCTCCGTACATTGGCGGCATTCCTCCTTGCATCGGCATCTGACCCATT